>DAORUD010000024.1:21750-26517 GCA_035433005.1 Arenimonas sp. | reverse complement strand
ACGCGCTGGATCTGGTAGCGGCGGAACGGGAAGGCCAGGTCGTGTTCGTGTTCGGCCACGTAGCGCGCCAGGGGCACCGTGAGGTCGAAGCGCAGGGCCAGCTCGGGCTGGCCGCCCTGCTCGAGGGCGCCGGTGGACTGCACGAAGTAGACCTGGCGCTCGGTTTCGCCGCCGGTCTTGGTCAGCAGTACCTCGGACAGTTCGAATACCGGCGTTTCCACCGGCAGGAAGCCGAAGCGCTCATAGTTGCGGCGGATGACGTCCAGCATGCGCTGGAAGGCAATCTGGTCACGGGGCAGCAGCTCCATGACCCCGGGCGTGGTGCGGGGCTTGATCAAGGCGGGCACTCCAGGGAGAGGCCACATTCTAGCGGCTGGCGCCGGCCCGGGCCGTCCCCGGGGCATGAAGATGATCGCCGGCCTTGCCCGATGTCCGCTTCCCCCCTAGAATAGCGGGCTCGGATTCCTCGGGGTGTAGCTCAGCCTGGTAGAGCGCTACGTTCGGGACGTAGAAGTCGCAGGTTCAAATCCTGTCTCCCCGACCATCCGGTCCAACAATACGCCGCCCCGCAAGGGCGGCGTTTTTGTTTGCGCGGCGCTCACGCCGCCCCGCCGTTGGCTACACTCAGGCCCATTCATCGGGTGGGGGCGCGCATGAGTTGGATCCTGGGCTTGCTGGGCGCGGTGCTGGGACTGGCCATGGCGGAAACCGACGACGGCTTCTTCGGCCTGGTGGCCGGCACCCTGCTGGGCGTGCTGCTGGGCCAGGCGCTGCGCCTGCGCCGCCGGGTGGGCGACCTTGAACAGCGGCTGGCCCGCGTCGAAGCCCAGGGCCGGCGGAGCGCGGTCGCGCCTGGCGCAGCGGGCACCGAGGCAGGCGTCCAGGCGGCCGGGCCCGCCCCCGACGAATCCCCGGCTGCGCCCCCGCAAGTGCCCGGCCTGAACAGGGCTGCGTCCGCCGCGCCCGCTAGCGCGCCGGCCCCGGTCATGCCACCCGCCCAGGTGCAGGCCGCCCCCGAACCGCCGCCGATTCCCGCACCCGCCGTGTCGGCGCCCGCATCCGTCGGCCAGCCCTCCCCCACCCCGGCCATTGATCCGGGTCCGCGCGAACCGGACGTGTTCGAGAAAGCCTTCGCCATCGCCAAGGGCTGGCTGTTCGAGGGCAACGTGCCCGTGAAGCTGGGCGTGCTGGTGCTGATGTTCGGCGTCGCGGCCGCCATCAAGTACGCCGCCGACGCCGGCTGGCTGACGATGCCGATCGAGTTCCGCCTGGCCGGCATCGCCGCCGGCGCCATCGCCGGCCTGGTCTGGGGCCTGCGCAGCGCCGCCGAGCGGCCGGCCTTCGGCCTGAGCCTGCAGGGCGGCGCCATCGGCATCCTGCTGCTGGTGGTGTTCGCGGCCTTCCGCAACTACGAGGTGCTGGGCGCGATGCCCGCCTTCGCGCTGATCGTGGTCCTGGTGGCCGGCGCCAGCGTGCTGGCGGTGAAGCAGAATGCGCCGGCGCTCGCCGTGCTGGGCTTCATCGGCGGTTACCTGGCGCCGGTGCTGCTGTCCACGGGCAGCGGCAACCACGTGGCGCTGTTCAGCTACTACGCGGTGCTCAACGCCGCGGTGTTCGCCATCGCGTGGAAGCGTCCGTGGCGGGCGCTGAACCTGGTGGGCTTCGTGTTCACCTTCGTCATCGGCGCGGCCTGGGGCGCGAAGTATTACCAGCCGGAAAAGTTCGCCACGGTGGAACCGTTCCTGGTGCTGTTCTTCCTGTTCTTCGTCGCCATCCCGGTGCTGTACGCGCTGGCGGGGCGCCAGAAGAACGGCAAGGTGGACGGCACGCTGCTGTTCGGAACGCCGCTGCTGGCCTTCCCGATGCAGGTGGGGCTGCTGGGCGATGACCGCTTCGGGCTGGCTGCCAGCGCGGTGTTCGTGGCGGCGGTGTTCGCGGGACTGGCGCTGTGGGCGCAGCGCAACCAGCGCCTGCGCGACCTGGCGCAGAGCGCGGCCGGCATGGGCGTGGTGTTCGCCACGCTGGCCATTCCGCTGGCGCTGACGGCGCGCTGGACGTCGGCGGCCTGGGCCGTGCAGGGCGCGGCGATGGTGTGGCTGGGCCTGCGCCAGGGACGTCGCCTCGTGCGCTGGACCGGCCTGGTGCTGCTGGTGCTGGCCAGCGGCGCGTGGATGGTGAGCCTGTTCGACTACCACTTGGGCATGGACGACCGCTTCCTGTGGAACGGCCATGCCCTGAACCTCGTGCTGCTGGCGCTGGCGTGGCTGGCGGGCAGCTGGTTCTACCAGCGCGCCGGCCGCGCGGTGGCGCTGCAGGTGATCCTGTTCCTCACCGGCCTGCTGTGGTGGAGCGTGCTGGGCCTGCGGGAAATCGAAGTGAACCTGTCGCCCGAGTTCGATGCCCTGCATTACGGCGGCTTCGCACTGGTGACGGCGGCGCTGGCGGCGCTGCTGCGCGGACCGATGGCCTGGCCGCGGCTGTCCTGGCCGCTGGTGGCATCGGTGGTGCTGATGCTGCCGCTGTCGCTGGCGTCGCAGGACCACTATGACGAAACCCTGTTCGATGCCCCGCTGGCGCTGTGGTGGGCGGTGCTGGCGCTGGCGCTGACCACGCTGGCCGCACTGCGCAATCCGCGGTCGCGCGGGCTGCCGGTGGCGCACATTGCCTGGCTGGTGGCCGTGGCGGCGGCCGCGGGCATCACGCTGATGCGGGTGCTGGACGACCGCGCCGGGCTGGCCGACGGCTGGCTGCTGCCCGCGGTGATGGCGCCGCTGGCGCTGCTGTTCTTCGCCGCCTGGAAGCATCCGCGGCTGGCCGGCTGGCCGGTGGCGGACGACTTCCCGCGCTGGCGCCCGGTGTGGCTGGCCCTGGCCGGGGCCGGCCTCGGCATCGCCTGGCTGTTGGGCAACCTGCTGCCCGGCAACAGCGCGCCGCTGCCCTGGCTGCCCGTGCTCAACCCGCTGGAGCTGTCGCTGCTGCTGGGCCTGGTGGTGGCCGCGGCCGCGCTGCGTGCGCACGACGACCCGCACCGCCTCGGCAGCCTGGCCTGGGCCGGCGCGGCGCTGCTGATGCTGACGATGTCGGTGCTGCGCGCCTGCCACCATCTGGGCGACCTGCCCTGGTCGCCGGACATCCTCGGCGAGACCCTCGCCCAGACCAGCCTCACCGTCGCCTGGTGCCTGGCCGGCGTGACCACCTGGATCCTCGGCTCGCGCCGCCGCGACCGCCCGCTGTGGTGGCTGGGCGCGGCGCTGCTGGGCATCGTGCTGCTCAAGCTGCTGCTGGTGGACCGACAGTTCGTCGGCAACATCACCGGCATCGTGTCCTTCGTCGTCGTGGGCCTGCTGCTGATCATCGTCGGCCGCATCGCCCCCACCCCGCCCCGTTCGGAGTAAGCCCATGCGCTCATTGTTGATGCTCGGCCTGCTGGCCACCGGCACCGCCGGCGCCGCCACGCCGCAGGACTACGCCTGGCAGTGGCCGATCGAAACGAAGGGCGAGGCCTCCGCGTACGTGCTCGAGCTCGACGCCGACGTGCTGGCGAACGTCACGCGCAGTGACCTGCGCGACCTCGCCGTGTTCAACGCCAAGGGCCAGCCCGTGCCCTTCGCGCCCTGGCCGTCCGAAAGCAAGGACGAAGCCCGCCGCGAGCCGCTGGCCTGGCTGCACGTGCCGCTGCCCGCCGCTGGCCAACCCGAAAGCCTGAACCTGCGGCTGGAGCGCGACAGCGACGGCCGCCTGCGCGGCCTCGACCTGCGCGCCGATGTAGCGGCTCCCCCGCCCGACCAGCAGCACGACCTGCTGGTGGACCGCGGCGAAGACGAGCCGCCCGTGCTGTCGCGCCTGCATGTCCAGCTCGACGCCGCCGCAGTGCGCCCGATCAACCTGCGCGTGCACGTCAGTGCGTCGAACGATCTCGACCGCTGGGAAACCCTGGCCAGCGGCCTGCCCCTGGTGGCGCTGGACGACAACGGCCTGCGCATCGAGCGCCTGCAGCTGGACATCGCGCCGACGCAGGCTCGCTACCTGCGCCTGTCCATCGAGGGCGAGGGCAACTGGCCCGCCATCGAAGCGCTGCAGGCCGAGCGCCTGATCGCCGCCGGCGACGGCCGCGAATGGAAGGCCATCGAACTCGCCGGCACGCCGGTCGCGGACCAGCCCGGCACGTTCACCTACACCAGCGCCGCACCTGCGGCCATCGAACGACTGGACGTGCGCCTGGACGGCACCAACTCGGTGTCCGCCCTGGGCGTCAGCGCCAGGGAACCGGCCAGCGAATGGTGGCAGCCGGTGGCGAACTTCACCGCGTTCCGGCTGGGCACCGGCAAGGACGAAGTGCGCCACGTCGCGCCCGACGTCGGCCTGCACCGCGAACGCGAATGGCAGGTCACCAGCCAGCCCGCCCTCGCGCAGGCGCCGACGCTGGTGCTGACCTACCAGCCCGACCGCTTCGTGATGCTGGCCCAGGGCGAAGGTCCCTACGTGCTGGTGGCCGGCAGCGGCCGCGCCGCGCGCGAGGACTATCCCGTGCAGGCGGCGCTGGCCGCCGCTTCGGCGCCGCCGCAGCCCGCCACGCTGGGTGCGCGCAGCGAGTCCGGCGGCGCGCAGGCCCTGGGCCCGAAGCGCGGCGAAGACTGGCAGCGCTGGGTGCTGTGGGGGGTACTGGCGGTCGGCGCGGGGCTGGTGCTGGTGGTCTCGTTGCGCGTGCTGCGACATCCCAAGGCGGAATGAGTGCGCGGCGGGTGAACAGGGTCACCCTGATCGTGT
>DAORUD010000024.1:0-21650 GCA_035433005.1 Arenimonas sp. | reverse complement strand
GTGGCCCTGCTCTATCTGCAGTACAGGCTGATCAAGGCCATCCCGCCGCAGTCGGACGGCGACGACAGCAGCAAGACTCACCCTTGATGGCATGCGCAGGACGGAGCTCGCCCGAAAAGGCGCGAGATGATGAATACGTCCGCTCGACATGCCTTCTTCCACCCTCTGTTACCAGACGAAGGACGGGATGACCATGCCAACCAGTGAACCCGGAACCGCTTTCAGACGGCGGCTGATGGCAGCGCTGTTGCTCGTCCTGGCGCCCGCCGTGCAGGCCGCGGAGGAAATGCTCGAGTTCGAAATCGACGGCCAGGCGCGCCGCGTGCTGCTTTACGTGCCAGACACCTCGAGCGCCGAGCCGCGCACCCTGATGGTCGTCTTCCACGGCCGGGGCGACGACGACCGGGCTTTCGCCAACGCCGTGCGGCTGCACCAGGACTGGCCCGACGCCATCGTCGCGTATCCGCGCGGCGAGAAGCGCGCTGATTCGCCCATGCGCGGTTGGCAGTACCGGGTTGGCGAACAGGGCGACCGCGACCTGAAGCTGACGGACCGGCTGCTTGAGGAAATGGCCAAGCGCTACGGCACGCGGCCTGAGAAAACGCATGTGGCTGGCTTCTCGAACGGCGGCCACTTCACGCTGCTGTTGCTGGCAGAGCGCACCGAAGCCTTCGCGACCTTCACCGTGATCGGCTCCGTGCAGCCCGATTTCGCCAGCGACGCAACGCCCAAGCCCGTGCTCTACCTGTTTGGCCGGGGCGAGGATCCGCGGCACAAGCAGGACTGGGCGGGCACCGTCCAAGCCCTGGCACGCCACAATCGCACCAAGGGCCCGCTCACGAACTTCATGGGCTGCTGCCAGCTGCAGTCACCAGCTCCGGGCGGTGCGGCGTTCGTATTTGGCACCTACGGCGCCGGCCACATATGGCCCTCGCAGGGCAATGAATGGCTGATGGAGTTCACGCGTCAGGAATGGCCGCCGGTCGTCCATTAGCAGCCCCCTTCGCACCGCCAAGAACCCGAACCGTCAGGACGGCGCAGTGATGCCCGCCAGACGCTGCTTCAACGCGTCGAGGCCAAGCCACCCGGCCCCACCCGGCGACACGCGCGCATCCAGGCTCGCCTGCGCATCGGCGCCGGCCCTGGGCAGCGGCTCCACGGCGGCCAGGCGATAGGCCTCGCGGAACGGCATGCCGGCCACGGCCAGCTCCACGGCCTTGTCGGTGGCGTACATGCCGTCGTCAAAAGACTTGGCCAGGCGGTCGGTGTTCCAGGCCATGCCGCGCAGCAGGTTGGTCAGCAGGCCCAGCGCGCCCAGGCCGCGGCCGAAGGCGTGGTACAGCGCGCCCTTGGTGAACTGCAGGTCGCGGTGGTAGCCGGTGGGCAGGGACAGCAGCTGCTCGAGCTCGGTGCGCGAGGCGGCGATGCTGGCATACGTGGCCCGCATCAGCTCCACCAGGTCGGGGTTGCGCTTGTTGGGCATGATGGAGCTGCCGGTGGTGTACTGCGGCGGCAGCGTGACGAAACCGAACTCGGCGGTGGTGAACAGGCTCAGGTCCCAGGCCAGGCGGCGCAGGTCGAGCACGGCGGCGCCGAGGGCGTCCACGGCGGCGATCTCGAACTTGCCGCGCGACAGCTGCGCGTAGATCGGGCTGACCTGCATGCGCGCGAAGCCCAGCTCGCGCGTGCTGCCCTCGCGGTCCAGCGGCAGGTTCACGCCGTAGCCGGCGGCGGTGCCCAGCGGGTTGGCGTCAATCCAGTCGTGGGCCTGGCCGGCGCGCACGGCGTTGTCAATGAAGGCCTCGGCGAAGCCGGCCCACCACATCGCGGTGGACGACACCACGGCGCGCTGCAGGTGCGTGTAGCCGGGCATCGGGATGGCCTCGGCCTCGGCGCGCTGCAGGCAGACTTCCGCCACTTCGCGGCACACGGCCTGCACCTCGCGCAGCTTGCGCTTGAGCCACAGGCGCGTGGCGACCAGCACCTGGTCGTTGCGGCTGCGGCCGGTGTGGATCTTGCGGCCCACGTCGCCCAGGCGCTCGACCAGGCGCGACTCGATCGCGGAATGGCAGTCTTCGTAGCGCTCGTCCAGCACGAAGGCGCCGCTGCGCAGGTCGTCCGACAGCAGGCCCAGCTCGCGGCACAGCGCCTCGCACTCCTCGCCCGTGAGGATGCCGATGCGCGCCAGCCCGCGCGCGTGCGCGGCCGAGGCCGTGATGTCGTCCTGGATGAACTCGCGGTCCAGCACCACGTCGTCGCCGGCCAGGAAGGCCTGGATGCGGGCATCCACGGCCACGCCGGGTTTCTGCCAAAGCAGCTCGCTCATGTCGGGATTCCCATGGTTTCGGGCAGGCCAAAGGCCAGGTTGAGGTTCTGCAGGGCCTGCGTGGCCGCGCCCTTGAGCAGGTTGTCCAGCGTGGCCACCACCACCAGCCGGCGACCGTCGGCGGACAGCGTGAAGCCGCCCACTTCGGCGTCGTGGCGGTGGGCGATGTGGCTGACCCACGGCGCCTCGTCGGACACGCGAACCAGCGGCTCGCCGGCGTAGTGGCGGCAATAGCGCCCGCGCACTTCGGCCAGGTCGAAGGCCTGCGCCAGGTGCAGGTTGGCCGTGAGCGTGATGCCGCGGAAGTGCGGCGCCACGTGCGGCATGAACTCCACCGGGTGCGACAGTTGGCGCGTCACCTCGCGCTCGTGGATGTGGCCGGTGAGCGCGTAGGGCATCAGGTTGTCGCGCAGTTTGTCGGGGTTGTTCTTGTCCGAGGCGCTGGTGCCGGCGCCGGAATAGCCCGATACGCCGAAACACTGCACCGGCCCGGCCAGCGCATCGCGCATCGGGGCAACGGCCAGCTGCATCGCGGTGGCGTAACAGCCGGGGTTGCTGATGCGCCGGGCTCCCGCCGCAGCAGCGCGCGTGAGCTCGGGCAGCCCGTAGTGCCAGGCCTCGTCGAAGCGATAGTCGGCCGAAAGATCCACCACCACCGTGCCCGGCGACTGCGCGTCCACTTCGGCCACGAAGGGCGCGGCCATGCCGTTGGGCAGGGCCAGCACCAGCGCATCAGCGCCCTGCCCGGCCGCCTGGGCGGCATCGAGGTTGACGTAGCGCAGTTCGCCGTCCACCGCAGGCTCGTGGTCGGCCAGCCGCTGCCCCACGCGCTCGCGCGAGGACACGAAGCCCAGTTCGAAGCGAGGATGGGCGGCCACCAGCCGGATGAGTTCGGTGCCCACGTAGCCGCGGGCGCCGACCAGGCCAATGCGCAGCGGCGCGCTCACGGCCGCGCCCCGCGCGCCAGGGTGAAGTCCAGGTGGGTTCGCACGGTCGGCCACTCACTGTCGAGGATGGAATACACGCGGGTGTCGCGCAGGTGCCCGTCGGGCATGCGCATCTGGGCGCGCAGGGTGCCGTCGTAGTGCGCGCCCAGCCGCTCGATCGCGGCCCGCGAGGCGTGGTTGAAGCGGTGCGTGCGGAACTCCACCGCGGCGCAGCCCATCACCTCAAACGCGTGCGCCAGCAGCAGCCGCTTGGCCTGCGTGTTGAGCGGCGTGCGCTGGGCGCGCCGCGCATACCAGGTGAAGCCGATCTCCAGGCGCGGCACGTCGGGCTCCATGCGGAAGTAGCGCGTGCTGCCCACCACCTGGCCCGACGCGTCCAGGACCACGAACGGCATCGCCGTGCCCGCGGCGCGGTCGGCCAGCGCGCGGGCGATGTAGTCGGCCACGGTGTTGGGGCCAGGCACCGACGTGTACCAGAGCTTCCACAGCTCGCCGTCGGCGGCGGCGCGCACCAGGGCATCGGCGTCGCCGGCCTGCAGGGGCCGCAGCGTGACGTGTTCGCCGCTGAGCGTGGGCTGCGCGGTCCAGGGGGTCATGGTCAGCCCTTGAGCGTCGCGGGACGGGCCAGGCAGTGGTCCACGGCGTAGCGGATCTGCTCCCAGCCTTCCAGGCCGTACCAGAACACATTCCACTTCTCGCCCTTGAGGCAGCCGTCGGCTTCGTCGAAGTAGAAATCGTTCACCGGGTTGCCGGCGCGGGCGCGCCAGAACAGCTGGTGCGTCTCGGCGCGCATCACCTGCCACGCGGCCCGGCCCAGGCCTTCGCCCTGTGCGTCGTCGCTGACGGCGAACTTGTCCAGGTGGGGAATGCCGTCCTCGAGCGTGATGATGAGTGCGGCGCGGTAGTGCTCGCTGACGTAGGCCTTGTACAGCTTCGTCCTTTCAAAATAATCCGGGGCCAGCTTGCGGCCGAAGCCCGACTCCACCAGCGATTTGAGCCGCTTGAGGTCGAGCTTCTTCCACGACGTCACGGTGAGCACCTTCTCGCCCCGCCGCACCAGCGTGCCGGAGCCGCGGTGGGTGAACAGCTCCTTGGCCAGCTGGTCGGGCCGGGTAATGGACACCGAACTGGAGGGAGGCAGGTCCATCAGCAGGTCGTGGATCTGTTCGATCTTCACCTTCATGCCCGAATGCAGCCAGGGCTGGCGCAGCAGCTCGGCGTACTCGGTGCTCAGGTTGATCGAGTCGATCACCGCGCCGTCGCCGTCCAGCAGGCCGCCGGTGCCGGTGAGGAAGATGATCTTGTAGGGCTGCAGCGTCTTGACGAGTTCGTTCGCGGCCCAGTCGGCGTTGACGTTGAGGATCTGGCCGCCGGCGGTTTCGCCCAGCGACGCGATCACGGGGATGGAGCCCACCTTGATGGCGGCCTGGATGCTGGCCACGTGCACCGCGTCCACCTTGCCCACCAGCCCGTACTTGCGCCTGGACAGGTAATCGCACTCGAACACGCCCGAGGTGATGGACGTGGCGCGCACGCCCTGCGCCTGCAGCGCCTCGACCAGGCGCAGGTTCTCCTGCTGCGACACCTGGCGCACGATGGCCAGGGCGGCGGTGTCGGTGACGCGCAGGCCGTCCACGGTCTTCTTCTCGATCTTCGCCGCCTTCATGCGCTCGTCGAGCTGCGGGCCCGCGCCGTGGATCACGATCGGCGTCAGGCCCACCTGCTGCAGGAACGACAGCGACGACACCAGGGCGTCGAGGTCGTCGCGCAGGATCGCGCCGCCCACCTTCACCACGGCGAAGCGCGCCGCGTCGAGCTGGCTGAAGCGCTTGAGGTACTGCTGGATTTCCTTCGCGCTGCCCATGTTGGACAGCAGGCGGACGATGGTGGTGCGCATCTCGGTCATGGCGGTGGCTTCAACCCAGGAGTCGTTGGTAGTGGGCGGCAACGGTGGCGAGCTGGTCCAGCGCGACCCACTCGTCGGCGGTGTGGGCCTGGGCGATGTCGCCCGGGCCGAAGACGAACGCGGTGAGCCCGGCCTGCGAGAACAGCGAGGCTTCGGTCCAGAAGTCCACCGCATTGCCGATCGGCAGGCCCAGCTCGTCCGCCAGGTCGCGGGCGGCCAGGCGGCGCTCCTCGGCGCGCGCCACGTCGCCCGACGGCAGCGAGGGGCCGCTGAAGGTTTCTTCGTAGGATTCGAGCATGCCGGCCGGCGCGAAGCCGCGCAGCTGTTCGTGCAGCGCCGCCGGCGACTGCGAGGGCAGCGGCCGGAAGCCAAAGCGCAGCTCGGCGCTGGGCGCGATCATGTTGGCCTTGATGCCGCCCTCCACCCGCCCGATGTTGAAGCGCAGGCCGGTGAGGCCGCCGAAGCGCAGGTGGTCCTGCGCCTGCACGAAGTCCATGGCCCGCCCGCCCCAGCGGATGGCCGCATGCAGCGCGCTCTGGTCGCGCGCCTGCTGGCCCGAGGCGTGGCCGGCGTGGCCGCGGAACTTCACCAGCACCGAGCTGATGCCGCGGTGCGCCAGCACCGCTTCGCCCATCGTCGGCTCGGCCACGATGGCTTCCCCGAAGCCGTGTTTCCCGGCCAGGAAGGCCGCGATGCAGCGCGCATCGTTGGCCTCTTCATCGGTGGTGAACAAGAAGGCGGCGTCGCCCGCGGTCGCGCGCGCGGCCGCCACCAGGCCCGCCGCGGCGCCCTTGATGTCGCAGGCGCCCAGCGCAATGGCGCGGTCGGCCGTGACCCGCAGCACGTGCGGGTCCGCCGTCCAGGCCGGCGACGAAGGCACCGTGTCCAGGTGCACGTTGAACACCCGCTTCGGCGCGCCGCGCACGGCCAGCATGGACACGGCGCCGGCGCCATGGTCGGTGACGGTGACCTCGAAGCCGGCCAGCTGCGAGCGCAGGTAGTCGAAGATGCCGCCGGTGCCGATCTCGCGCGGCGGGTTGCGGGTGTCGAACGACACCAGTTTCTCCAGGTGGCCCAGGACCTCGGGCAGCAGATCGCTCATGTCAGTCCTTGCGGTTCACTTCGGCCCACAGCGTGCTGCTCATGCCGAACAGGCGGATGAAGCCCTCGGCTTCGGCCACGCCCCAGTCGGCCGACTGGGCGTAGGTCGCGCCCTTGGCGTTGAGCAGGTGCGGCGAGCGTACGGCCACGGCGTCCACGCGGGCGCCCTGGGTCTCGATCACCACTTCGCCGTTCACGCAGGCCTGGCTCGAGCGCAGGAAGGCCTCGAGGTCGGCCTTGAGCGGATCGTTGTAGAAACCCTCGTACACCAGCTCCACCCACTTGCGCGCCACCTCGGGCTTGAAGCGGTTCTGGTGCTTGGTGAGCACCGCCTCTTCCAGCGCGCGGTGCGCGGTGAGCAGCGCGGCCAGGCCCGGGGCTTCGAAGATGATGCGGCCCTTGAGGCCGATGGTGGTGTCGCCGGTGTACATGCCGCGGCCCACGCCGTACTTCGCGAACAGGCCGTTGAGCCTGGCCAGCAGCGCCGCACCGGGCATGGCCACGCCGTCCAGCGCCACCGCTTCGCCGTGTTCGAAGCGCAGGGTGACGCGCAGCGGCGCGGCCGGCCACTCGGCGCGCGGCGCGCACCAGCCGCGGGCGCCCTCGCCCGGGGCTTCCCAGCGGTCAATCTCGCCGCCGGACATGGTCAGGCCCAGCAGGTTCTCGTTGATGGTGTAAGCCTTCTGCTTGGCGCGCACCTCGAAGCCGCGCTCTTCCAGGTAGGCCTGCTCGTAGGCGCGGGTCTGGGTGTGTTCCTTCTGGATCTCGCGGATCGGCGCCACGATCTCGTAGTCGCCGGCCGACTTCACCGCCAGGTCGAAGCGCACCTGGTCATTGCCCATGCCGGTGCAGCCGTGGCCGATGGCGCGGGTGCCGATCTCCGCGGCGCGCTTGAGCGCCGCATCCACGATCAGGTAGCGGTCCGACACCAGCAGCGGGTACTGGCCCTGGTAGCCCTCGCCCGCCATCACGAAGGGCTTCACGAAGCCGTCCCAGATCGCCGGGCCGCCGTCCACGGTGACGTGGCTGGCCGCGCCCAGTTCGGCCGCGCGAGCCTCGATGTAAGCGCGCTCCTCGGCGTCCACGCCGCCGGTATCGGCAAACACGGTATGCACGGCCCAGCCGCGCTCCTGCAGCCAGGGAATGCAGAAGCTGGTGTCGAGGCCGCCGGAGAAGGCGAGGACGATGTGCTTGGGGGAGGTCATGGCGGGGATCCGGAGTCGATGGAAAAAAAGGAGGTAGTAGTAATGAAGGAAGTAGGAAGTAGGAAATAGTGAAATCGAAAGACGCGAGGCAGCCTTGGCTCTCTCTAATTTCTATTTCCTCTTCACTATTTCCTGCTTATTGATTTGCAAGCGCCGCCATGACCGCCTTCTGGACATGCAGTCTATTCTCGGCCTCTTCGATGGCGATGCAGTACGGCGCATCCATCACCCCGTCCGTGGCCTTGACGTTGCGGCGCAGCGGCAGGCAGTGGCTGAAGACGCCGCGGTTGGTGAGCGCCATCTTGGCTTCGTCCACCATGAAGTGGCGGTGCGCGTCGCGGATGGGCTTTTCCTGGTCCCAGCGGCCGAAGTAAGGCAGCGCGCCCCAGCTCTTGGCGTACACCACGTCCGCGCCGGTGTAGGCCTCGGCGGGATCGTGGCTGATGCGCAGCGAGCCGCCGCTTTCGGCCACGTTGTCGGCGGCCCAGCCCATGTAGCGCTCGTCCAGCACGTACTCGGGCGTCGGGCACAGCAGGGTCACGTCCATGCCCATGCGCGTGGCGATGGTGAGCGCGGAGTTGGCCACGGCGGTGTTGAGCGGCTTGGGGTGGTAGGTCCAGGTGAGCACGAACTTCTTGCCGCGCAGGTCCGGGGTCTTGAAGTGTTCCTGCAGGGCCATGGCGTGGGCCAGCTCCTGGCAGGGGTGGGTGATGGTCTCGAGGTTGATCACCGGCACCGTGGAATACTTCGCGAAGCTGCGCAGCACCGTGTCCTGGCGGTCCACCGACCAGTCCTGGAACTTCGGGAAGGCCCGCACCGCGATCAGGTCGGCATAGCGCGACAGCACCCTGGCCACTTCGGCGATGTGTTCTTCGGCCTCGCCGTCCATCACCGTGCCCAGGTTGAACTCGATGGGCCAGGCGTCCTTGCCGGGCTGCAGCACCACCGCATGGCCGCCGAGCTGGAAGGCGCCGAGTTCGAAGCTGGTGCGCGTGCGCAGGGAGGGATTGAAGAACACCAGGGCAATCGCCTTGCCCTTGAGCTGGTCGCCCAGCCTGGAGCGCTTGAACCGCGCGGCCTGCACCAGCAGTTCGTCCAGTTCGGGGCGGGTCCAGTCCTGGGTGTTGAGGAAATGCTTCATTCCGTGGGTCCTGATCGAGGGCGGTGGCGGAAAACAAAAAAGCCCAGCGCTAGGCTGGGCTTTTCCGGTGTGCAAGCGATGACGTCCGGGTTACCCAGCTGGCGTGGCGGCTTCCGGTCGGCGCGCACGAGACGTCATTCCCGCCGCCATGTAGGCAGAGGTCAGGATGTCGGCGTTGGCGGCGAAGGTCATCATTTCGGGGTCAAGTATGCCGGCGGGGGTGCCGGGCCGCAACTCAGCGGGCGGCGGTGGCCGTGTCGTCGGGCATCACCGAGACCCGGATGCGCAGGCGGTTGCCCGGGTCGTAGGGCAGGCGCGAGACGTATTTCTCGCCCTTGTACATGTATTCCACGTCGTAGCCGACGATCACCGGCGCCTCGCGCTCCACTTCGACCAGGCGGCAGCCCCGGGACTCGGCCTCGACCCGGTTGCGGGCGATATTGTTGCCGATGACGCCGCCGGCCACGGCGCCGGCCACGGTGGCCGCCTTGCGGCCGTCGCCGTCACCGACCTGGTTGCCCAGCGCGGCGCCCACGATGGCCCCGATGACGGTACCGCCGGTGGTCTGGCCGGACTGGCGGTACTGGACGTCGTCGCAGCGTTCCTCGGTGGTCCGGGTGCGCTGGGTTTCCACCACCTCGTCGGCGCGCAGCACCTGGGCGTAGCCGAAGCTGACGTTCTCCGGCATCGGCGCCACTTCGTAGGTTTCGTCCGCGTAGTCGTCCCCGGCGTACTGGGCCAGGGCCGGACCCGACAGGGCGACCAACAGGAGGGGCAGCAAGCGGGGGGAAGCGGTCATCGCGAGACTCCGTAGGGGGCTGGCACGGCGGCGGCACCGGGCGGGACCCCGCCGCGGGACCCGGGGAATGCGCCTGAGCCGACGCCGGGATTCAAACACCCGGCGGCTGAACCCAAGCCTAAGATTTTCGTTAAGCGCGACGGCCGGGCTTGCTAGACTCGGGCTTTGGCCTCGCCCTTCCGCCATGGACCTTCGCCTTTACAACAACCGGACCCGGCTGCTCGAAACCTTCGAGCCGCAAGACCCCCAGCGCGTCACCATGTACGTCTGCGGGCCCACGGTCTACAACTACGTCCACATCGGCAACGCCCGGCCACCCGTGGTGTTCGGCGTGCTGGCCAACCTGCTGCGCCGGCACTATCCGCGCCTGGTCTACGCCCGCAACATCACCGACGTGGACGACAAGATCAACCACGCCGCGCGCGAGCTGGGCGTGCCGATCAGCGTGATCACCGACAAGTACGCCGCCGCCTACCACGACGACATGGCGCGGCTGGGCGTGGCCCCGCCCGACGTGGTGCCCTACGCCACCGCCCACATCCCGCACATCATCGCCATGATCGAGCGGCTGATAGACAGCGGCCATGCCTACGCTGCCGAGGGCCACGTGCTGTTCTCGGTGGCCAGCTTCCCCGACTACGGCAAGCTCTCGCGCCGCGATCCCGAAGAGATGCTGGCCGGCGCCCGCGTGGAAGTGGCGCCCTACAAGCGCGACCCCGGCGACTTCGTGCTGTGGAAACCCTCCCCGCCCGACCTGCCCGGCTGGGACTCGCCCTGGGGCGTCGGCCGCCCGGGCTGGCACATCGAGTGCTCGGCCATGGCCGAGGCGCACTTGGGCGACACCATCGACATCCACGGCGGCGGCGTGGACCTGCAGTTCCCGCACCACGAGAACGAGGTGGCGCAAAGCACCTGCGCCCACGGCGGCCAGGTGTTCGCGCGGTTCTGGCTGCACAACGGCATGCTCAACCTGGGCGGCGCCAAGATGTCCAAATCGGTCGGCAACGTCAGCCTGGTGCACGACCTGCTGGACCAGCATCCGCCCGAAGCGCTGCGCTACGCCCTGCTGTCGGCCCACTACCGCCAGCCGCTGGACTGGTCCGAAGGCCTGATCGAGCAGTGCGTGCGCACGCTCGACCGGCTCTACGGCACGCTCCGCGACCTGGCCGACGTTCCCGTTTCCGATGCGCAGGTGCCGTTCGAGGTGGAATCGGCCCTGTGCGACGACCTCAACACGCCGGCGGCGCTGGCCGAACTGGCGCGCATCGCCGGCGAGGCCCGCAAGGCCAGCAGCCCGATTGCGCGCGCCAGCCTCAAGGCCGAACTGCTGGGCGGCGGCCGCCTGCTGGGCCTGCTGCAGCAGGATCCGGCGGCCTGGTTCAGCCGCGGTGCCGTGGACGGCGACGACGCGCGCATCCAGGCGCTGGTGAACGAGCGCGATGCCGCCAAGCGCGCGCGCGACTTCATCCGCGCCGACGCCATCCGTCGCCAGCTGGCAGAAGAAGGCGTGCTGCTGGAAGACACCGCCCAGGGCGTGCGCTGGAGGCGCGGCTGATGCGGCCCACCGAGGCCTCGCCGGCCGAGGCACAGGCGGCCATCGCCGAGGAGTTCAGCTTCTTCGGCGACTGGTCCGAGCGCTACCAGTACCTGATTGACCTGGGCCGCAAGCTGCCGCCCTTCCCCGAGGCATGGAAGACCGAAGAACACCGCCTGCACGGCTGCCAGTCCATGGTGTGGATCGTGGCCGAGGGCAATGCCGATGCGCTCGAGTTCCACGCCATCTCCGATTCCACCATCGTCTCGGGCCTGATCTACCTGGCGCTGCGCGTGTATTCGGGCCGAAGTGCCGCCGAGATCCTCGCCACGCCCGCCGACTACATCAGCGGCATCGGGCTTTCCAAGCACCTTTCGCCGACGCGCAGCCAGGGCCTCGCGGCGCTGCTGCAGTTCATCCAGGACACCGCCCGCCGGCACGCCCCGGCCCAGGAGTAACACCATGCCGACCACGCGCCGACTGCTGGCGATCGCCCTGGGCGCCGCGCTTGCGCTGCCTGCGTCCCTCCCGGCGCAGACGGCGTCGCTGGTGCCGGCGCTGGAAGACATGCCGGCCAGCGCGCAGCGCATGGCCCCGGTGGTGGCGCGCTTCCGCACCGACCTGGCCGCGCTCGAGCGCGTTTACGACATCACCGCCGGCGTCGGCCGCGAAGCCGCCCTGCGCCGCCTGTACACCGGCTGGCAGGCGCGCCTGGCCGAAGTGGACGTCGCCACGCTGGCGCTGGAAGACCAGGTGGACCACGCGCTGCTGCAGCGCGACCTGGCCTATCGCCTGGACCAGCTCGATTTCCAGCGCCTGCGCTACCAGCAGGCCGCCCCGCTGCTGCCGGGCGTGGACGCACTGATCGCCCTGGCCGAAGCGCGTCGCGCGCTGGACTACCCCGATGCCCGCGCCAGCGCCGAAACCCTCGACCGCAGCCGCCGTGAACTGGCCGCGCTGCAGGCTCGCCTGGAGAAAGACCCGAAGGCGCTGGGCACGACGCCGATCGTCGCCAATCGCGCGGCGCGGCTGCTCGACGGCGTGCGCAGCGACCTCAAGGAATGGTACGGCTTCCACGCCGGCTACGACCCACAGTTCAGCTGGTGGGCCCGGCAGCCCTACGAGGCGCTGGACAAGCAGATGGAGGCGCACGCCAAGCTGCTGCGCGACACGCTGGCCGGCGCCAACGACCCGGAAACCATCATCGGCGACCCGATCGGCCGGGACGCCCTGGTGGCCGACCTGCGCCACGAGCTGATTGCCTACTCGCCCGAGCAGCTGATCGAACTGGCCGAACGCGAGCTGGCCTGGTGCCAGCGCGAAATGGAAAGAGCCGCGCGGGAAATGGGCCAGTCCGACTGGCGCCAGGCGCTGGAGATCGTCAAGTCGCGCCACCCGGCGCCGGGCGAGCAGCCCAGGCTGGTGGTCGAACTGGCGGATGAAGCCATCGCCTACCTGGAAGACAACGACCTGGTGACCGTGCCCGAGCTGGCCAAGCGCGACTGGCGCATGACCATGCTCACGCCCGAGTACCAGCTGCAGGCGCCGTTCTTCCTGGGCGGCCAGGACGTGTGGGTGGCCTACCCCACCGACACCATGCCGCACGGCAAGAAGCTGATGGCGCTGCGCGGCAACAACCGCCATTTCTCCCGCGCCGTGGTGCACCACGAACTGATCCCCGGCCACCACCTGCAGTACTTCTACAACGCCCGCCACCAGCCGCAGCGTGAGCTGTTCGACACGCCGTTCTGGGGCGAGGGCTGGGCGCTGTACTGGGAGTTCCGCCTGTACGAGCGCGGCTTCGCGGCCACGCCCGAGGACAAGATTGGCATGCTGTTCTGGCGCAGCCACCGTGCCGCCCGCATCCTGTTCTCGCTCAATTTCCACCTGGGCAGGATGACGCCCGACCAGGCCGTGGACCTGCTGGTGGATCGCGTGGGCCACGAGCGCGAGAACGCCCGCGCCGAAGTGCGCCGCAGTTTCGCAGGCGACTACGGCCCGCTGTACCAGATCGCCTACATGATCGGCGGGCTGCAGTTCCAGGCCCTGCACCGCGAAATGGTGGTGGATGGAACGATGAGCGAGCGCGAATTCCACGACGCCATCCTCAAGGGCGGACCGATGCCGGTGGCCGTGGTGCGCGCGCGCCTGCGCGGCGATTCCCTGGCCGCTGGCCTTCCCTCGGACTGGACGTTCTACGATTTCGGCAAATAGGAATTGGCCACGGATTTACGCCGATGAACGCGGATAAAAGCCGATACGGCGACGGCGGGCTGGCTTTCGGTGAACCGTAGCCGCTGGCGAAGAAACCATCCGCCGCTGCTCTATCCGCGTTCATCCGCGTAAATCCGTGGCCAAAAAACAAAGCCCCGCAAACGCGGGGCCTTGTCGATAGCGATGCGCGGGTGGGTTATTCGCCCATCTGCTTCTGGCGGTGCTCCCAGCGCTCCTGGGCGTCGATGGTGCGCTCGGCGGTAAGCCGGGCTTCCAGTCGGTCCAGGCCGATTTCCTCGCCGGTGTCCACGCAGTAACCGTAGCTGCCGTCCTCGATGCGCTTGAGCGTGCTGTCGATCTTGCTGATCAGCTTGCGGTAGCGGTCGCGGGTGCGCAGTTCGAGCGAGTTCTCCGATTCACGGCTGGCGCGCTCGGCTTCGTCGCCAACGTCGCGCACCTCTTCCTTGAGGTTCTCGATGGTCTGCTTGGACTCTTCCACCAGTTCGGACTTCCAGCCCAGCAGGCGCTGGCGGAAGTACTCGAGCTGCATCGGGCCCATGTACTCCTCCTTCGCACCGGGCTTGTAGCCCGCCGGAAGGACGACGCGCTCGCGCGCGGGGGCCGGCTTGATGCGCTCGGGGCGCGGCGCGGTGGGCTTGACGTAGCCCGCGCGCACGCCGGGCTCGCGCCGGGGCGCAGGCGCCGGAGCGGGCTTGGCAGCGGCCGGGGCGGCCTTGGCGGACGGAGCCGGCTTGGCGGACGGGGCAGGCTTGCCCTTGGCCACCGGCGCCGGCGCGGCCTTGGCGGCCACCTTGGCCACCGGCGCAGGCTTGGCTGCCGGCTTGGCGACGGGCTTCGCAGCGGGTTTGGCCGCGGGCTTGCCCGCCGGCTTGGCGACGACCTTGGCCACGGGCTTCTTCGCCGCGGGCTTGGCAGCCACCTTGGCGACGGGCTTCTTGACCGGCTTGGCTGCGGGCTTTGCGGCCTTCTTGGCCGGCTTGGGCGCAGGTTTTGCCTTGGCGATGGGCTTGGCGACCTTCTTGGCAGGCTTGGAGGGCTTGGCGGCCTTCTTCGCGGGTTTGGCGGCCGGCTTGGCCTTGGCAGCCGGCTTGCTAGCCGGCTTGCTGGCCTTGACGGGCTTCTTGGAGGCCGGCTTGACGGCCTTCTTTGCGGGTTTCTTTGCGGCCACTAGGGCAATTCCTCTCTTTCCTTGAGGCTCGAAGGCGGCGTGTTATAGCCTAGTACCTTCTCCAGCGGCAACCTTATGCCGGCAGCAGCCCCGGCGCAATCAGTGAAAAAGCCCGTCATCCTGCTGCTCCGCGGCTACAAGCTGGCCATCAGCCCCCTGCTGGGCCAGCGCTGCCGCTTCTACCCCAGCTGCTCGGAGTACACGATGCAGGCGGTGGAGCGCTTCGGCGTGGTCCGCGGCGGCTGGCTGGGCGCCAAACGCATTGGCCGCTGCCACCCCATGAACCCGGGCGGCGTGGACCTTGTTCCCGAAACCTGGCCTGAACGGAAGCCATCCCCATGAACCAGCTGCTGATCAAGAACGCCCGCATGGTCAACGAAGGCCGCGAGTTCGACGGCGACGTGCGCATCCGCGGCGACCGCATCGAACTGATCGGCGCCGACCTCGACGCCCGCCCCGGCGACATCGTCCGCGACGCCAACGGCCAGTGGCTGCTGCCCGGCGTCATCGACGCCCAGGTGCACTTCCGCGAGCCCGGCCTGGAGCACAAGGGCGACCTGGCCACCGAATCCTCCGCGGCCGTGGCCGGCGGCGTCACCAGCTACCTGGAGATGCCCAACACCCGGCCGCCCACGCTCGACAACGACGCGCTGGAGGACAAGTACCGCCGCGCCGCGGGCCGCTCGCGCGCCAACTTCGGCTTCTACTTCGGCGCCAGCAACGACAACCTCGAGAACGTCAAGCGCATCGACCCGGCCACCACGCCGGGCCTGAAGATCTTCATGGGCGCGTCCACCGGCAACATGCTGGTGGACGACCCGGCCATCCTGGACGCGATGTTCCGCGAGTGCCGGGTGCCGATCATCACGCACTGCGAAGACACGCCGATGATCGACGCCGAGATGGCCAAGGCCCGCGCGAAGTACGGCGACGACATCCCGGTGGACCTGCACGGCGACATCCGCTCGCGCGAGGCCTGCATCAAGTCCACGCGGCTGGCGATCGAACTGGCCCGCCGCCACGGCACCGCCCTGCACGTGCTGCACATCAGCACCGCCGAGGAGCTGATGCTGTTCGAACCCGGCCCGGTGGAAGGCAAGCAGATCACGGCCGAAACCTGCGTGCATTTCCTGCATTTCGCCCGCGCCGACTACGCCGTGCGCGGCAACTTCATCAAGTGCAACCCGGCCATCAAGGAAGCCAGCGACCGCGCGGCCATCATCCGCGCCGTGGCCGAGGACCGCGTGGACGTGCTGGCCACCGACCACGCCCCGCACACCCTGGCCGAGAAGCAGCAGCCTTACATCACGGCGCCTTCGGGCCTGCCGCTGGTGCAGGATTTCCTCAGCTGCGCCATCCAGAAAGTGCACGACGGCCACTTCAGCCTGCCCCACCTGGTGAAGAAGATCTGCCACGCGCCGGCGCTGCGCTTCGGCATCCAGGAGCGCGGCTTCCTGCGCGAGGGCTACTTCGCCGACCTGGTGCTGGTGGACCCCGAAGCGCCCTACCAGGTGCGGCGCGAGGACGTGCTGTCCAAGTGCGGCTGGTCGCCGTTCGAGGGCGACACCTTCCGCTCGCGCGTCGCCGCCACCTATGTGAACGGCGAGCTGGCCTGGGACGGCCGCGCGCTGGTCGCTGCGCCGCTGGGCCGCCGCCTGGCCTTCAAGCGATGACCGGGCTGCTGGCGGCGCTGCTGGCCGTGGCGGGCGCCGCCGCGCCGGCGCCGGCCGACGAGTTGCGCGTCGTTTTCCCCGAAAGCGTGCCGCAGGGCGCGATGGTGATCGGCAAGGTGCCGCCCGGCAGCGAAGTGGACTACGCCGGCCGCCGGCTGCGCACCACCGGCTATGGCAGCGTGGTGTTCGGCGTGGGGCGCGATGCCACCGGGCCGCTGCAGGTGCAGGTGCGCCTGCCCGATGGCCGCACGCGCAGCGCCACGGTGGCGGTGACGCCGCGCGACTGGCCCGTGGAGCGCGTGAACGGCGTGCCGCCCAAGACCGTGGCGCCACCGCCCGACATCGCCGAGCGCATCCGCCGCGAACAGGAACAGGTGGTCCAGGCGCGCGACCGCGACGACGACCGCCCCGATTTCGCCAAGCCCTTCGCCTGGCCGCTGCAGGGCCGGATCAGCGGGCGCTTCGGCAACCAGCGCGTGTACAACGGTTCGCCCGGCAGCCCGCATTCGGGCATGGACATCGCGGCGCCTTCGGGCACGCCGGTGCTGGCGCCGGCGGCCGGCGTGGTTACGCTGGTGGCGCCGGATTTCTACCTCACCGGCGGCACGCTGCTGATTGACCACGGGCACGGCATCAGCTCGAACTTCCTGCACCTCTCGCGCATTGACGTGAAGGTGGGCGACCGCGTTGAACAGGGCCAGCCGATCGCCCGCGTCGGCGCCACCGGCCGGGCCACGGGCCCGCACCTGCACTGGGGCATGAGCTGGTTCGACGTGCGGATTGACCCGCTGCTGGTGCTGGAACGCACGCCCTGATCCCGTAGGAGGGCCTTCAGGCCCGACGCTTTTCGCCGAGGAGCATCGGGCCTGAAGGCCCTCCTACATGGCTGGGTCAGCGCGAGGCGAGGCCGTCGGGCAGCGAGGTGTAGCCGCCCGGCACGCCCTTGGTGGCCACGGCCACGGCGTCGTGGGCGTGCAGGCTTTCCAGGTGCGCGGCGCGCAGCCAGAAATCGCCGATGCGCTCGTCCTGCTCCAGCGCGGCCTTGATGCGGCGGGCGGCGTCTTCGCAGAACATCAGGTTCTGGCCGTTGAGCAGGGCGAAGGCCTGTTCGTCCACGCGCTTGACGGCGGTCTGCACCGGCGTCTTGAGCGCGCCCTCGATGCGGTCGATCACGTCCACGATCGGGAAACTCTGGAACGACGGCACCAGGCGCAGCTTCACCGAAGCGACGGAGCGCTGGCTGTGCGGCGTGGCGCGGATGCCCTGCTCGGTGCCAAGCCACGCCAGCACGGCGTCGCGGTCCACCGGCTTGCCGGCGGCGAAGTCGGCCTCGAACTGTTCCTGGATGAGCTGGCGGGCCAGCGCGGCCGAACACGGGCAGGTGCTCGAGTACTTGGCCTCCAGGCCCAGCTCCAGCGCGAAATGGCCGCGGTCCATCACGCCGGTGATGGTGACGGGGTAGCTTTTCCAGCCGCTGTTGTCGCTCGCCAGCGCCTGGCGGCGCACCAGGTGTTCGAACGAGATGCGGACCATGGCGCGGTCGGACAGGTCGGCGTGGGATTCCAGGAAGTCCTTCAGCAGCCGGCGCACGCTGGCCGGGGTGACCGGCTCGGACGACAGCGCCTTGTCCACGTGCAGGTAGAGGCGGGACATGTGGATGCCGCGCGCGTCACCGCGCTTGAGGTTCACGAACGCGTTCACCCGTGCGCCGCTGCTGAGGGTGCGGCCGTCGTCGGCCTGCATCAGCACCGGCATTTCGATCTCGCCCATGCCTACCCAGTCGAGCACGCCGGCCTGGGCCAGGTGCGGCTGCACGGCCACGTCGGGCAGCACGCGGGCGGTGTTCTCAAGGGGGCTGGGGGGCACGTCGGCGTTCCTGTTCAATGGCTTGCCAAACTAGTTGAGGGCGGGTGCAGGCTACGTCAAGTGGGCGTTTGACGCCCCGGGACGTGCGCAACGTTGCGTTTCAGGGGTTCCGGGCGATGCGCCAGGCGCGCCACACGGTGGCCGGCGCGGCCGGCGGCGCGAAGCCGCGGCCCGCGGCCAGGCGCGCCAGGCGCACGCGGTCGAAGCCGGTGCGCAGGCGCCGGAACAGCGGGGCCGGAGCCTTCGATGCCGGTAGCGCGGCCAGCAGTTCGGCGGCCCAGTCGCGCACCAGCGCCTCGCCCTCGCCCGCCGCCACCTGGGCCACGGTGCGGCCGTGGCGCGCCAACAGGTTCAGCGGCAGCCGCGCCTGGTCCTGCGCCACCAGTCCCTGCGGCAGCCGCTGCAGCAGGAAATGCACCGCCAGCGGCGTCGGCTCCTGCGGCGCGTCGAAGCCGAACACGCCGGCCTCGATGTCCGCCAGGGCGGCCGCGAGCGGCTGCATGTGCGCCAGCGCGGCGCGCGCGTCGCCGGGGCGTTCGTCCACCAGCGACTGTTCGATCAGCGCGCGTGCCAGCCGCGTCCAGGCCAGGTGCGGCAAGGCCAGGCCCGCGCTGATGGGATGGCGCCCCGCGCCCTGCGGCAGGTTCGCCAGCTCCTCGGCCCACCACTGGCACTTCACGGCGGTGACCCGGGCGTCGCTGAGTTCGAAGGCGGCTTCGCGCAGTTCGTGCACCAGCGCGCCCCAGGCGCGGAAGCGCGGGCGCAGGTCGGGCGGGCAGAACACTTCGGCCAGCGCCATTTCCGGCTCGCGCCGGTGCCACTTGGCCACGAAGTGGGCAATGGCGTCGGCGGGGGCGTCGGGCGCGCTCACGGCGGCAGCAGCCCCGGCGCCGACAGCAGCTCGCGGGCGCTGGCGAAGGCGTGGTCGGCGCCCCAGGCGGACGGGTCGTCGTGCGGCTCGCGGTAGCCCCACAGCGCGGCCACCGACACCATGCCGGCGGCGCGCGCGGCCTGCACGTCGCGCAGGTCGTCGCCCACGTACAGCACGTCGGACGGGGCCAGGCCCAGCTGTTCGCAGGCCAGCAGCAGCTGGTCGGGGTCGGGCTTGTGCCGGGGCAGCGTGTCGCCGCCGATCAGCACGGCGCTGCGCTGGCTCCAGCCGAAGCCTTCCACCACGCCGCGCGCCAGGTATTCGGGTTTGTTGGTGACGATGCCCCAGCGCAGGCCGCGCGCCTCGAGGCCGCCAAGCAGCTCGGCCACGCCCGCGAACACCACGCTGTCCACCGCGAGCGCCTGCGCGTAGTAGGCCAGGAACGGCGGCAGCAGGGCCGCACGCTCATCGTCGGTGAGCTGGGGCAGCGCCACCGCCAGCATGGCGCGGCCGCCCTTGGACACCACTTCGCGCAGGCGCGCCAGCGGCACCGGCGCATGGCCCAGGTCGGCCACCACGCGGTTCACGGCGTTGCACAGGTCGGGCGCGCTGTCGACCAGGGTGCCGTCCAGGTCGAACAGCACCGCGCGCGGCGGTGTCGGCATCAGGCTTTCACCGCGCAGGCGAGGTAGTTGATGGCCGTGGGGCCGCCGACCCAGGCCTTGCGGCGGATCGGGTCGTAGGCCAGGCCGCTGACGTCGCGCGTCTGCAGCGCGGCGGCGCGCAGCCAGGCCGCGAGTTCGGACGGCTTGATGAACTGCTTGTAGTCGTGGGTGCCCCTGGGCAGCAGCCGCGCCACGTACTCGGCGCCGACGATGGCCACCGCGAACGCGGCCGGCGTGCGGTTGAGCGTGGACAGGAACAGCTGGCCGCCGGGCTTGAGCAGGGTGGCGCAGGCGCGGATGACGGCCGCCGGATCGGGCACGTGCTCGAGCATTTCCATGCAGGTAATGGCGTCGAACGAAGCCGGCGCTTGAGCCGCCAGCGCTTCCACTGACTGCAGCCGGTAGTCCACCGTCAGGCCCGACTCGAGCAGGTGCAGCTTCGCCACGTCGATCAGTTCAGGCGCCAGGTCGAGCGCCGTGACGCGGGCACCCTCGCGCGCCAGCGCTTCGCTCAGCAGGCCCGCGCCGCAGCCGACGTCCAGCACGCGGGCGCCGGCCAGCGGCAGGCGGTCGCGCACGTAGCCCAGGCGCGCGGGGTTGAGTTCGTGCAGCGGGCGCTGCGGGCCCTGCGGGTCCCACCAGCGGCTGGCCAGCGCGCCGAACTTGTCGAGCTCGGCCTGGCTGGCGTTCGCAGCGGGCGTGCTCATGCGGGCACCTTGATGCCGGCGATGCGCTCGCGCCACTGCCGGGTCTTGGCGCGGATGGCAGCAACGTCCATGTCCACCAGCGCGCCGGCGTCGAGCTTGCGCACGCCGCCGATCCAGACGTCGGACACCTGGTGGCGGCCGGTGGCGTAAACCAGCTGGGAAATGGCGTGGTACATCGGCTGCGTCTCCAGCGGGTCCATGTCCACGCAGGTGAGGTCGGCCAGCTTGCCCGGTTCGATGGAGCCGATGCGTTCGCCCAGGCCCATGGCCCGCGCGCCGCCCAAGGTGGCCATGCGCAGCGTGCTGGCCGCGTCGAGGGCCGAGGCGTCGCCCGACACGCCCTTGGCCAGCAGGGCCGCCGTGCGCATCTCGCCGAACATGTCCAGGTCGTTGTTGCTGGCGCAGCCGTCGGTGCCCAGCGCCAGGTTCACGCCGGCCTGCTGCAGCTTGTGGGTGGGGCAGAAGCCCGACGCGAGCTTGAGGTTGGATTCCGGGCAGTGCGCCACCGACACGCCGCGCTCGGCGCACAGGGCAATCTCGGCGTCGGTCAGGTCGGTCATGTGCACGGCCATCAGTCGGTCGTTCACCAGGCCCAGGCGGTCGAGCCGGGCGAGCTGGCGCGAGCCGTGCTGCTTCATGGCCTCGGTGTTCTCGTGCGCGGTTTCGTGGATATGGCAGTGCACCACCAGGTCGAGCTGGTCGGACAGCATGCGGATGCGCTCGAAGGCGGCGTCGTTAACCGTGTACGGCGCATGCGGCACGAAGCAGGTGGACACCAGCGGGTTGCGCCGCCAATTGTCGTGCACTTCCAGGCCCTTCTCGAAATATTCGTCCTGGGTGCGGGCCCAGGCCGTCGGGAAGTCGATCACCGGCAGACCGACCAGCGCGCGGAAACCCAGGCGCGAATAGGTCGCGGCCTGCACGTCGGGGAAGAAGTAGTTCTCGGCGCAGCTGGTGGTGCCGCCGCGCAGCATTTCCGCCACGGCCAGCTCGATGCCGTCGGCCACGAAACCCGGGCCGATCACCTGGCCTTCGATCGGCCAGATGTGCTGCTGCAGCCAGGTCATCAGCGGCAGGTCGTCGGCGACGCCGCGCAGCAGGGTCATCGGGTTGTGGCAGTGGGCGTTCACCAGCCCGGGCACCAGCACCGATCCGGGGCGACTCACCACTTCGGCGGCCTGGAAGCGCGCACGGGCCTCGGCCCGCGGCAGCACGGCCACGATTACACCGGCGCTCACCGCCACGGCGTGGTCTTCCAGCACCACGCCATGCGGCTGGACCGGCACCACCCAGCCCGCCTCGATCAGCAGGTCGCAGGCCTGGGGCGCCGCCGTGGCCGGCATGCGGTTACTTCACCCGGCCGACGTATTCGCCGGAGCGGGTGTCCACCTTGATGATCTCGTCCTGGTTGACGAACAGCGGCACGCGCACCACGGCGCCGGTCTCGAGCTTGGCCGGCTTGCCGCCGCCGCCCGAGGTGTCGCCGCGCACGCCCGGGTCGGTCTC
>DAORUD010000023.1:0-27241 GCA_035433005.1 Arenimonas sp. | reverse complement strand
GCCATGCCACCCGCTAGACTGCCGCCATGAGCCTGCTGCCCGCCCCCGAAACCACCCGCCTCAGCGTTGCCCCGATGATGGATTGGACAGACCGGCACTGCCGCGCCTTCCATCGCCTGCTGGCGCCGCATGCGCGCCTTTACACGGAAATGGTGCACGCCCAGGCCGTGATCCACGGCGACCGCGAGCGGCTGCTGGGCTTCGACGCCGTCGAGCACCCGGTGGCGCTGCAGCTGGGCGGCAGTGACCCGGTGCATCTGGCGCAGGCTTCGCGCATCGGCGCCGACTGGGGCTATGACGAAATCAACCTCAACGTCGGCTGCCCGTCCGACCGCGTGCAGGCGGGGCGCTTCGGCGCCTGCCTGATGCGCGAGCCGTCGCTGGTGGCCGAATGCGTGGCCGCCATGGCGGCCGCGTCGCCGGTGCCCGTCACCGTGAAGTGCCGCCTGGGCGTGGACGAGATGGAGGACTACGGCGTGTTCCGCGCCTTCATTGACACGGTGGCTTTGGCGGGCTGCGGGCTGTTCGTGGTGCACGCGCGCAAGGCCTGGCTGCAGGGCCTGAGCCCGAAGGAAAACCGCGAGATCCCGCCGCTGCGCTACGACTGGGTACACCAGCTCAAGCGCGAACGCCCCGAGCTGCGCATCGTGCTCAACGGCGGCCTGGCCACGGTGGAGGACAGCGTGGCCGCGCTCGGACACGTGGACGGCGTGATGATTGGCCGCGCCGCCTACCACGAGCCTTATCGCCTGCACCTGATGGACCGCGCCATGTTCACGCCCGGGCTGGCGCCGCTGGAGCGCGGGCCGCTGCTGCGCGCCTATCGCCCGTACGTGGACGATTGCCGCGCGCGCGGCGTGGCGGTGAAGCACATCACGCGCCACATCCTGGGCCTCTTCCACGGCCAGCCCGGCGGCCGCGCCTTCCGCCAGGTGCTGAGCGAAGGCGCGCCGCGCAGCGACGCCGGCTGGGACCTCATCGAGCGCGCGCTGGCCGTCACCGAGCGCCGCGAGGACGCCGCATGATCACCCGCGACCTGCACGCGTTCGCCGCGTTCGCGCGCTCGCTGGCGCCCGACTTCGGCCCGGCCTGCGCCAAGGCCGCGTTCCTGGTGACGCCCGAGGGCTTCGCGCTGGCCGAGCAGTCCGCCAGCGACAACGCCTACATGGACCTGGGCGTGGCGGTGGACCCGCGCCGCGCGCTCGACCAGCACCGCGGCCTGCAGCGCGCGCTGTCGGCGTCGCTGCCGGTGGTGGCGTTCCCGGGCGACCCGGCGATGCCCGACGGCCTGTTCCCCAACAACGTGTTCGCCACCGCGCCGGGCCGGCTGGTGATCGGCCACATGCGCCACCCCGTGCGCCAGCGCGAGGCCGAACGCGCCGACATCCGCGGCTTCTTCGCCGCCATGGGCTATGCCGAAACCGACCTGCGCACGCAGCCCGGCATCTGCGAGCTCACCGGCGCCCTGATCATCGACCGCGCGCGCGGCCTGGGCTTCTGCGGCCTGAGCGAACGCTGCGACGAAGCCGGCGCCGCGGCCATGCACGCCGCCTTCGGCCTGCGCGGCACCCTGATGTTCGACCTGGCCCCGGGCGAGTACCACACCAACGTGGTGATGAGCGTGCTGGCCGGGCGCGCCCTGGTGGTCTGCCCGGCCGGCTTCGCCGACCCGGCCGCGGCGGCCGCCATTGCGTCCCTGTACGCGCCGCACGTGGTCGAACTGACGCCCGCGCAGAAAGCCTCGTTCGCCGGCAACGGCATCGCGCTGTCACCCGACCGGGTGTGGCTGAGCGCGGCCGCCGCGGCGTCCCTGACGGCGGCGCAGCAGGCCTGCCTGCAGCGCGCGGGCTTCACCGTGGGCCAGGTGGCGCTGGACGAAATCGAGAAGGCCGGTGGCTCGCTGCGCTGCTGCGTGGCCGAAATCTACTGACACCTGAATCCCGCTGCCGGCCAAGTGGTTGACGCCGCTAGGGTTCATATCGGATTCACCGCTTTCCGCCCAGACTTTGCCCCGTGGTCGCGCTAGCCGCCCGACCCCCTTGGAGCTAGTATCCCGACGATGTGCCGCGCCCTCCGCCCCCTGCTGCTGGTCCTCGCCGCCGCCCTGGCCATGCCCGTGCATGCCCAGGACGAGGAGCGCGACACCGCCAGCCAGCGCGAGGACGCCGGCGACCGCGTGCGGGAAGTCGAGCGCGACGGTGGCCGCGTGCTGCAGGCCGAGCCGATGCAGCGCAGCGGTCGCGAGGTTTACCGCCTCAAGGTGCTGACCCCGGAGGGCCGCGTCCGCGTGCTGGACGATCCGCGCCGCCGCGAGTCCCGCCCCGATCCCTTCGATCGCCGCCGCGGCGGCCGCCAGGACGACGGCGGGTCCCGGCCCAGCGAGCGCCGCTACCGCGAACCCGAAATGCGGCGCGAACCGTCGCCCGCCCCCGAACGAATGGACAATCCGGGCCGCCAGCCCGGCCGCAGCGACGAAGGCCGCAGTCCATCGCCGCACTACTGATAGGCTGGCCCGGTCGGGCCGGTCCCCCTGTCGAAAGGAGACGACATGCGCGTATTGCTGGTCGAGGATGAAGCTCCGCTGCGGGAAACCCTGGCCGCGCGCCTGAAGCGCGAAGGTTTCGCCGTGGACACCGCCGGTGACGGCGAGGAAGGCCTGTACCACGGCCGCGAAGTCCCGTTCGACATCGCCGTGATCGACCTGGGCCTGCCCAAGATGTCGGGCATGGACCTGGTGAAGGCGCTGCGCGCCGAGGGCCAGAAGTTCCCGATCCTGATCCTCACGGCGCGTTCGAGCTGGCAGGACAAGGTCGAGGGCCTGAAGTCGGGCGCCGACGATTACCTGGTCAAGCCCTTCCACGTCGAAGAGCTGCTGGCCCGCCTGAACGCGCTGCTGCGCCGCGCCGCGGGCTGGTCCAAGCCCTCGCTCGACTGCGGCCCGGTCAAGCTCGACCTCTCGGCCCAGACGGTCACCGTCAACGGCATGGGCGTGGACCTGACCAGCTACGAGTACAAGGTGCTGGAGTACCTGATGCTGCACGCGGGCGAGCTGGTGTCCAAGGCCGACCTCACCGAGCACATCTACCAGCAGGACTTCGACCGCGATTCGAACGTGCTGGAAGTGTTCATCGGCCGCCTGCGCAAGAAGCTCGATCCCGAGGGCGAGATCAAGCCCATCGAGACCGTGCGCGGCCGCGGCTACCGGTTCGCCATCCCGCGCGACGAGTAAGCCGCGTTGCGCGGTTGGCGCACGCTATCGCTGCAGGCCCGCCAGCTGCTGGCGGCCAGCCTGGCGCTGGTCGCCTTCCTCGGGTTCACCGGCTATGCCCTGGACCGCGCGTTCGTGGAAACGGCGCAGAACGCCCTGCGCGAACGCCTGGCCGACCTGGCCAACGGCTACCTGTCGGGCAGCGAGCTTGACCGCGGCCGCAGCTTCATCCCGCCCGAGACGCCGCCCGATTCGCGCTTCATGATCCCGGGCAGCGGCCTTTACGCCAGCGTGCGCGGCGAAGGGATGCGCTGGGATTCGGCGTCGTCGCTGGGGCGCTCGCTGCCGCCGGTGGAGTTCCTGCCGCCGGGCGCGCGCCGCTTCGAGGGCCCGCTGGGCATCATTGACGCCCGCGGCACCGAGAACAGCGTCTACGCCTATTCCATCGGCGTCATCTGGGAGTCGGCCGGCGACTTCCACCTCACCTTCAGCGTCTACGAGGACGCGGCCCAGATCCAGGACCAGGTGAACGTGTTCCGGCAGGCGCTCTGGGGCTACCTGGGCCTGGCCGCGCTGCTGCTGGTGCTGGTGCAGGTGCTGGTGCTGCGCTGGAGCCTGCTGCCGCTGCGCAACGTCGAGCGCGAACTGTCGCGCGTGCGCCAGGGCCAGAGCCAGCGCCTCTCGGGCCGGCACCCGCGCGAACTCGAGTCCATCACCGAATCCATCAACAGCCTGATCGAGAGCGAGCGCAGCCACCTCGAGCGCAGCCGCAACACGCTGTCCGACCTGGCCCACAGCCTCAAGACGCCGCTGGCCGTGCTGCGCGCGCGGCTGGACGCCGACGCCAGCCATGACGAACTGCGCGACGACGTGGCCGCGCAGGTGCAGCGCATGAACGAAATCGTTTCCTACCAGCTCTCGCGCGCCGCGCGCAGTGGCCACGCGCTGTATTCGGCGCCGATCGAGATCGAGCCGCGCGCCGAGGAAATCGTCGCCGGGCTGGAGAAGGTGTACGCCGGCAAGGGCGTGCTGTGCGAGTTCGAGATAGACGCCAGCGCGCGCTTCCACGGCGAGCTGGGCGACCTGCAGGAATTGCTGGGCAACCTGCTGGAGAACGCCTTCAAGTGGGCGCGGCGGCGCGTTCTGCTGAGCGTGCGGGTGGAGGGCGCTTCGCCCAACCGCCGCCCCGGCGTGATCTTCATCGTGGACGACGACGGCCCCGGCATCCCGGAGGAACAGGTCGAGCGCCTGTTGCAGCGCGGCGTCCGCGGCGATGAACGCGTGCAGGGCCACGGCATCGGCCTGTCCATCGTGCAGGACATCGTGGCCGCGTATCGCGGCGAACTGAGCGTGGAGCGCGCGCCCGAACTGGGCGGCGGCCGCTTCCGCGTGCGCTTCCCGCCGGCGTTCTAGGCCGCCGGTATCGGCGATTCGCCGTAGAAGCGGCGCAGGTGCGCGGCCACGGCCGGCATTTCCGCCGCCAGCAGCGCCGGCGCGGAGAAGTGGTACTCGCTGGTGACGGCGAAGAATTCCTCGGGCGCCTCGGCCGCGTAGGGGTCGATGGCGCTGTCGCCGCCGGCGTCCATGCGCGCGCAGAAATCGTCGTAGGCGGCCTGGAAATCGCGCGCCCATTCGCGCTGCCATTCGGCGGGCAGCGGCGGCGTGCCGTCCATCGCGCCGTCCAGCGCGTCGAGCTTGTGCGCCATTTCATGCACCACCAGCTGGAAGCCGGCTTCGGGGTCGGCCAGGTCGGCTTCGACGTCGTCCCAGGACAGCACCAGCGGGCCGTGGTCCCAGGATTCGCCGGCCAGGTCTTCCTGCCATTCCTCCAGCACGCCGGTGTCTTCGTGGTGGTGCTGGCGCTGCACCCGGAAGGCGCCAGGGTACACCACCACCTGGCTCCAGCCGCGCAGGCCCTCGGCCCCGAACTCCAGCAGCGGCAGGCAGGCCAGCGCGGCCAGGCGCAGGCGCTGGCGGTCGTCCAGCGCCAGGCCGTGCACGGGCGTGATGGCCTTGCCGGACAGGAAACGGGCGGTGAGCGCCGACAGGCGGTCGCGGCGGTCGCTGGCCAGGCGCGACAGCCAGGGCAGGTCGGCCGCCAGTTGGGCGTCCTGGTCCGGCGTCAGTGCGGGCGGGCGGGGGAAGAGGCGGGCAAACAGGGACTTCATGCCGCCCAAGGTGCGGGCGCGGGGCCCGGCTGGCAAGTCCGTGGGTTTAGCGAATCATGCCCGGCAGCAGGCTGTGCCAGCGCGGCGTGCTGCGGCCGCTGGCGCTGCGCGGCCGCACCGGGGCCGGCGTGCCGGGGCGTGCGGACGAGGACCCGCCCGGCGTCGCCGCCGTGGACTTGGCCTCGTGCGCGTCTTCCTTTTCGCACTGCGGCGCCTGCGTTTCCGCCGGCAGCGACTCCTCCGCCAGGGCACCGGCCGAGGCCACGGCTAGCAAAAGGGCGAGCAGGGTGCGGGACATGGCGGACACCTGGGATGGGTAGTTCACAAGGGATGCGGCAGGACGCCGAAAGGTTGCAGGGCCGAGTTTATACCCGAACCGCGTTGTAGCCACGTGCCGGCGTTGCGGCACTGCAGCATGGCGTTCGGCCCGGCTTGGGGCAGACTCCGGCAGCCCATGAATGCCGCCATCATCGAACCGCCGCGTGTCCTGATCCGCGGTCCCGCCCTCCGCCGAGCCCTGATCGCCGGCGCCCGCCGCGTCATCGCCCAGCGCGAGATGCTCAACAAGATCAACGTCTTCCCGGTGCCCGACGGCGACACGGGCAGCAACCTCGCGTTCACCCTGGGTGGCGTGCTGGCGGGCGCGCTCAGCCGGCGCACCCAGGGCGCCGGCGACCTGCTGCGGCGCGTGGGCGAAGACGCCGTGGACGGCGCACGCGGCAACTCGGGCGCGATCCTGGCGCAGTTCTTCACCGGCGTGGCCGAAGCGGCGGGCCCGGCGCGCGCGCTGGAGCCGGCGGCGCTGGCCCGGGCCGTGCGCGCCGGCGCCGACTCGGCGCGGCAGGCGCTTTCGGAACCGCGCGAGGGCACCATCCTCAGCGTCATCGCGGCCTTCGCCGACGCGCTTGAACAGCGCAGCGACACCGACCTGGGCCGCTGGTTCCGCGCCGCGCTCGAACACAGCCGGCGCGCGCTGGCCAACACGCCCAACCAGCTGCCGGTGCTGGCCCGTGCCGGCGTGGTGGACGCGGGCGCGCAGGGCTTCGTGGACCTGCTCGAAGGCATCGGCGACTTCATCGCCTCGGGCGCCGTGGATGCGGTGGGCCTGGCCGACGAACTGCCCGGCGACCTGGAGGCCGCCGAAGCGCACGGCGAGATCGGCGACGCCGACCCCGAACACCGCTGGTGCAGCGAGTGCCTGCTGATTGGCGAAGGCCTGGACCGCGCCGGCCTGCGCGCCGCGATGGGCGAACTGGGCTCGTCGTGCGTGGTGATCGCGGGCAGCCATGCGCGGCTGCGGCTGCATGCGCACGTGGCCGACCCCAGCGCCATGTTCGCGGTCGCGGCGCGCTTCGGCCGCGTCGAGGCCGCCAAGGCCGACGACATGCACGCCCAGGCGCGCACCGCAGCGGGATCGATCGCGGTGGCGGTGATCACCGACAGCGCCGCCGACCTGCCCGCCGACCAGATGCAGCGCCTGAACATCCACATGGTGCCGGCGCGCGTGAACTTCGGCGACCAGGACTACCTGGACAAAGTGGGGCTGTCCACGGCCGAGTTCTATCGCAAGCTGCGCACCGAGGTGGTGCTGCCGCGGACCAGCCAGCCGCCGCCGGGCGATTTCCGCCGGCAGTTCGAGTTCCTGCTCTCGCACCACCGCACGCTGGTCTACGTGGGCCTGTCGCGCGCGATCTCCGGCACGCTGCAGTCGGCCGAGACCGCCGCCCAGCGCGGCCATCCCGACCGCACCCACGTGTTCGACACCGGCAACGCGTCCGGCGGCGAGGGCCTGCTGGCGATGCGCGCGGGCGAGATGGCGCTGCAGGGCGCCGACGCACCGGCGATCCTGGCCGAACTGGCGCGGCTCAAGCCCCTGACGCAGACCTGGGCCCTGGCGCGCAATATCCGCCACGCCGTGCGCGGTGGCCGCCTGCCCGCCTGGGCCCAGCCGGTGGCCGAGTGGCTGGGCCTGACGCCCATCGCCAGGATCAAGCCCAGTGGCCGCCTGGGCATGGCCGGCGGCCTGTTCGGCACGTCGAACGTGCCGGTGCGCTTCGCCGCGCACGTGGCCCGGCGCGTGGACCGCACGAAGGCCTGGCGCCTGGTGGTGGGCCACTGTGACGCGGCCGACGACGGCGCGGCGGTGTTGGCCGCGCTGCGCGATCGCATCACGGTGCGCGAAGGCTGGCTGGTGGAAACCGGTTCGGCCATCGGTGCACACGCCGGACCGGGCGCGCTGGTGGTGTCGCTGCAGCCCGCGGACTGACGGCCGGGCGAGGCTGCCGCATAATGCGGCCATGACTTCCGCACTGCTCATCGTCGCCGCCTACCTGCTGGGTTCCCTGTCGGGCAGCTTGCTGCTGGGCCGGCTGCGCGGCGTGGACATCCGCACCCTGGGCAGTGGCAACGCCGGCGGCACCAACGCGCTGCGCACGCAGGGCTGGAAGTTCGCACTGGGCACGGTGCTGGTGGACGTGGGCAAGGGCGCGCTGGCCGTGTGGCTGGCCCTGCGGTTTGGCCAGGGCGAACCCTGGCTGCCTTACGCGGCGGCCATCGCGGCGGTGCTGGGCCATGTCTGGCCGGTATTCCATGGTTTCCGCGGCGGCAAGGGGGCGGGCACCCTGGTGGGCGCGCTGCTGGTGCTGTGGCCCGTGGCCGTGCTGGTGGTGCTGGCGGCGTGGCTGCTGGTGCTCACCGCCACCGGCTACGTCGGCCTGTCCACCGTGCTGGCCGCCGCCATGCTGGTGCCGCTGGCCTGGTTCACCGGCGCCGACGACGTGCGCTTTGGCTTCGCGGTGCTGATGGCGGTGTTCATCGTGTTCACCCACCGCGCCAACCTGGCGCGGCTGCGCGCCGGCACCGAAGCGCGGTTCGAACGCGTGCGGCTGTGGACCCGCCTGCGCCGGAAGGCCGCGTGATCGATCGCGCGCTGCTGCTGCGCTTGCGCCGTTCGCCCGCGTCGGGCGCCGAACTGGCGCGCGAACTGGGCATCACCCGCAGCGCGGTGTGGAAGCGCATCGAATCGCTGCGCGCCGCCGGCGTGGACGTGCAGGCGCGGCCGGGCCAAGGCTACGCGCTGGACGCGGCCCTGGAGCTGCTGGACGCCGACGCGATCGCCGCTGCCCTGGCGCCGTCGGCCAGTGCCGAACTGGCGCACCTGGACGTGCTGCTTGAAACCGACTCGACCAATGCCGTGGCGCTGCGCGAGCCGGCGCCGGCGCGCGGCACGCGGGCCTGGCTGGCCGAGCGGCAGACCGCGGGGCGCGGGCGCCGCGGCCGGCGCTGGGCGTCACCGCTGGCGGCGCATGTTTACCTGAGCCTGTCGCGCCGCTTCGACGGCGGCGTGGCCGCGCTGCAGGGATTGAGCCTGGCCGTAGGCGTGGCCGCGGCCGACGCGCTGCACGCGCTGGGCTACCCGCAGGTGCGCCTGAAATGGCCCAACGACCTGGTGGCCAACGGCCGCAAGCTGGGCGGCATCCTGGTGGAGGTCGGCGGTGAAGCCGGCGGCCCGATGCGCGTGGTGGTGGGCCTGGGCCTGAACGTGGCGATGCCCGCTTCGGCCGCGCGCGACATTGACCAGCCGTGGTGCGACCTGGCTTCGCTGTCCGCCGCGCCGCCGTCGCGCCATGCCGCGTGCGTGGCGCTGCTGGACGCCCTGCTGCCGATGCTGGCCCGCTTCGAACGCGAGGGCCTGGCGGCCTTCCTTGAAGGCTGGGCCAGGCACGACATGCTGGCCGGCCAGCAAGTGCGGCTGCACCTGGGTGACCGCGTGGTCGAGGGCGTGGCGCTGGGCGTGGCGGCCGATGGCGCCCTGAGGCTGCGCGAGGCCGACGGCGAACGCCGGCACCACGCCGGTGAAGCGAGCCTGCGCGCCGCATGACCACCTGGCTGCTCGACCTCGGCAACACCCGCCTGAAAGTCGCCGCCTGGCGACCGGGCGAAGGCCTGGGCGAGATGCAGGCCTGGACCCACGGGGCCGCCGACTTCGCGCCGTCCATGCAGCGCTGGCTGGCCGGCGTGCAGCCCGGCGACGCGTGCTGGCTGGCGTCGGTGGCCGGATCGGAGCTGACGGCGGCCGTCGCCGAAGCCCTGGCCAGCCACGGCAACCCCGCCACGCGCGCCCGCCCGCGCAGTGAATGCGCGGGCGTGCGCATTGCCTATGCCGAGCCCTCGCGGCTGGGCGTGGACCGGTTCCTGGCGCTGCTGGCCGCACATGCCCGCGGCCCGGGGCCCTGGCTGTGCGTGTCGGCCGGCAGCGCGCTCACCGTGGACCTGCTGGACGCGCACGGCGTCCACCGCGGCGGACTGATCGCGCCCAGCCCGGAACACATGCGCTCGGCGCTGGCGGCGCGTTTCCCGGCGCTGGCCTTCGCCGGCGGCGAGGCCGGCGACTTCGCCGCCGACACCGCCGACGCGCTGGCCAGCGGCAGCCTGGGTGCGGCCGCGGGGCTGGTGGAGCGCAGCCACCGCAAGGCCACGCAGCGGCTGGGCGCGGCGCCGCGGGTGCTGCTCAGCGGCGGCGGCGGCCAGCGCCTGGCCAGTGCGCTCGAGCTGGACGTGGAGTGGGCACCGGGGCTGGTGCTGGAGGGCCTGGCCGTTTATGCCGCGCACAATGCCGGGAGTACGCCGTGATCCTGCGCGGGCTGGTGGTGCTGCTGGTGTGCCTGAACCTTGGCGTGGCCGCGTGGTGGATGGCGCAGCGCCCGCCCACCCCCGCGCCGCCGCCGCCCATGGATGCCGGCGTGGGTGGCCTGGTGCTGCTGGGCGAAGCCGAGGTACCGCCCAGCGCCGACGAAATGGAGCGCGGCGCCGTGCCCGTGCCGATGCCCGACGCGCCGGACTGCCTGACCCTGGGCCCGTTCGCGACGCCGGCCGAACTGCGCGCCGCGATGGCTGCCCTCACGCCCGGCGTGGCGCGCATCCAGTACCGCGAAGTGGGCGCCACCCAGCTGCGCGGCTACCGCGTCTACCTGCCGGCATCGGGCAGCCGCGAGGCCGCGCTGGCGGCGGCGCGCCAGCTGGCCGCGCGCGGCGTGCGCGACTACTACGTCGTCACCGCCGGCGACCAGGAAAACACCGTGTCGCTGGGCCTGTTCCGCGACCTGGCCAACGCCGAGAAGCGCCGCGACGAACTTGCCGCGCAGGGCTTCACCGCCGTGCTCGAACCGCGCACGGAAGACGCCGCGCAGTGGTGGATAGACCTCGCCGCCGAACCGGGCTTCGACTGGCAGGCGCTGCTGCCCAAGGCGCGGGACGTGCAGGCCCGTCCGGTGGCCTGCGAGTGATCGCCGCCGCGGGTTAGAATCGGCCGCCATGCCGGCATAGCTCAGTTGGTAGAGCAACCGCCTTGTAAGCGGTAGGTCCCCAGTTCGAATCCGGGTGTCGGCACCACGCATCGCCATCACGAAATCCCCAGCCAAGGAGGCGCCATGCGCCGACATCGCCACTGCGCCACCACCCTGTTGCTTGGTCTCGCGCTGCCGATGGCCGCGCTGGCGGGCAAGCCCGCCGTGTCGCCCGCCGCGGTGGAAGAAGTCTCGCGGCGCGCCGATGCGCCGCTGCTGCTGGACGTGCGTTCGCCCGAAGAGTTCGCCGCCGGCCACGTGCCGGGCGCGGTGAACATCCCGCACGACCAGGTGGCCGGGCGCCTGTCCGAGCTCGACGGCCGCCGTTGGGTGCTGGTGTATTGCCAGAGCGGCCGCCGTGCCGGCATCGCCGAAGGCGTGCTGGCGCAGGCAGGCTTCGACGTGCGCCAGGTGGACGGCAGCTGGGCGCGCTGGAAGGCCGAGGGCCGGCCCGTGCAGGCGCCCGCCGCCGAGGTGACCGCGCAATGACCCCGACCAGCCAGACCGTCGCGCTGGTGGGCGCGCCCACCGACATCGGCGCCGGCCACCGCGGCGCCTCGATGGGCCCTGAAGCGCTGCGCGTCGCCGGCCTCGCCGAAGCCCTGCGCGAGCGCGGCCTGGACGTGGTGGACACGGGCAACCTGGCCGGCCCCGTCAATCCCTGGCTGCCGCCCACCGAAGGCTATCGCCACCTCGACCAGGTGGTCGCCTGGAACCAGCTGGTGATGGACGCGATGTACGCGCAGCTGCAGCTCGGCCGCCTGCCCATCCTGCTCGGCGGCGACCACTGCCTGGGCGTGGGCAGCATCACCGCCGTGGCGCGCTGGTGCCGCGAGAACGGCAAGGCCCTGCGCGTGCTGTGGCTGGACGCCCACGCCGACTTCAACACCAGCGACGTCACGCCCTCGGGCAACATCCACGGCATGCCGGTGTCGTGCCTGTGCGGCCTGGGCCCGCGGCCGCTGACGCACCTGGGCGGATCGTCGCCGGCGCTGCAGCCCTCGCAGATCCGCCAGGTCGGCATCCGCTCCGTGGACCAGGGCGAGAAGCGCCTGATCAAGGAATACGGCCTCGACGTCTACGACATGCGCTACATCGACGAAATCGGCATGAAGCGGGCGATGGAAGAGGCGCTGGAAGGCATTGACGCCAACACCCACGTGCACGTGAGCTTCGACGTGGATTTCCTCGACCCGGCCATCGCGCCCGGCGTGGGCACCACCGTGCCCGGCGGCCCCAACTACCGCGAGGCGCAGCTGGTGATGGAAATGATCGCCGACACCGGCCGCGTGGGTTCGATCGACATCGTCGAACTCAACCCCGCCTTCGACGACCACAACCGCACCGGCCTGCTGGCGGTGGACCTGGTGGAAAGCCTGTTCGGCAAATCCACGCTGATGCGCGACTGAGGCCCGGGCGCGGGTTGACAGCGCAGGCCGCAGGCATAGACTCGAACCATCCACCCGAGGAGACCCTCATGAACCGCACGAAGATCATCCTGCTGGCGCTGCTGGCCGTTTTCGCCCTCTCGGGCTGCAACACCATCGCCGGCGTCGGCCGTGACGTGAAGAAGGCCGGTGAAGTGGTGTCCGAGACCGCCGAGGACTGCAAGGGCGGCTGCGACGACTGAGTCGCGCGCGCACCCTGGTTGGCCACGCAGGCCGGGCGCAGACGCCCGGCCTGTTTGTTTTGCGGCCCGTCACGGGTCGGGCGCGAAGCCAATGGGGAAGGCTTCGGGCGTGCCGTACGGGGCCGGCCAGCGGCGCGGCAGCACGCCGCGGGCCACCAGCGCGTCGGTGGCGTCGTACCACACCGACGACACCTGGTTGGGGCGGCTGGACTCGCGCTCGAAAGCGGTGGTGGTGGCGGCGTCCCAGCGGCGCTGGCCGTGGCCGGTGCCCAGCTGCTGGCGCGAGGCCTGCTCCGATTCGCGACGCTGCAGGCTTTCGTACGGCGGGGACGGCGCGGCGGCCGCGGCATCGGCGCTGGCCTGGCCTTCCGCGCGGGCCATCGGCGCCGGTGGCGCCGAGGGCGCGATGTCGGCCGGGTAGTCATACCGCGGCTCGTACCGGCGCTCGCGGAAGGCCGCCACGCCGATCACACCGACGTTGCCGGGCCGGCCGGTGCGGGCGGCGTAGCTGTCGCCCAGCGACGTGAACTGGAACTCGGCCACTTCCGACAGGTTCTTGCGCCAGCCGCGCACCTCCATGCGCTGCCAGGGGCCCAGCACGTAGCCGCTCTGCTGGCTGCCGGCGGTCTGGCCGCTGATGGCGTTCACGCCGTCCACCGACACCACCGCCAGCACGCGCTCGCCGGTGAGGTTCTGCAGCACCACCGCGTAGCGGTGGCCGGGCTGGCCTTCGATGTAGTCGCGGCCGCGGTGCGGGTGGCGGGGCAGGGTTTGCTGGCGTTCCAAGTCGAGCACCTGCAGGTCCACCAGGGCCTGTGCGCGGGCGCAGCCGGGCAGGGCGGACAGGGCAAGCAGCAGCATCAGCAGCGAAGCGGTCAGGCGGTTCATGGACGTTCTCCGTAGGTGGGGCAGGGGATTCAACGTTGCAGGCCGGGCGACGGGGTTAACGGCCCGGCACGGGCTAAAATGGCCGCGATTCCCCAGCAGGCCCCGCCATGCCCGTCACCCGCGTCCTTACCGGCATCACCACCTCCGGCACCCCGCACCTGGGCAACTACGCCGGCGCCATCCGGCCGGCCGTGGCCGCCAGCCGCCGCGCCGGCGTCGAGAGCTTCTATTTCCTGGCCGACTACCACGCGCTGATCAAGACCTTCGACCCGGCGCGCGTGCAGCGCTCCACGCTGGAAATCGCCGCCAGCTGGCTGGCCTGCGGGCTGGAGCCGGACAAGGTGTGGTTCTACCGCCAGTCCGACATCCCCGAGGTGACCGAGCTGACCTGGCTGCTGACCTGCGTGGCCGGCAAGGGCCTGCTCAACCGCGCGCACGCCTACAAGGCCGCGGTGGACCGCAACCGCGCCGCCGGCGAAGACGAGGATGCCGGCGTCAGCGCCGGACTGTTCATGTACCCGGTGCTGATGGCCGCCGACATCCTGCTGTTCAAGGCGCACTCGGTGCCGGTGGGCCGCGATCAGGTGCAGCACATCGAGATGGCGCGCGATTTCGGCGCGCGCTTCAACCATCTGTACGGCGACCATTTCGTGCTGCCCGAGGCGGCCATCGAGGAATCCGTGGCCACGCTGCCGGGCCTGGACGGCCGCAAGATGAGCAAGAGCTACGACAACACCATCCCGCTGTTCGCGCCGCCGGCGGAGCTGAAGAAACTCATCTTCTCGATCGTCACCGATTCGCGCGCGCCCGGCGAGCCCAAGGACACCGAAGGTTCGGCGCTGTTCCAGCTCTACCAGGCCTTCGCCACGCCCGCGCAGGCCGACGCCTTCGCGCGTGCGTTCGCCGATGGCATTGGCTGGGGCGACGCCAAGCAGGCCCTGTTCGAGCGCGTGGACGCCGAGGTGGCGCCGATGCGCGCGCGCTACGACGAACTGATCGCCAAGCCGGTGGAAATCGAAGCCATCCTGCGCGAAGGCGCGCTCAAGGCGCGCAAGGTGGCCACGCCGCTGCTGCAGGCGCTGCGCGATGCCGTGGGCCTGCGCGACCTGCGCACGCAGCCGGCGGCCAAGGCCGGCGCGAAGGCGAAGTCGGCGCTGCCGCAGTTCAAGCAGTACCGCGAGAAGGACGGCCGGTTCTACTTCAAGCTGCTGTCGGCCGAAGGCGCCGAGCTGATGCAGAGCGTGGGCCACGATTCGCCGCGCGAGGCGGGCGAGCGCATCGCGGCGCTCAAGCGCGACGGCGCGGCGGCCCTGCGGCACGTCGCCGGCATGGGCCTGCACCTGGGCGAACACCGGGTAGGTGAACTCGCGGCCGACGCCACCGTGGATGCGGTGGGCGCGGCGCTGGCCGCGTTCGCCGAGGAGGGCGCCTGATGTCGGACGTGGCCGATCTCGCGCTGATCCTGTTCCTGCCCTGGTTCGCGATCCTGGGCGCGCTTTACTGGTTCTACCCGCGCACGCTGGCGCGGTCGCCTGAGCGCCGGCGATTCGACGTGGCGGCGCTTTGCGTGGCTTTCCTCGCCAGCTTCCTGGCCGGACGCTGGGGCTTCGCCATCGCCAGCACTACCATCGAGGCCGGGCCGATCTGGCGCCAGGTGCTGGCCAGCCTGCTGGCCTACAAGGCCTTCCTGGTGGTGATCGCGTGTGCGTGGGCCTGGCGCGGGTTCAAGTTCGGCGCACGTTGAAGCCGCGGTTGTCTTAATGGACGCAGCGACGCGAGGAGGGAAGGGCGCCATGGTACGCAGCCGGATAGAAGACCCCGCGGAGAATGCCAACGAAGCGCGGCGCATGGCGGCGCTGCACCGCTACCGCATCCTGGACACGCTGCCCGAGCGTGCCTACGACGACATCGTGCGACTGGCCAGCGCGCTGTGCGGCACGCCCATCTCCACCGTCACCCTGATCGACTCCGACCGGCAGTGGTTCAAGGCCAGCCTGGGCACCGAAGACCGCGAGACGGCCCGCGACATCGCCTTCTGCGACCACGCCATCCGGCGGCCCGATGAGATCCTGGTGGTCAACAACGCCTCGCTCGACCCACGCTTTGCCGACAACCCGCTGGTGACCGGTGGGCCGGAAATCCGCTTCTACGCCGGCATGCCGCTGGTGAACGTGGACGGCGAGGCGCTGGGCACCGTGTGCGTGATCGACCGAAAGCCACGCGACCTCACGCCGGAGCAGTACGAGGGTTTGCGCGCGCTGGGACGCCAGGTGGTGGCGCTGCTGGAGCTGCGGCGCCTGAACCTGGACATGCAGCGGATGGTGGCCGAGCGCGAGATGCTGCACACCAGCCTGGTGAGCTACCAGCGCGAGCTGGAGGAGAAGAACGAGGCCCTGGCCATCAAGGCCAGCCACGACCACCTTACCGGCCTGCTCAACCGCGGCGGGCTGGACCGCATCAAGAACGAAGCCCGGGCCGGGCGGGTGCGCTTCAACGGGCCCTACACGGTGGCGGTGCTGGACATTGACCACTTCAAGCGGATCAACGACGGCTTCGGCCACGCCGCCGGCGACGGCGTGCTGAAGATCGTGGCCGAGGAAATCAAGCGCGGCATCCGCGGCGGGGACGTGGCGGCGCGCTACGGCGGCGAGGAGTTCGTGGTGTTCCTGCCCGACTCGCAGCTGGAGTCGGCGGTGATGGTGGTCGAGCGCATCCGCGCCGCCGTGGCCGCGCGCGCCGACCTGCCCGCGCCGCTCACGCTTTCGGCGGGCGTGGCCTCGGGCGTGGTGGGCCATGACGTGGTGGAAGCGGTGTTCCAGCGTGCCGACCAGGCGCTCTACCGGGCCAAGCGCAGCGGACGCGACCGGGTGGAAGTCTCCACCGGCTGAGGAAAAACCGGGGTCAGAGCCCCAAAACCGGGGTCAGAGCCCGATTTCCGCCCGAACGCATCATTAAATCCGATCAGCCGGGCGGAAATCGGGCTCTGACCCCGGTTTTGGGGCTCTGACCCCGGTTTTTCCTCAGTTCGGGCGCTGCAGGTCGTCCAGCAGCGCGCGCAGGAAACGCGCGGCCTCGCCGCCGGTGGCGGCGCGGTGGTCGAATGTGAGCGAGATCGGCATCTGGCGGTGCGTTTCCAGCCCGCCCAGCACCGGCACCACCGCGTGGTACAGGCGGCCCGCGCCGACGATGCACACGCAGGGCGGCACCACCACGGGCGTGGCGTACTTGCCGGCGAACACGCCGAAATTCGACAGCATCAGCGTGTAGTCGCGCAGGTCTTCGGGCGGCAGGCTGCGGGCCTTGACGCCGTCGCGGATGCGGTTGAGTTCGCCGCGGATCTGCCAGGCGTCGAGCTTCTCGGCGCCGCGCAGGTTGGCCACGAACAGGCCGTCGGGCGAATCAATGGCGATGCCCACGTCAACGCGCGAGTGGCGGCGCAGCGTGCCTTCCTTGGCGTTGAACCAGCTGTTGAGCGCCGGCACCGCCTGTGCCGCGACGCCCAGCGCGCGGATGAGCCGGGCCATGATGTCCTCGCCTGGCGACCAGGCGTGGATGTCGGCGTCGTCCATCAGCGACGTGGGCACCACTTCGGCGTGGGCCTGGGACATGGTGCGGACCATGTTGCGGCGCACGCCGCGGATGGGGTCGTCGACGTCGAGCTTGGCGTCGGCGTCGCGCGTGGCGGGCGCCGAAGGGCGGGCGGGCAACACCCTTGTGGGAGGGCCTTCAGGCCCGACGCTCCGCACGGTCGGGCCTGAAGGCCCTCCCACAGGCGCAGCGGCGGCGCGCTTGACGTCGGCCAGGGTGACGTCGCCATGGGCGCCGGTGGCCTGCACGCGCGCGAGGTCCACCTTGAGCTTGCGGGCCAGGGCACGCACCGCGGGCATGGCCTTGACGCCGCCGATGGCGACGGCCTGTTCAACGCGCACGGCGTTGGAGCTTTGCATCGCGCCCACGACGGTGCCGGCGTCGGCGTCCTCGTCGTCCGCGGGTGGGGCCTCGGTGCTGCGGGTTTCCGCGGCAACGACCGGACCCGCGGGCGCCGCCTCCGCGGGCTTTGGCGCGTGGCCATGCGAGTGGCCGGTGTCCTGGGCATCGGCACGCTGGGGCAGGCTCGCGTCGAGTTCGACTTCGGCCAGCCAGTGCCCGGTGGCGATCACGTCGCCGGCGGCGCCGGCCAGGCGCAACACCTTGCCGGAGAACGGCGACGGCACCTCGACCACCGCCTTGGCGGTTTCCATGGACACCAGCGGCTCGTCCAGGCGGACCACGTCGCCGACCTTCACCAGCCATTCGACGATCTCGGCGTCGGGCAGGCCCTCGCCCAGGTCCGGCAGCAGGAACAGTTTCTTCTCGCTCATGGGTTCACTTCATTCCCGGTTCGATGGCCAGCGCGCGCTCGGGCAGCCAGCCCCGTTCGTTGATTTCGTTCTCCGCCCACCACCAGCCGCCGGCAAGCTCGATCAGGCGCACCGAGTCGCCGGCGTTGCCGTCGATTTCGCGGGCGTCGTAGTCGCGGGCCACGGTGTCGCCGTCGAGGAAGGACTGGTGGATCCAGCCGCTGCGGCCGCGCGGGTCGGTGGCCCAGATGAACTCGGGCCAGTCCACGTCGCGGATGCCCAGCGTCACTTTCTCGCCGGCGACGACGGCGATCGGGTTGCGGTAGCGGGCGCGATGGTTGGCGGTGAGGCGTGCGTACATGGCTCAGGCTCCTGCGGCAGCGGCGCGGCGGCATGCCGCGACGATCTTCTCCACGCTCGGCAGGTACTTCATCTCCAGCCTGAAGAGCGGGATGTGGGTGTCATAGCCAGTGACGCGCTCGACCGGCGCCACCAGGTCGTACATGGACTCTTCGGCCAGGCGGGCGGCGATCTCGGCGCCGAAGCCGGCGGTCTTGGCCGCTTCGTGCACGATCACGCAGCGGCCGGTCTTGGCCACCGATTCGCGGATGGTGTCGAAGTCCAGCGGCTTGAGCGTGGCCACGTCGATCACTTCGGCGCTGATGCCTTCGGCGGCCAGCGCTTCGGCGGCCTCCAGCGATTCCTTCACCTGGGCGCCCCAGGTGACCAGGGTGACGTCGCTGCCGTCGCGCAGCACGAAGCACACGTCCAGCGGCAGGGCCTCGCCGTCGTCGGGCACTTCTTCCTTGTACTGGCGGTAGATGCGCTTGGGCTCGAAGAAGATGACCGGGTCGGGGTCGCGGATGGCGGCCAGCAGCAGGCCGTAGGCGCGCTGCGGCGACGAGGGCATCACCACGCGCAGGCCCGGCACGTTGGTGAAGATGGCTTCGTTGGCCTCGCTGTGGTGCTCGGGCGCGCGGATGCCGCCGCCCCAGGGCACGCGCAGCACCATCGGGCAGGTGAGGCGGCCGCGGGTTCGGTAGCGGAAGCGCGCGGCGTGGCAGACGATGTGGTCCACCATCGGGTACATGAAGCCGTCGAACTGCGCTTCGGCCACGGGCTTCATGCCCTGCGTGGCCAGGCCGACGGTGAGGCCGGCAATGGTGGTTTCATCCAGCGGCGTGTCCAGCACGCGCTGGTCGCCGAACTGCTGCTGCAGGCCGGCGGTGGCGCGGAACACGCCGCCGTTCACGCCCACGTCCTCGCCCAGCACCAGCACGGTGTCGTCGTGCTTCATTTCCCAGGCCAGGGCCTGGGTGATGGCCTCGATCAAGGTGATGGCGGCCATCTCAGCGGCCCTCCCACTTCAGCGCGTCGGCGCGCTGGGACTGCAGGTCGGCCGGCAGTTCGGCGTACAGGTGGTCGAACATCGCTTCCACCGGCTGCACCCGGGTTTCCAGGTAGGCGTTCACTTCTTCATCCACCTTCTTGCCGCACTCCTCTTTCCACGCGGCTTCCTCGGTTTCGCTCCACACGCCTTCGGAAATCAGGAAGGTGCGCAGGCGCGACATCGGCTCGCGCTCCCAGGCCGACTTCACCTCGGCGTCGTCGCGGTAGCGGCGGGCGTCGTCGGCGGTGGTGTGGTCGGACAGGCGGTAGGTGACCAGTTCCAGCACGCTGCCGCCGTGGCCGTTGCGGGCGCGCTTGATGGCGTGGTCCATGGCGGCGCGCACGGCGATGATGTCGTTGCCGTCCACCTGCACGCAGTCCAGGCCGCCGGCCAGGCCCTTCTGCGCCAGGGTCTTGGCGCCGGTCTGCGACTTGCGCGGCACCGAAATGGCCCACTGGTTGTTGACGATGCACAGCACGAACGGCAGCGCGTAGGCGCCGGCCGAATTGATGGCGGCGTAGGTGTCGGTCTTGGAGCTGCCGCCGTCGCCGACGCAGGTGACCGCCACGCGCGGTTCGCCGCGCAGCTTGAACGCCAGCGCCGCGCCGGCGGCGTGCAGGCACTGGGTGGCGATGGGCACGCACCAGGGGTAGTCGTGCGGCGGGCCGGCGAAGTCGTTGCCGCGTTCGTCGCCGCCCCAGTACATCAGGATGTCGCGCGGCTTCACGCCGCGGACGATCTGCGCGCCGTACTCGCGGTACGACGGCGCGAACACGTCGTCGTACTGCATCGCGCTGCCGATGCCGATGTGCGCGGCCTCGTGGCCCAGGCAGCTGGCATAGGTGCCCAGCTTGCCGGTGCGCTGCAGCGCCACCGCCTTGGTGTCGAAGGTGCGCACGTACAGCATCTGCTTGAGCAGTTCGACCAGGTTGCGCCGGTCGCGCGCGAATTCGGGCAGGTCGTCGCGTATCAGCCGGCCGTCCTGGCCGAGGTACTGCAGGTATTCGATCTCGAAACTGGCCACTCGTGACATCGAGTCCCCTCCCAGGGATGCGAGGCCCGATGATAGCCCGACCGCGCCAGGCCCGACCGCCGCCGGCCTCTCCTTGCGGCCCGGGGCCACCGCGCGCAATCCGTCCGCCCGCGCATTGATGCGCTGCGGCATCAGCGCGGGGCGCCTGGCGCGGCGGCCCTGGCCCGTGCGGCGTGCATCGAATCGCCGCCAGGAACGCCGGAATGTCGGCCTCTCGTGACAAACTTGCAGCTCGAGCACCCGTTCCGGCCCCACCATGACCCAGCCCCCCAACCAGCGCGCCCTCGAACAGGGCATCACCACCGACCTCAAGGACCGCCTGACCTACGGCGGCTACCTGCAGCTCGACACCCTGCTGGCCGCGCAGAAGCCGCTGTCCAGCCCGCCGCACCACGACGAGATGCTGTTCATCGTCCAGCACCACGTGGCGGAGCTGTGGATGAAGCTGGTGATCCACGAGCTGCGCGCCGCCATTCGCTGCCTGCAGGAAGACCACCTGGACCCGCTGCAGAAGATCCTGGCCCGGGTGAAGCAGGTGCAGCGCCAGCTGACCGAGCAGTGGTCGGTGCTCGAGACCCTCACCCCGGCCGACTACCTGCAGTTCCGCAGCGTGCTGGGCCCGGCGTCGGGCTTCCAGTCGCTGCAGTACCGGCTGCTGGAGTTCCTGCTGGGCAACAAGAACGCCGACATGGTGAAGGTGTTCAGCCACGACCCGGCCGCCGAAGCCGAGCTGCAGGCCGCGCTGCAGGCGCCCAGCCTCTACGACGAGTTCCTGCGCCACCTGCACCGCCGAGGCCACGCCATCCCGGCCACGTGCATCGAGCGCGACTGGTCGCAGCCGCACGCGCGCGAGCCGGGGCTGATCCCGGTGTTCAAGCGCATCTACGAAGACACCGACACCCACTGGGAGGCCTACGCCACCTGCGAGCAGATGGTGGACGTGGAGGTGAGTTTCCAGCTGTGGCGGTTCAGGCACATGAAAACCGTCGAGCGGATCATCGGCTTCCGGCGCGGCACGGGCGGCAGCTCGGGCGTGGGCTTCCTGAAGCAGGCGCTGGAGCTGACCTTCTTCCCCGAGCTGTTCGAGGTGCGCACGGTGTTGGGCCAGCCGGATTGACGCCACTCGGCGGGGGCGCTGCTAGGATTCGGGGCTTACAAGGATTTCGACAGGAGCCCGCATGACCCCCGCCACTTCCGACGTTGCCGCGCCGCGCGGCTGGATCGTCCGCTCGCTGGACCTGGTGGAGCGGGTGGGCAACCGCCTGCCCGACCCGGCCGTTCTGTTCCTGCTGTTGATGCTGCTGGTCTGGGCGGTGTCGTGGGCGCTGTCGGGCGTGACCTTCGAGGCCATAGACCCGCGCAACGGCAGCCCGATCGTGGTGAACAACCTGCTGTCGGGCGCCAGCTTCACCGGGTTCATGGCGCAGATGGTGCAGACCTTCGTGTCGTTCCCGCCGCTGGGCGTGGTGCTGGTGGCGATGCTGGGCCTGGGCGTGGCCGAGCACACCGGCTTCATCAGCGCGGCGCTGCGCTCGGCGCTGGCGGTGACGCCGAAGTCGCTGCTGACGCCGGCGGTGATCTTCGTGGGCATCTTCAGCCACATCGCGGTGGACGCCGGCTACGTGCTGGTGATCCCGCTGGGCGGCGTGATCTTCTACGCGGCGGGGCGGCACCCGCTGGCCGGCATCGCGGCGGCGTTCGCCGGTGTGTCGGGCGGGTTCTCCGCCACCGTGCTGCCGTCCAGCCTGGACCCGCTGCTGTCGGGCCTGAGCCAGGCCGCGGCGCAGCTCACCGACCCGACGGTGACGGTCAGCCCGCTGAACAACTACTACTTCACCACCAGCTCCACCGCGCTGATCGTGCTGGTGGGCTGGTTCCTCACCGACCGGGTGATCGAACCGCGCCTGCGCCAGGTGGAAGTGGACGGCGACCGCTCGCAGATGCCCACGCTGGAGCGGCTCACGCCGGCCGAAAGCCGCGGCCTGCTGATGGCGGTGCTGGCGATGGGGCTGGCGGCAGCGGTGTTCGTGTTCAGCCTGCTGCCGGAAGGCTCGGCCTGGCGTGCCCCCGCCGCCGACGTGCCCGAGGGTGGCAACTCGCTGCTGGTGGGCACGGCGCCGCTGATGCGCTCGATCGTGCCGCTGATCTTCATCTTCTTCCTGGTGCCGGGCGTGGTGTACGGCGTGGTGGCGGGCACGGTGAAGACGCATCGCGACGTGGTGCAGGGCATGGCCAAGGCGATGAGCGGCATGGGCTACTACATCGTGCTGGCGTTCTTCTGCGCGCAGTTCATCTACGCCTTCGGCCAGTCCAACCTCGGCGCGCTGCTCGCCATCGAGGGCGCCACAGGCCTGCGGGCGCTGGGCCTTCCGATCGAACTGACCCTGGTGGGCATGATCGTGCTGACCGCGGCCGTGAACCTGCTGATTGGTTCGGCTTCGGCCAAGTGGGCGCTGATCGGCGCCATCATGGTGCCGATGCTGATGGAGCTGGGCGTGTCGCCCGACCTCACCCAGGCGGCCTACCGCGTGGGTGATTCGTCGAGCAACATCATCACGCCGCTGATGCCGTATTTCCCGCTGATCGTGGTGTTCTGCCAGCGCTACGTGAAGTCCAGCGGCATCGGCACCCTGATTGCCCTGATGCTGCCCTTCACCGTCACGCTGCTGGTGGTCTGGACCGCGTTCCTGCTGGGCTATTGGGCCCTGGACATCCCGCTGGGCGTGGGTTCGAGCTACGACTACGTGCCCGCCGGCTGAGGCCGCCGGGCGCCCCTGCCTTCCTGAACGGCCCCGGCAGGCCCGGGGCCGTTTGACGTGCGCAGGGCAAACCCGGTAAACCTTCACGGCCTTCCGACCCGGCCCGGCCAGCTCGGGGGCCCGGCATGCCGGCACCATAACCACAAGAATCACCAGGGGAGAGACCGCATGAGCGGCGCCATCAGCAACAAGCCAGAAGACTTCAGCCCGCCGCCGCCCGGCGAGTTCATGGGCCATCCCAATGCGCTGTGGAACCTGTTTGCCAGCGAATTCTGGGAGCGCTTCATGTACTACGGCATGCGCGCCATGCTGGCGGTGCACGTGGCGGCCGCGTTCTTCGCGCACCTGGGCGACGGTGCCCGGGCCGAGGCCAGCCTGACCTATGGCGGCTTCACCTCGCTGGTGTACATGACCGGCATCGCCGGCGGCTTCGTCGCCGACCGCATCCTGGGCTACCAGCGCTCGATCATGCTCGGCGGCGCGCTGATGGCCGTGGGCAGCTTCATGCTGATGGCGCCCGACCTGCCGACCTTCGTGCTGGGCCTGGCCGTGATCGTGGTGGGCAATGGCCTGTTCAAGCCCAACATCTCCACCATGGTGGGCAAGCTGTACGCGCCGGGCGACGTGCGCCGCGACTCGGGCTTCACCATCTTCTACATGGGCATCAACGCCGGTGCCTTCGTCGCGCCGTTCGTGTGCGCCTCGTGGATCGGCCAGAACTTCGGCTACCGCTGGGGCTTCTTCTCGGCCGGCATCGGCATGATCCTGGGCCTGATGGTGTTCCAGCTGCTCAAGGGCTGGCTGGGCCACGTGGGCACCGCGCCGGAAGGCAAGAAGGGCTTCGCGCCGGTCATCCAGGTGCTGCTGGCCGCGGCCGTGATGGTCATCCCGGTGTACTACCTGCTCAGCAAGAGCGACATCCTGGGCGTGCTGCTGATCGGCATGATGCTGGCGCTGGTGGCGTACTTCGTCTACAGCGGCGTGCGCAGCGGCGACAAGGTGCAGCTGCACCGCTACATCGCCATGCTGATCCTGTTCCTGGCCAACATCCTGTTCTGGTCGCTGTTCGAGCAGGCCGGTTCGTCGCTGAACTTCCTGGCGCAGGACTTCGTGAAGATGCCGGACGTGTCCATCTTCGGCTGGACGCCCACCTTCGAGGTGTTCCAGTCGGTGAACCCGGTGTTCATCATCCTGCTGGCGCCGGTGTTCGCCACGCTGTGGATCAAGCTCGACAAGGCCGACTGGAACCCGTCCATCCCGCGCAAGTTCGCCTACGGCATGGCCGGCGCGGCGATCGGCTTCTACGTGCTGGTGTTCGCCATCCAGAACTTCGTGGACGCCGGCGGCAAGATCAGCTGGGTCTGGCTGGCCCTGACCTACCTGATCCACACGATGGGCGAGCTGTGCCTGTCGCCGATCGGCTTGGCCATGGTGACCAAGCTGGCCATGCCCAAGGAAACGGGCCTGGCGATGGGCGGCTGGTTCCTGTCCATCGCGATGGCGAACTTCGTGGCCGGCCGCATCGCCGCCATCGCCTCGGGCGGCAATGCCGAGGGCGAGAGCGCGAGCTCGCTGCTGCAGTACGCCAGCACGTTCAACCAGCTGTTCATCCTGGGCATCGTGATCGCCGTGCTGTTCTTCCTGGCCGCGCCGCTGATCAACAAGCTGATGCACGGCGTGAAGTAATCGCGCTTACAGGCTGAAACCACCACGCGGCCCGGGACTTCCGGGCCGCGTCATTTCAAGAACCGGGAATCCCGACATGGCCGCACCTGCGACTTCCAACGCCCCCTTCGTGCCGCCGCCGGCCGGCGACACCTTCGGCCACCCGACCGCGCTTTGGCAGCTGGTGCACTCGGAGTTCTGGGAGCGCTTCGCCTACTACGGCATGCGCGCGCTGCTGGCGGTGTACGTGGCCAGCACCTTCTTCGGCCTGCTGCCCGAGGGCGAGGCCAAGGCCGAGGCGGCGCTGACCTACGGCGCGTACACGGCGCTGATCTACGCCACGGGCATCTTCGGTGGCTTCATCGCCGACCGCTACATCGGCTACCGGCGCGCGATCGTGATCGGCGGCCTGCTGATGGCGGCGGGGCTGTTCCTGCTGCTGGTGAAGGACCTGCGCTGGTTCCTGCTGGGGCTGTCGCTGATCGTGGTCGGCAACGGGCTGTTCAAGCCCAACATCTCGACGATGGTGGGGCGTCTGTATGCGCCCGAGGACGTGCGGCGCGATTCGGGCTTCACCTGGTTCTACATGGGCATCAACGCCGGCGGCGCGCTGGCACCGCTGGTGTGCGGCTGGCTGGTGGGCTCGCGGTTCGGCTACGAGTGGGGCTTCTTCACCGCGGGCATCGGCATGCTGATCGGGCTGGCGGTGTTCCAGTGGCGCATCGCGCGCATGGGTTCTATCGGCGAGGCGCCGGCCGACGGCAACGGCGCGGCGCGGGTGCTGGTGGTGGTGCTGGGCGCGCTGGTGGCGGTGCCGCTGGTGTACCTGCTGCTTAGCCAGAAGTCGCTGGTGGCGTGGCTGCTGGGCGGCATGTTCCTGGTGCTGACGGTGTACTTCATCGTGGCCGGCGTGCGCAGCGGCGACAAGGTGCAGCTGCACCGGTACATCGCGATGCTGCTGCTGTTCCTGGCCAAGATATTGTTCTGGGGCATGTTCGAACAGGCGGGTTCATCGCTGAACTTCTTCGCCAAGGACCACGTGGACACGCCGTTCGACTTCACGCTGTTCCAGTCGGCCAACCCGGTGTTCATCATCCTGCTGGCGCCGCTGTTCGCTTGGGCATGGCCCAAGCTCGAGGCGCGGGGCATGAACCCGTCCATCCCGCGCAAGTTCGGCATTGCGGTGCTGTTCGTGGCGGTGGGCTTCAGCGTGCTGGTGTGGGCCATCGGCGCGCTGGTGGACGGCAACGGCCGCATCCCGTGGGAGATCCTGGCGCTGGCCTACATGATCAACACGATGGGCGAGCTGTGCCTGTCGCCGATCGGGCTGTCCATGGTGAGCAAGCTGGCCGCGGTGCGCGACACGGGCCTGGCGATGGGCGCGTGGTTCCTGTGCACGGCCATCGGCAACTACGTGGCGGGCGCCGTGGCGGCGCTGGCCTCGGGCGGCGGCGGCGTGGGCGGCATCGGGCAGTACGCCGCCACCTACACCCAGATCGCCGTGGTCGGCTTCGCCTTCGGCGCCGCCTTCCTCCTCTTCGCCCCCCTCATCAACAAACTCATGCACGGCGTGAAGTAAGGAATATGTACCAGGTACATTTTCTTTTTGATTGAGACGCTGTCTCACCGGCGGTGAAAATGTACCTGGTACATTTTCACGTGGTTTTTTGTTCGGCGTCGGCGAGTTGTTGGAGGAGGCGGGAGAGGGCGGACTGGTCTTCGGGGCTGAGGCAGGAAAGCAGGCGGCGTTCGTAGGCGATCGCGGCCGGGGCCACTTCGGCGTAGACGCGGTAGCCCTCTTCGGACAGCTCCAGCACCGAGCGGCGGCGGTCGTCGCCGTGGGTGTCGCGCTTGAGGCGGCCGGCGGCCAGCAGGCTGGCCACGGCGCGGCTCACGGCCACCTTGTCCATGGCCGTGCGCTCGGCCAACTGGCCGGCCGACAGGCCCGGGTAGCGGCCCAGCACGGCCAGCACGCGCCACTCGGTGATGCCCAGCTCGAAGCGCTCGGCGTACAGCCGGGCGATGTCCTGGCTGATGCGGTTGGACAGCACCGACAGCCGGTAGGGGAGGAAGTGTTCGAGGTCCAGGAGGTTCCGGTCGGGCATGCGGCGCCGCGCCTTGCAAATGGTTTCAGATGAAACTATAACGTCGAATCCAACAGCGCAAGCCACCGAACCGTTCCCGGAGACCGCCATGAGCGCCCAGCCCCAGACCCACGCGCCGAACCTCGGCATGCAGCCCACCACGTTCGCCAACCCGATGGGCATCAACGGCTTCGAGTTCGTCGAGTTCGCCGCGCCGGCCGGGCAGGGCCCCAAGCTGCATGCGTTCTTCCGGCAGATGGGCTTCAGCGCCACGCTCAAGCACAAGACCCGCGACATCACGGTCTACCGACAGGGCGGCGTCAACTTCCTGGTGAACGAGGAGCCCGACGGCTTCGCGGCCGACTTCGCCCTCGCCCACGGCCCCTGCGCCAGCGGCTTTGCGATCCGCTTCGACAAGCCGGTGGCCGAGGTGTTCGACACCGTGATCGGCAACGGCGGCCAAGCCATCGGCCACAAGGCCGACAGCCGCGCCGTCGCGGCGCCGGTGGTGAAGGGCATCGGCGACTGCATGCTGTACCTGGTGCCCTCGGGCCAGGACGTGTACGGCGACTACGCGCCGATCCCGGGCGCCGACCCGAACCCGGTGGGCTTCGGCCTGACCTTCATCGACCACCTCACGCACAACCTCTACTTCGGCAACATGCAGAAGTGGAGCGACTACTACGAGCGCCTGTTCAACTTCCGCGAGATCCGCTACTTCGACATCAAGG
>DAORUD010000022.1:0-27445 GCA_035433005.1 Arenimonas sp. | reverse complement strand
CAGCATCAGCATGCTGAAGGTGAACAGCGAGATGTAGCTGAAGAAGCGCTGGTAGGCCGGGTCTTCGGCCATGTAGCCGATGGTGTAGACGTGCACCAGCAGCGACACGAAGGTCACCACCACCATCATCATGGCCGTGAGGTTGTCGACCATGAAGCCCACGTGCGCCGAATAGCCGCCCACCTGGAAGAAGGTGTAGACGTTCTGGTTGAACGGGTCGGCCTGCTGCACCACCAGCTGCCAGAGCACCTGCATGGACAGCGCGCAGCTGACCGCCACGCCCAGGATGGTGACCCAGTGGGCGCCGGCGCGCCCGACCTGCTTGCCGAAGAAGCCGGCCACGATGCTGCCCACCAGGGGCGCCAGCGCGATGACCAGGAGCGTGTTCATGGAGATCATCGCGCGCTCAGCCCTTCAGGGAATCGAGTTCGGCGACGTTGATGGTCCGCTTGTTGCGGAACAGCGTCACCAGGATGGCCAGGCCGATGGCGGCCTCGGCGGCGGCCACGGTCAGGATGAAGAACACGAAGATCTGCCCCGACACGTCGCCCAGGAATCGCGAGAAGGCCACGAAGTTGATGTTCACCGAGAGCAGCATCAGCTCGATGCACATCAGCAGCACGATGACGTTCTTGCGGTTGATGAAGATGCCGGCGACCGCGATGCAGAACAGCACCGCGCCCAGCGCGAGGAAATGGCCGAGGGTGATCACGGGTTGCCCTCCTGGCGGGGTTCGGACGCCACCTTGACCAGGCGGACGCGGTCTTCGCGCTTCACGGTGACCTGGCGGCTGGCGTCCTGGTGCTTGGTGCCGGGACGGCGGCGCAGGGTCAGCATCACGGCCACGATCAGCGCCACGGTCAGGATGACCGCCGCGATCTCGAACGGCAGGATGTACTTGCTGAACAGCGTTTCGCCGATCCACTCGATGTTGGACTTGCCCGCGGCCGCGGCCGGGTCGCTGCCGGGCAGCGTGACCTCGAAGCGCTTGCTGCCGATCAGCATCACCATCTCGGCGGCCATCACCACCACCACCGCGCCGGTCAGCGGCAGGTAGCCGACGAAGCCTTCGCGCAGGGGCGTGGTGTTGATGTCGAGCATCATCACCACGAACAGGAACAGCACCATCACCGCGCCGATGTACACCAGCACCAGCACCACGCCCAGGAACTCGGCCTGCAGCAGCAGCCACAGGCAGGCGGTGGAGAAGAAGGCCAGCACCAGGCTCAGCACCGCGTGCACCGGGTTGCGCGACAGGATGACGCCCAGCGCGGCCAGCACGGTGACGGTGGCGAAGGCCCAGAAGGCGGCGAGTTCGTAGCTCATGTCAGTTCGTCCCCTGCCTCAACGGAAGGCCGCGTCTGCGGCCCGGCGCTGTGCGATCTCGTCTTCGAAGCGGTCGCCGATGGCCAGCAGCTGCTGCTTGCCCACGATGTTCTCGCCGCGCTTCTCGAAGTGGTACTCGTGGATGTGCGTCTCGACGATCGAGTCCACCGGGCAGCTTTCCTCGCAGAAGCCGCAGTAGATGCACTTGAACAGGTCGATGTCGTAGCGGGTGGTGCGGCGCGAGCCGTCGGCGCGCGGCTCGGAATCAATGGTGATGGCCAGCGCCGGGCACACCGCCTCGCACAGCTTGCAGGCGATGCAGCGTTCCTCGCCGTTGGGATACCGGCGCAGTGCATGCAGGCCGCGGAAGCGCGGCGACTGCGGCAGCTTCTCGTACGGGTAGTTCACCGTGTACTTGGGCTTGAACAGGTAGCCCAGGGTCAGCTTCATGCCGGCCAGCAGCTCCAGCAGCATCAGGCTCTTGAGGTAGTTCGCGACTCGGTTCATATCGTCCTCAGGCCCCGACCGTGAACCAGTTGTTGTAGGCCATCACGGCGGTCACGAAGATCCAGAAAATGGTGATCGGGATGAAGACCTTCCAGCCCAGCCGCATGATCTGGTCGTAGCGGTAGCGCGGGAACGTGGCGCGGAACCACAGGAAGCTGAAGGCGAAGAACAGGAACTTCAGCGCCAGCCACCACCAGCCCGGCTCGCCCAGGAAGCCCCACGACGGCGGGAACGGCGACAGCCAGCCGCCCAGGAACAGGATGGGCGTGAGCAGGCTGACCAGCATCATGTTGGCGTATTCGGCCAGGAAGAAGATGGCGAAGGCCGAACCGGAGTACTCGACGTGGAAGCCGGCGACGATTTCCGACTCACCCTCGGCCACGTCGAACGGGGCGCGGTTGGTCTCGGCCACGCCGGAGATGAAGTAGATGATGAACAGCGGGAACAGCGGCCACATGAACCACTCGCCCATGCCCAGGTTGCCGGCCTGGGCGTTGACGATGCCGCTGAGGTTCATCGTGCCCGCCGCCACCAGCACGCCCACCAGGGCGAAGCCCATCGCGATCTCGTAGCTGACCACCTGCGCCGCCGAACGCAGCGCGCCCAGGATGGCGTACTTGGAGTTGGACGCCCAGCCGCCGATGATGATGCCGTACACGCCCATCGAGGTCAGGGCCAGCAGCACCAGCAGGCCGGCGTTGACGTCGGCCAGCACCACGCCGTCGTCGAACGGAATGACCGCCCAGGCCGCCAGCGCGGGCGCCAGCGCCAGCAGCGGCGCCAGCCGGAACAGCAGCGGGCTGGCGGAGCTGGGCACCACCAGCTCCTTGAACAGCATCTTGAACACGTCGGCGAAGGCCTGGATGACGCCGATGCCCATGAAGCCGCCGATGAACTGGGGCCCGTGGCGCACGTGCATCCAGCCGATCACCTTGCGCTCGGCCAGGGTGTAGAAGGCCACGCCGATGGTGATCGGCAGCACGATGACGATGATCTTGAGCAGGGTCCAGACGACCAGGCCCATGTCGCCGAAGCTGAGGAAGAATTCGCGGATCGGATCGATCATCTCAGGCCCCTACCACCGCAAGCCGCGCCACCGGCGACATCGGCGCCGTGGCTTCGTAGCCATTTTCGATCCACACCGCGCCCTTGGGCACGCGCGCGCTGACGGCCACCGGCAGCGCCGCGCTGCCGACACCGTCGCCGACCTTGGCCATGCCGCCGTCGGACAGGCCGCGCGACAACGCTTCCTCCGGGTGCAGCACGATGCGCGGGCCGTGCGTGAGCGGGTGCGCGTTGAGCGCGGCCGCGCGGCGCAGCACCGCGTCGCCGCGGTAGATGGGCGTGCTGGTGATGCGCTCCAGGCCGGCGTCGTGCTTGCCGGCGTCGGCCAGGCCGCTGCCCTGCGCCGGGGTTTCCGGCGCCAGGCCGGCGCGCAGGCCGTGCAGGTCGGTGAAGCCGAAGCCGTCCAGGCCGAGGTTGCCGCCCAGGGCGCGCAGCACGCGCCAGCCGGCGCGGGCTTCGCCGGGCAGCTTGCCGCCGGCCTGGGTGGACTGGTCGGTGCCGTCGAGGTTGGTGAGCGTGGCTTCGATCTCGGGCAGCAGGCCGATGGGCAGGATCACGTGCGCGAGCTTCTTGAGTTCATCCGAAGCGAACGCGGTGAACGCGACCACCTTGGCGCCGGCCAGCGCCTTGAGCGCCTGGGCGCCGTGGGCGAAGTCGTACTGCGGCTCGATGCCGTACAGCAGGTAGGCGGGCAGCGACTGCGCCAGCATGGCGCCGGCGTGCTTGCCCTGCCCCGCCGGTCGCAGGCCGTTGCGGGCCAGGCCGACGGCATTGGCGCCCTGCGGGATGCGGTTGATGCGCGCACCGGTGGCGGTGGCCAGCGCGCGCGCGGTGGCGCGCAGCCACGAAGCCTGCGCGTGGTTCTCGGCGGTTTCGCCCAGGATCACCACCGCATTCGCGGCATTCTTCAGCGCATCGGCCATGGCCTTGGCGCCGTCGTGCGCGTGCACGGCAATGGCCGCGGGCAGCGTGGCGCCCGCGGCGTCGGCGACGGCGGCCAGCGCGCCCGGCAGCTGCGACGGCGCGACGATGCGCTTGCCGGCCACGGCGAACGTGAACTCGTGGTCCACCGGGTTGATGGCGAACACCTTGGCCCCGGCCTTGCCGGCCTTGTGCAGGCGCTGGTGCAGCAGCGGCAGCTCGTGGCGCAGGTTGCAGCCCACCAGCAGCACCACGTCGGCACGCTCGAGTTCGGCAGCCGGCATCTCGAACGGCTCGGCGAAGGCGGCGTCGGCGAAGTCCAGCGCCGTCAGGCGATGGTCCACGTGGCCGGTGCCCAGGCCCTTGGCCAGCGAGGCCAGCAGCGCGCCCTCTTCGTTCGAAGTGGCCGGGTGTGCCAGCACGCCCAGCGAAGCACCGGCGTCCTTGAGCAGGCTGCCGGCCACGGCCAGCGCCTCGTCCCAGCTGGCTTCGCGCCAGGCGTCGCCTTCGCGGACCAGGGGCTTGGTGGCGCGGTCGGCGGCGGCCAGGCCCTGGTGCGAATAGCGGTCGCGGTCGGACAGCCAGCACTCGTTCACGGCTTCGTTGTCGCGCGGCACGGTGCGCAGCACGTCGCCGCGGCGGGCGTGCAGGTACAGGTTGGAGCCCAGCGCGTCGTGGTAGCCGATGCTCTCGCGGGCCACCAGCTCCCAGGCGCGGGCGCGGAAGCGGAACACCTTGTTGGTGAGCGCGCCCACCGGGCAGACGTCAATGACGTTGCCCGACAGTTCGGTCATCAGCGGCTTGCCGTCGTAGGTGCCGATCTGCAGGTGTTCGCCGCGGTTCATGCCGCCCAGCTCGAAGGTGCCGGCCACGTCCGCGGTGAAGCGGATGCAGCGCGTGCACTGGATGCAGCGGGTCATGTCGGTGGCGACCAGCGGGCCGAGGTCTTCGTCGGCCACCACGCGCTTGCGGTCCACGTAGCGCGACACCGACCGGCCGTAGCCCATCGACACGTCCTGCAGCTCGCACTCGCCGCCCTGGTCGCAAATGGGGCAATCCAGCGGGTGGTTGATCAGCAGGAACTCCATGACGTTGCGCTGCGCGTCGAGCGCGCGCTTGGTCTGGGTGGTGACCTTCATGCCTTCCATCACCGGCGTGGCGCAGGCCGGCGCGGGCTTGGGCATCTTCTCCACGTCCACCAGGCACATGCGGCAGTTGGCGGCGATGGGCAGCTTCTCGTGGTAGCAGAAGCGCGGCACCGGGATGCCGGCCTTGTCGGCGGCCTGGATGATCATCGAACCCTTGGGCGCGGTCATCGCCACGCCGTTGATCTCGATGTTCACCGAGTCGGGCGCGGTGTTCGGGGCGGTGGGCTGGGCGCTCATGCGGCCTCCGCCGTGGCCAGCTGGCCCTTGGCTTCATCGTCCACGTAGAAGCGCTTGTTGACGATGGCGTATTCGAACTCGTGCCAGAAGTGGCGCAGGAAGCCCTGCACCGGCCACGCGGCGGCTTCGCCGAACGCGCAGATGGTGTGGCCCTCGATCTGGCCCGCGGCGCCCTTGAGCATGTGCAGGTCGTCCATGGTGGCGTGGCCTTCGACGATGCGGGTCAGCACGCGGTACATCCAGCCGGTGCCTTCGCGGCAGGGCGTGCACTGGCCGCAGGACTCGGCGTAGTAGAAGCGCGCGATGCGCTGGCAGGCGCGCACCATGCAGGTGGTTTCGTCCATCACGATCACGGCGCCCGAACCCAGGCCCGAACCGGCCTTCTGGATCGAGTCGTAGTCCATCGTGCAGGCCATCATCGTGTCGGCGGGCAGCACGGGCATGGACGAGCCGCCCGGGATGACGGCCTTGAGCCTGCGGCCGCCCTTCATGCCGCCGGCCATGGCCAGCAGCTCGCTGAAGGGGGTGCCGAGGCGGATCTCGAAGTTGCCGGGCTTGTCCACGTGCCCCGACACCGAGAACACCTTGGGGCCACCGTTGTTGGGCTTGCCCAGGTTGAGGAACCACTCGCCGCCGTTGCGCACGATGGCCGGCACCGAAGCGTAGGTTTCGGTGTTGTTGATGGTGGTGGGGCGGCCGAACAGGCCGTAGTTGGCCGGGAACGGCGGCTTGTAGCGCGGCTGTCCCTTCTTGCCTTCCAGCGATTCCATCATCGCGGTCTCTTCGCCGCAGATGTAGGCGCCGGCGCCGAGCGCCGCGTGGATTTCCACGTCAACGCCCGAGCCCAGGATGTCCTTGCCGAGCCAGCCGTTGGCGCGCGCTTCCTTCAGCGCCTCTTCGAAATGTTCGAAGGGCTCGTGGTGGAATTCGCCGCGCAGGTAGTTGTAGCCCACGGTGCAGCCGGTGGCGTAGCAGGCAATGGCCATGCCCTCGATCACCGCATGCGGGTTGTAGCGCAGGATGTCGCGGTCCTTGCAGGTGCCCGGCTCGGATTCATCGGAGTTGCACAGGATGTACTTCTGGCCGGGCGAGTTGCGCGGCATGAAGCTCCACTTCAGCCCGGTCGGGAAGCCGGCGCCGCCGCGGCCGCGGAGGCCGGACTGCTTGATCATCTCGATCACCTGGGCCGGGTCGATCTTCTCGGTCAGGATCTTGCGCCAGGCGGCGTAGCCGCCGGTCTTGAGGTAGTTCTCGTACGACCAAGGCTTGTCGAAGTGCAGCGTGGTGTACACCACGTTGTGTTCCTGCGGCGCGGGGCCGACGGGACCGGTGGGCTCGGAATAATGGGACGCGTGCGCCATGGCCTTGCTCACTCCAGTCCGTCGAGCAGGGCGTCCACTTTCTCAGTGGTCAGCCGCTCGTGGTAATGACCGTCGACCACCATCATCGGCGCCGCCGAGCAGGCGGCCAGGCACTCTTCCTCGACCTTGAGGAAGATGCGGCCGTCGGGCGTGCTTTCACCGTGCTTGATGCCGAGCTTGTTCTCGCAGTGGCGGACGATGCCTTCGGCGCCGTTGAGCCAGCAGCTGATGTTGGTGCAGATGGCGACCTTGTGGCGGCCCACGGGCGCCAGGTCGAACATCGAGTAGAAGGTGGCCACTTCGTAGGCCCACACCGGCGGCAGGCCGAGGTAGCGGGCCGTGGCGGCGATGATTTCATCGCTCAGCCAGCCGCCGTTCTGCTCCTGCGCGGCCATCAGGCCCTGGATGACGGCCGAGCGCTTGCGGTCGGCCGGGAACTTGGCGGCCCAGTGGTCGATGTGGGCGCGCGTGGCGTCGCTCAGCGCGACCATCGGGTCGACGTCCTGGCAGGCGGCGAAATTTCCTGTGGCTTTCATTCGTCAGGCAATCCTTAGCGATCGATCTCGCCGAAGACGATGTCGTAGGTACCGATCATGGCGACGACGTCGGGCAGCATGTGGCCGCGGACGATGGTGTCCATGGAGGACAGGTGGGCGAAGCCGGGGGCACGCAGCTTCAGGCGGAACGGCTTGTTGGCGCCGTCGGAGACGATGTACGCGCCGAACTCGCCCTTGGGCGCCTCGACCGCGGCATAGGCCTCGCCCGCGGGCACGCAGTAGCCCTCGGTGAAGAGCTTGAAGTGGTGGATCAGCGCTTCCATGTCGTCCTTCATTTCGGCGCGCGACGGCGGCGCCACCTTGAAGTTCTTCACCATCACCGGGCCCGGGTTGGAGCGCAGCCACTGGACGCACTGCTTGATGATGCGGTTGGACTGGCGCATTTCCTCGACGCGCACCAGGTAGCGGTCGTAGCAGTCACCCTGCACGCCCACCGGGATGTCGAAGTCCACCTTGTCGTAGGCGGCGTAGGGCTGCTTCTTGCGCAGGTCCCAGGCCAGGCCCGAGCCGCGCAGCATCGGGCCGGTCATGCCCCAGGCCAGCGCCATGTCGGTGGGCACCACGCCGATGCCCACGGTGCGCTGCTTCCAGATGCGGTTGTCGGTGAGCAGGGTTTCGTACTCGTCCACGCGCCGCGGGAAGTCGCTGGTGAACGCGTCGAGGAAGTCGAGCAGCGAGCCCTCGCGCCATTCGTTCACGCGCTTGAGCTCGGCGCCCTTGCGCCAGGGCGACTCGCGGTACCTGGGCATGGTGTCGGGCAGGTCGCGCGCCACGCCGCCCGGGCGGTAGTAGGTGGCGTGCATGCGCGCGCCCGACACCGCCTCGTAGCAGTCCATCAGCTCTTCGCGCTCGCGGAAGGCGTACAGGAACACCGCCATCGCGCCGAGGTCGAGGCCGTTGGAGCCGATCCACATCAGGTGGTTCAGGATGCGGGTGATCTCGTCGAACATGGTGCGGATGTACTGCGCGCGCAGCGGCGCCTCCACCCCAAGCAGCTTCTCGATGGCCAGCACGTAGGCGTGCTCGTTGCACATCATGGACACGTAGTCCAGGCGGTCCATGTAGCCGATGGACTGGTTGTAGGGCTTGGACTCGGCCAGCTTCTCGGTGCCGCGGTGCAGCAGGCCCACGTGCGGGTCGGCGCGCTGCACGACCTCGCCGTCCATCTCCAGCACCAGGCGCAGCACGCCGTGCGCGGCCGGGTGCTGGGGGCCGAAGTTGAGGGTGTAGTTGCGGATTTCCTGGGTCATGGCCGGTCAGTCCTTGCTCGGCTGCTCGCTGGCGGCCTGCTGCCAGCGCGAATCCTCGCGCACCACGCGCGGCACGCCGACGCGGGGCTCGATGGAAACGGGTTCGTAGACGACGCGCTGGCGTTCGGCGTCGTAGCGAACCTCGACGTTGCCGGTGAGCGGGAAGTCCTTGCGGAACGGATGACCGACGAAGCCATAGTCGGTGAGGATGCGGCGCAGGTCCGGGTGGCCTTCGAACAGGATGCCGAACAGGTCGAAGCACTCGCGCTCGAACCAGTTCGCCACGGGATACACATCCACGAGCGACGAGACGGTCGGCAGGCTGTTGTCAGCGGCAAAACACCGAAGCCGCAGCCGCCGGTTGTTGCGCACCGACAGCAGGTGCGCCACCACCGAGTAGCGGCGCTCGGGGCCGTTGCCGCGCGGGCGGTTTTCCCAGGTGAAGCGGCCCGGGCCGGCGCCTTCGACGCCGCGCGAGAAGCCTTCGCTGGAAACGTCGGTGGTTTCCCACTCGTCGTCGCCGTAGCCCAGGAAATCGACGCCGCACAGGTCAATCAGCTGTTCGAAGCCGAACTCGGGCTCGTCGCGCAGGATGCGCGCCGATTCCAGCCAGGACTCGGGCGTGACTTCGAGGGTGGTTTCGCCCAGCGCCTCGCGCACCGACACCACGCGCTCGGCCAGGCGCGCCTTCAGGCGCTCGATGAAACTCGTCGGGGATTCGACCATGGCGTCGGCTGGGTCCTTAGCGGGCGATGGTGTTGGTGCGACGGATTTTCTTCTGCAGCTGCAGGATGCCGTGGATCAGCGCTTCGGCCGTCGGCGGGCAGCCGGGCACGTAGATGTCCACCGGCACCACGCGGTCGCAGCCGCGCACCACCGAATACGAGTAGTGGTAGTAGCCGCCGCCGTTGGCGCAGCTGCCCATCGAGATGACCCACTTGGGCTCGGGCATCTGGTCGTAGACCTTGCGCAGCGCCGGGGCCATCTTGTTGACCAGGGTGCCGGCGACGATCATCACGTCGGACTGGCGCGGCGACGGGCGGAAGATCACGCCGTAGCGGTCGAGGTCCAGGCGCGAGGCGCCGGCGTGCATCATTTCCACCGCGCAGCAGGCCAGGCCGAAGGTCATCGGCCACATCGAGCCGGTGCGCGCCCAGTTCACCAGGGTGTCCACGTTGGTGGTGACGAAGCCGCGCTCAAGCAGCGGGTTGTCGCCTTCGGGGCGCAGGATGTCGTCCACGAGCGCGATCGGCTCGGGGTTGTTCATCACGCGAGAGATCGCGGAAGTCACTCCCATTCCAGGGCTCCCTTCTTCCAGACGTAGACGAAGCCCAGCACCAGCAGGCCGATGAAGATGCCCATTTCGGTGAGGCCGACGATGCCGAGGTTGCGGAAGTTCACCGCCCACGGGAACACGAAGGCGATTTCCAGGTCGAAGATGATGAACTGGATGGCGATGAGGTAGTAACGCACGTCGAACTGCATGCGCGCGTCCTCGAAGGCCTCGAAGCCGCATTCGTAGGGCGAGAGTTTCTCGCTGGTGGGCCGCTTGGGCCCCAGGCCCCAGCCCAGCACCAGCAGGACGATGCCCAGGCCGGTGGAGACGAAAAGGAAAAGCAGGATCGGCAGATATTCGCCCAGCACGCGCGCGTCCTCACCATGCGCCCTTGGGCGCGTTCGTGCTGCCGCTCAAGCTTCGCCGGGCGGCAGCCCGTACAACAAGTTGGTGCCCGAGGGGGGACTCGAACCCCCACGACTTACGTCGCTACCACCTCAAGGTAGTGCGTCTACCAATTCCGCCACCCGGGCAGGTGTGCCCCACTCAAAGCCATGCATGAGTGGAGGCGTTGAATTGTACCAGCGGATCAGCCTTCCTGGCTGCCCTTTTCGCCACTTTCCGCGGCGGCCGGCGCGGCCGGCTCCGCTTCGGTGGATTCCGCAGGCGCGGCCGGCACGGCATCGGTGGCCGGGGCCGCGGGGACCGGGGCCGCCGGGATCACCGGCACTTCGGCCGAGGTGGCCGGCGACGTCGTGGCCGGGGCCGCGACCGGCACCTCGGACATCACGCCGATGTCTTCCTGCGCAGGCACGCCGGAGGTGGTGCGGGTGGCGTTCCACGCCATGCCCAGGCTCATCGCGAAGAACACGACGGCGAGCCACTTGGTGGCCGTGGACAGGAAGTTGGCCGAGCCCCGCGCGCCGAACACGGTGGCCGAGGCACCGCCGCCGAAGCCGGAACCCGCGGCGGCACCGGAGCCGCGCTGCATGAGGATGAGCACGATCATCGAGATCGCGACCAGCACATAGATAACGCTGATGATGGTGAGCAGCATGGTGTGTACTTTTTACCTCGCCGCCGCGGCAGCGATTGCCAGGAAGTCCTGGGCCACGAGGGACGCGCCCCCGATGAGGCCGCCGTCCACGTCGGGCTGGGAAAACAGCTCGGCCGCGTTGGCGGGTTTGACGCTGCCACCGTAAAGCAGGGGCAGCGAGCCGGCGATTCTAGCATCGTGGGCACGCAGTTCGCCACGGAGGAAGGCGTGGACTTCCTGGACCTGTTCAGGGCTGGCGGTCCGGCCGGTCCCGATGGCCCAGACCGGCTCATAGGCCAGCACGGCGCCGTCGAAACCGGCGATGCCGGCCAGCGCCAGCACGGGCTCGAGCTGGCGCTGCAGGGCCCATTCGGTGTGCCCCGCTTCGCGCTGGCCCAGGGTCTCGCCCACGCACAGGATCGGCTTGAGGCCGGCCTTGCGGGCCGCGACGAACTTCTCGGCCACGCGCTGGCTGTCCTCCCCGTGGTACTGCCGGCGCTCGGAGTGGCCCACCAGCACGTAGCGGCCACCCACGTCGTGCAGCATGCGGCCCGACGTCTCGCCGGTGTAGGCGCCCTGGTCGTTCACGTCCAGGTCCTGGGCGCCGAAGGCCACGCCGTCGCGGGCGTAGCGGTCGACCAGTTCGCCCAGGTAGGGCGTGGGCGGCAGGATCACCAGGTCCACGCCGGCGGCCTGCGGCGCGGCCACGATGGCGTCCATCAGCGCCCGCGCGAACGCGCGGTCCCCGTGCAGCTTCCAGTTGCCGGCCACGATTTTCTGGCGCATGTCGGTGTCCTCGGGATCAGGCCGTGAGGATACCGCGAGCCGCTAGGGACTGACGATGTCCCCGTGCATGCGCGCCAACCGCTGCAGCAGGCGGTTCTGCGCCGTGCGGGGGATGCCGCGCGCGTCCATCGCCGCCACCAGGTCTTCCACCAGCGCATTGAAGTCGGCCTCGCCCAGGCCCAGGCCCGCGTGCGACTCGGCCATGCTGCGGCCGGTGTAGGTGCAGGGCCCGCCCACTTCGACGCAGATCTGCTCCACCAGCCGGTCGTTCAGGTTGAGGATGTCCACTTCGGCGAAACCCCGGTTGATGCGCTCGTCGTCCAGGATGCGCACCAGCAGCTCTTCCACCAGGGCCTCGATGCCGGGCCGGCCGCCGAACTGTTCGTACAGGCTGGGCCGGGCGCCCGACGTGGCGCAGCCGGCCAGCAGGGCCAGGACCAGCATCAGGAACGGGGCGAATCGCGGCATCGGGCGCCTCAGTGGCTCAACTGCACGGAAAGATAGCCGCCGCGCTGGCCTTCCAGCCCGGCGATCGAACCCAGGTCGGCCCAGGCCAGGACCACGGCGGCGCGCTTGTTCGGGAACCAGGCCACGAACGCATCGGCCCAGTCGTCTTCGCGGGCGAAGCCCAGGTGGTCGGGCTTCTGGCGGTACTCCAGCCCCAGCGCCCAGCTCGGGTGCGGCAGCCACGCGGCCGAGGCCTCCCACGCCAGCGACCGCCCACCGCGGTCGCCGCCATGGCCCAGCAGGCCCATCTGGTTGGCAGCGGTGGAGCGCAGCGTGGCGTTGACCAGCACCTGGTGGCCACCCACCGCATCCAGGAACAGCCGGCTGGCGCTGAGGTAGACGTCGGTGCCCGAATCGTCGCGGGCACCCACCGCCAGCGGCAGCGCCGCGTCGCGCAGGCGCTTGTGCTGCACGCCCAGGCTCAGCTGCGGCCAGCCGCCGTAGACCACGTCCCCGGCCAGGCGCAGCTTGGCGCCGTAGACGTCCTGCTGCAGCGTGGCCCAGGGCAGCGAAAGCCGGCGCTGCAGCTCGCCCAGGTCCAGGCGCTGTCGCGCCAGCGACAGCTCCAGCCGGTTGCGGAAGGTCCAGGCCACGCCCGCCGCGTCCAGCGCGTAGTCGCCGGTGTCCACGCGGGTGTAGAAGGCCGTGCCGCCCTGCTGCTCGCGCGTGCCGTAGCCCGCCAGCACCGCCCACGGCACCAGGCCGCCGCCGGCCGCGCCTTCCAGCTGGGTGGCGCCGCCGGTGGCCAGCAGGCGCCCGCCGTCGGCCTGCGCCGCCGCGGACGCCGCGGCCAGCGCAAGCACGGCCAGCCAGCGCGCGCCGCGGCTCACGCTTCGGCCTCGGCGGCGAAGGCCCGGCACCAGTCCAGCAGCGCGTCCGCCGCCAGCGGCGGGCTGAAGAAATAGCCCTGCACCATGTCGCAGCGGTAGCGGCGCAGCAGGGCCAGGCTGGCGTCGGTTTCCACGCCTTCGGCAATGACCGACAGGCCCATGTTGTGGCCCAGTTCGATCGTGGAGCGCACGATCACCGCGTCGTCGCTGCCTTCGGTCATCTGCATCACGAAGCTCTTGTCGATCTTGAGTTCGTCCACCGGCATGCGCTTGAGCTGGGCCAGCGACGAGTAGCCGGTGCCGAAATCGTCGATGGACAGCCGGATGCCTCCGGCGCGCAGCCGGTGCAGCATGCGCACCGCGTAGTCCACGTCGCGCATCAGCGCGCCCTCGGTGACCTCCAGGATGATGCGCGCCGGCGGCACGCGGTGCCGTCGCTGGCAGTCGTGGATGAAGTCGGGCAGGTCGGCGTCCATCAGGTCCATCGCCGACAGGTTGATGGCCACGCCCAGGTCGAGGCCCTCGCCGCGCCAGCGGCTGTTCTGGCACAGGGCCTGTTCGACCACGAAGCGCGTGAGCTCGTGCACGTAGCCCGAGCGCTCGGCCAGCGGGATGAACTCGTCGGGCGGTATCGGGCCCAGCGCCGGGTGGTCCCAGCGCAGCAGCGCCTCGACGTGCCGCACCTGGCGCTGGGCCAGGTCCACCTTGGGCTGGAACTTCAGGTGCAGCTGGCCGCGTGCGATCGATTGCCGCAGGTCGCCCATCAGGCCCAGCTGCCGCAGGTGCACCTCGTCCCTGCCCTCGCGGTACACGGCGACGCCGCTGCGCGCCTGCTTGGCGTCGTACAGCGCGATGTCGGCGCGGCGCAGCAAGGTGGACGCGTCGCGGCCGTGGGCGGGATGCAGCGCCATGCCGATGCTGCAGTCCAGCGTGACGCGCGTGGTGGGCAGGTCCAGCGGCTGGCGCAGGCGTTCGAGCAGCGACTGCGCGCGCTGGCCGGCGGTGTCGGCGTCCACGTCGTGCAGCAGCACCATGAACTCGTCGCCGCCCAGCCGGGCCACGGTGTCGGCCTCGCGCACCGACTGGCGCAGGCGCTTGCCCACTTCGCGCAGCACCTGGTCGCCGAAGTCGTGGCCCAGCGTGTCGTTGATTTCCTTGAAGCGGTCCAGGTCCAGCATCAGCACCGCGCCCCGGGCGTCGCTGCCGGACGCCAGCGCCTGGTCGAGCTGTTCGCGCGCGAAGGCGCGGTTGGGCAAGCCGGTGAGCGCGTCGTGGTTGGCCTGGTGCACGATACGCTCCTCGCGCGCCGCGATGCCGCGCTGCATGTGGTCCAGGGCGCTGGCCAGGCCGGAGATCTCGTCCCGTCCGCGCGCCTGCACCGGCTGGCTGTAGTCGCCGGCCTGGATGCGCTGGGCGGCCTGGGCCAGCTGGCTCACCGGGCGGCTGATGCCGCGACCCAGCAGCGCCGCCACCACCAGGGCGATCAGGCCCGCCAGGCCCGACAGCAGGGCGATCCGCGTCTTGAGCTGCGAATAGGGCGCCATTGCCGCGTCCAGCGAGCCCTGCAGCACCAGCAGCACCGGCGCGCTGCCGCCGCCCGACAGCGGCTCGGCCAGGACGAAATACTGGCTCCCGCCCAGGGTGCGCGACACCACGCTGCGGTCGGGCCGGATGCCGGCGGCGTCGAGCGCCGACAGCGAGGCGCGCGCCTGCGCCGGCAGGCTGGAGGCGTACACCCGGAAGCCGGCGCCGTGGCGGTCGGCGAAGCTGGCGTCCATGCCGGTCAGCGCGCGGAAGTCGTTGGCGTAGGCGTCGCCCAGGGTGGAGCCGATGGCCACCCAGGCGATCTGGTGGGGCGCCATCACCGGCAGCAGCGCCATCACGTAAAGCTTGCCGTCCACCGCCACCACCGAAACCGCGAAGCCCTCTTCCCGCGCCTGCGCCAGCAGCGGCTCGATCGCGGCACGCTGCACGGCGGCGTCCGCGCCTTCGAGCCCGGCGCGCCACTCACCCCCGGGCGTGAGCAGCAGCGCGGCGTCGGCGCCGATGCGGCTGGCCTGGTTGCGCAGCGCGGATTCCATCGTGGCCTGGTCGTCGCTGGCCACGGCGGACTTGAAGCCGAAGTCGTCGGCCAGCACCACGGCCGATTCCAGCAGCTGGCCGCTGCGGCTGGTGTAGAAGCGCTGCCACACGCGCTCGGCCAGCTCCAGGTCCTGGGTGAGCTGGCGGCTGACGCTGCGGCCGGTGGCCACGTGCACCACCGCGAAGGTGGCCAGCTGCGCGGCCAGCACCACCAGGATCAGCAGCGCGATGATCTTGGTTTGCAGGCGGGACCGCATCAGGGGTCGCGCTCCAGGCGGCGGAAGCGCTCCTGCAGGGCGCGCAGCCGGTCGCTGCCGCGGCGCGATACCGGCGGCGGCCCCAAGGCCAGGCTCACGGTCTCGCTCAAGCCCTCGGCAGGCACGTCCACCACCCGCGACACCGGCTCGCCGATGCCGCGCGAATGCCAGGCCTGCAGCCGGTAGCGGCCGGCGGGCAGATCGATGCGCAGCCTGCCGCTGGCGTCGGTCTTGGCGAAGTGCGGCGTGTCCAGCACCACGATGTAGCCGATCATCCAGTCGTGGATGTTGCAGCCCACCACCACCACGCCCGGCCGGTCGAACAGCACCGGGGCCAGCGGCGTGCCCTCGTACAGCGGCAGCTCGAAGGGCTTGGCGGGCGAGAACGAATACACCTGGTGGCGCACCGTGTCGCTGTTGGGAAAGCTCACGGTGGTGCCGGCCTGCACGGCCAGCACCACGGGCAGGAAGGTGGAATCCCGCTGGTCCATCACGGCCCGGGCCGGCGCCGACGTCGCGACGGGCGCGTGCAGGCTCACCACCACGTCGGCCAGCGGCGCCTTGCCGTCATTCGCCGCCACGTCCACCACGGCGGCCGGCGCGGCTGGCACCCACCACACGGCGGCCGTCATCATCGCTGCGATGGCGAACCGCTTCCCACGCCCTGATCCCACCACGCCCCGTCCCCGGCCCATCGGGCCCCTGCATCCCTGGCGGGCATTACCCGCCCCCCGCGGTGATAATGGCGCGAATATGCGCTGCTTTGCGCCCTCCGGAGTCCAAAACCATGACACAGCACACACCCCGCGGCCATGCGCTGATCACCGGCGCCTCCAGCGGCATCGGCGCTGCCCTGGCCCGCGAGTACGCCCGCCGCGGCGTGCCGCTGGTGCTGGTGGCGCGCCGCGCCGAGCGACTGCAGGCGCTGGCAGCCGAACTGTCGCCGCAGGTCGAATGCGTGGTCATCGCCGCCGACCTGGCCGACCCGGCCACGCCGGCGCGCCTGTTCGAACAGACCCAGGCCCGCGGCCTGTTCGTCGAAACCCTGGTGAACAACGCCGGCTACGGCGTGCCCGGCCGCTACCTGTCGGCCGACTGGAAGACCCACGCCGATTTCCTGCAGGTGCTGATGACCTCGGTGGCCGAACTCACCCACCGCTACCTGCCGGCGATGGAAGCCGCCGGCCGCGGCCGCATCCTCAACGTGGCCTCGCTGGCGGGCCTGGTGCCGGCCAGCGCCGGCCACACGCTGTACGGCGCGACCAAGCTGTGGCTGATCCGCTTCTCGGAATCGCTCGACCAGGAATCGCGCGGGCGCGGGGTGCACGTCACGGCCCTGTGCCCGGGCATGACCTACACCGAGTTCCACGACGTCAACGGCATGCGCGACAAGGTGGCCAAGCTGCCCAAGGGCATCTGGCTGACCAGCGAGCAAGTGGCGCGCCTGGGCGTGGACGCGGTGGAGGCCGGCAAGCCGCGCATCGTCACCGGCCGCGCCAACCGGGCCATCGCGGCGCTGTGCAAGTACCTTCCCGACGCCTTCGCCCGCGCCCTGATCGGCTCGCGCTCGAAGGACTTCCGCGACGCCGATTGACGCGTGCGCCAGGCGCCCGCACACACGCCGAGGATCAGGCGAGCTTGATCTCGCGCAGGCGCTCCATCAGGTAGTCGTGCGAGGTGATGGGCGTGGGGTAGCGGTCGGGGTTTTCGGCGCTGATGCAGCCCGGCAGCGTCTTGATCAGGAAGTCCGGGTTGGGGTGCAGGAAGTACGGCGTCGAGTAGCGCGGCTTGCGCGCGGCTTCGCCCGGCGGGTTCACCACGCGGTGCGTGGTGGACGGGTACACGTGGTTGGTGAGGCGCTGCAGCATGTCGCCGATGTTGACCACGATGGTGTCGGCCTGGGCGGTGAACGGCACCCATTCGCCCTTGCGCGACAGTACTTCCAGGCCGGCGGCGCTGGCGCCCACCAGCAGCGTGATGAAGTTGATGTCCTCGTGCGCGCCGGCGCGGACGTTGGGCACGTCGTCGGCGGTGATCGGCGGGTAGTGGATCGGGCGCAGGATCGAGTTGCCGAAGTTTGTCTTGTCGGCGAAGTAGTCCTGCGCCAGGCCCAGGTGCAGCGCCAGCGCCGAGAGCACCCGCGATCCCAGCGCGTCCAGCGCCGTGAACAGCCCGTAGGCCACTTCCCTGAACTCGGGGACCTCGGACGGCCACAGGTTGGCCGGCATCACGTCGGCGTACTTCGAGTCGCGCGGGATCTCGCGGCCCACGTGCCAGAACTCCTTGAGGTCGAAGTGCTTGGCGCCCTTGGCCGTCTCGATGCCGAACGGGGTGTAGCCGCGCGCGCCGCCGCTGCCGGGCACGTGGTACTTGCGCTTGGTGTCTTCCGGCAGCGCGAAGAAGCGCTGGAAAACGTCGTAGGCGCGGTCGATCTGCGCCTGCGGGATGCCGTGGTTGCGGATGCCGGCGAAGCCCCACTCGCGGTAGGCGGCGCCGAGCTCGGCGACGAAGGCGTCACGGTCGGTGTCGAAGCGCTGGATGTCGAGGGTGGGGATGCTGGCGGTCACGGCGGTCTTCCGGGTCGGGGAATGGGCTGGATTCTAAGGGCGGTCGGGTGAGCGCGGCCTTGACGCGGCTCAAGTGGCGGCGCGCACCGCGCCGGCGAGGCGCTCGAGCACGCCAGCCATCAGGGCCTCGTCGTCGGCCTCCACGGTGACGCGCACCACCGGCTCGGTGCCGGACGGGCGCAGCACCAGCCGACCGCGGCCCTGCAGGGCGGCCTCGGCTTCGGCGCGGGCCTGTTGCACGCTGGCGTGGTCGAGCGGGCTGGCGCCGGCGGCAATGCGCACGTTCACGGTTTGCTGCGGCAGCGGGCTGTAGCCGGCCTGCGACTGCGCCAGCGTGCGGCGCGTGCGGCGCAGCACTTCCAGCACCTGAAGGGCGCTGACGATGGCGTCGCCGGTGCTGGCGCGGTCCAGGCACAGCAGGTGGCCGGAGGCTTCGCCGCCCAGCACGCCCCCGCCCTGCACCAGGGCCTGGTGCACGAAGCGGTCGCCCACCCTGGCGCGCACGAAGCCGATGCCGGCCTCGCCCAGCGATCGCTCCATCGCGTAGTTGGTCATCAGCGTGCCGACCACGGGGCCGCGCAGGCGGCCGCTGGCGTGCCAGTCGCGGGCCAGCAGGTAAACCAGCCCGTCGCCGTCCACCAGGCGGCCTTCGCCGTCCACCATCAGCACGCGGTCGCCGTCGCCGTCGAAGGCGATGCCCAGGTCGGCGCCGGTCTCGCGCACGCGGGCAGCCAGCGCTTCGGGATGGGTCGAGCCAACGCCGTCGTTGATGTTCAGGCCGTTGGGCGCGGCGCCGATGGTGTCCACGATGGCGCCGAGTTCGGAGAACACCCGCGGCGCCACCTGGTAGGTCGCGCCGTGCGCGCAGTCCAGCACCACTTTCATGCCCGTGAGCAGGAAATCGTCGGGCACGGTGGATTTGCAGAACTCCGCGTAGCGCGCCAGCGCGTCGGTGACCCGCGAGGCCTTGCCCAGCTTCTCCGAACTCTGGGTGCGGAAGGGCAGCTCCAGCTCGGCCTCGATGGCCGCCTCGATGGCGTCGGCCAGCTTTTCGCCCTGGGCCGAGAAGAACTTGATGCCGTTGTCGTAGTGCGGGTTGTGCGAGGCGCTGATGACGATGCCGGCGTCGGCGCGCAGCGAGCGCGTGAGGTAAGCCACCGCGGGCGTCGGCATGGGGCCCAGCAGGCGCACGTCGGCCCCGGCCGCGACCAGGCCGGCCTCCAGCGCCGACTCGAACATGTAGCCCGAGATGCGCGTGTCCTTGCCGATCACCACCGTGGCGTGTTCCCTGCCCTCGCCCACCAGCACGCGGCCGGCGGCGGCGCCCAGGCGCAGCATGAAGTCGGCCGAGATCGGGCCTTCGCCCACCCGGCCGCGGATGCCGTCGGTGCCGAAATACCTGCGCAAGCTCATGCCCGGCTCAATCGGCGGCAGGCGCCGGGTCGGTCGCCGGCATGGGCTGGCGCATCATCAGCGCCAGCAGTGCGCCGAGCTTCTCGCGCATCTGGCGACGGTCGATGATCAGGTCCACCGCACCGTGTTCGACCAGGAACTCCGAGCGCTGGAAACCCTCGGGCAGCGTTTCGCGCACGGTCTGTTCAATCACGCGCGGGCCGGCGAAGCCGATCAGGGCGTAAGGCTCGCCGACGTTGATGTCGCCCAGCATGCCCAGCGAAGCCGACACGCCGCCGGTGGTCGGATGGGTCAGCACCGACACGAACGGCAGGCCCGCCGCCCGCAGGCGGCCCAGGGCGGCCGAGGTCTTGGCCATCTGCATCAGCGAAAACAGGCCTTCCTGCATGCGGGCGCCGCCGGTGGCGGAGAAGCAGACCAGGGGGCAGCCGATCTCCAGGGCGCGCTCCGCGGCCAGGGTGAACTTCTCGCCCACCACCGAACCCATGGACCCGCCCATGTAGCGGAACTCGAACGCCGCCACGCAGATGGGACGGCCCTTGAGCTGGCCCTGCACGGCAACCATGGCGTCGCGCTCGCCGGTGGACTTCTGGGCGGCCTTGATGCGCTCGGCGTACTTCTTCTGGTCCTTGAAGTGCAGCGCGTCCACCGGGCCCAGCGAGGCGCCGATTTCCTCGCCGCTGTCGTCGTCCAGGAAAGCCACCAGGCGCTCGCGCGCGCCGATGCTCATGTGGTGGTTGCACTTGGGGCAGACCCGCAGGTTCTTTTCCAGCTCGGGGCCGTACAGGGCCGCGCCGCAGCGGTCGCACTTCTCCCACAGGCCCTCGGGCACGGCGCGCTTGCCGCCGCCCTCGGTGCGGATGCGGGACGGCATCAGTTTGGTCAGCCAGCTCATTCAGCCACCGGTCTTGTTCGGGTCGTGAAGTTTAGCCCGAAAGGCCGGGGCGGGAAGTCCCCGGGCCGGGCCTGGCCTCAGCCCGCCCGGTCCAGGGCCGCGCGCAGCGGCGCCAGGAAGGCCGCGGCGCGCTGCGCTGCATCATCGGGACTGCCGGCGGCGGCCAGCGATTCCACCAGCGCGCTGCCCACCACCACGCCGTCGGCCGCAGGCGCCAAGGCCGCCGCGGACGCCGCGTCGCGGATGCCGAAGCCCACCAGCACCGGCACGTTCGCCAGCGCCCGCAGTTCGGCGGCCTTGACCTGCACGGCGGCCGTGTCGAGTTGGCCGCCGCCGGTGACGCCGGCGAAGGACACGTAGTACAGGTAGCCCTGCGATTCGGTGGCCAGCCGCGCCAGCCGGTCGGGCGTGGTGGTGGGCGCGGCCAGCGAGATCAGCTGCAGGCCCGCGGCGTTGAAGGCGGCGCGGGTCGGGCCGGCCTCCTCGGGCGGCAGGTCCACCACCAGCACGCCGTCCACGCCCGCCTCGGCCGCGGCCTGCGCGAAGCGCGCGGCGCCCCACATTTCCACCGGGTTGAGGTAGCCCATCAGCACCACGGGCGTGGTGGCGTCGTCGCGCCGGAACGCCGCCACGGCGCCGAGGATCCAGCGCAGGCCGGCGCCGCGTTCAATGGCGCGCTCGGAGCTGCGCTGGATCACCGGGCCGTCGGCCATCGGATCGGAGAACGGCACGCCGAGCTCGATCACGTCCGCGCCGGCCTGGACCAGCGCGTGCATCACCGGGACGGTGGCGTCCAGCGACGGGTCGCCGGCAGTGATGAAGGGCACCAGCGCCTTGCGCCTGGCGGCAGTGAGCCGGGAAAACTTTTCGCTGATTCTGGACATTGTTTAGTTGGCCACGGATTTGCACGGAGGACGCGGATAAGAGCCGATGAATGGACGGAACCTGGATCCAAGGCGGAGTGCCTTGCGCCTGGCGCGGTGGACAGGCCGGGATCAACTTCGGTTCGCCGTATCGGCTTTTATCCGTGTCATCCGCGCCCATCCGTGGCCAAGCTTCGCTTAAAGGACGATCCCCTCGCGCTTGGCGATGGTGAAGATGTCCTTGTCGCCGCGACCGGACAGGTTGCACAGCACCAGGCCGTCCCTGGGCAAGCCGCGGGCGATCTTCATGGCCTGCGCCACCGCGTGCGAGGACTCCAGCGCCGCCAGGATGCCTTCCTTGCGGGCCAGCAGGTGGAAGGCTTCCATCGCCTCGTCGTCGGTGATGCCCACGTAGCTGGCGCGGCCGCTGTCCTTGAGGAAGGCGTGCTCGGGGCCGACGCCGGGGTAGTCCAGGCCGGCCGAAATGGAGTGGGTTTCGGTGATCTGGCCGTCGTCGTCGCAGATCACGTAGGTGCGGTTGCCGTGCAGCACGCCCGGCCGCCCAGCGACCAGCGACGCCGAGTGGCGCCCGGTCTCGATGCCGTCGCCCGCCGCCTCGGCGCCGACGATGGCCACGCCGGGGTCGTTGAGGAAGGCATGGAACATGCCGATGGCGTTGCTGCCGCCGCCCACGCAGGCGGTGACGGCGTCTGGCAGGCGGCCGTATTCCTCCAGCATCTGCGCGCGCGCTTCCTTGCCCACCACGGCGTTGAAGTCGCGCACCAGCTTCGGGTACGGATGCGGGCCGGCCACGGTGCCGATGATGTAGAAGGTGTCGTGCACGTTGGTGACCCAGTCGCGCATGGCTTCGTTGAGCGCGTCCTTGAGCGTCTTGCTGCCCGACGTGACCGGCACCACGGTGGCGCCCAGCAGCTTCATGCGGAACACGTTCGGCGCCTGGCGCTCGACGTCGGTGGCGCCCATGTACACCACGCACTCCAGGCCCAGGCGCGCCGCCACGGTGGCGCTGGCCACGCCGTGCTGGCCGGCGCCGGTCTCGGCGATGATGCGGGTCTTGCCCATCCGGCTGGCGAGCAGCGCCTGGCCGATGGTGTTGTTGATCTTGTGCGCGCCGGTGTGGTTCAGGTCTTCGCGCTTGAGCAGGATGCGCGCGCCGCCCACGTGTTCGGACAGCCGCACCGCTTCGTAGATCGGGCTGGGGCGGCCGACGTAGTGGCGGTAGTCGTGGCGCAGTTCGGCCAGGAACTGCGGGTCCTTGCTGTACTTTTCGTACGCCGCCTCGAGCTCGCGCAGCGGACCGATCAGGGTCTCGGACACGAACACGCCGCCGTAGCGGCCGAAGTGTCCGGCGGCATCCGGCCAGGCGCCGAAATCGGCGATGTCGGCGGCCTTGGGGATGTCACTGCTTGGCATTGCGGTCTGCACGTCTTACCTCGTCTGCGAATTGCTGCATTTTCTCGCCGTCCTTGGTGCCCGGCGCGGACTCGATGCCGCTGGACACGTCCACGGCGAACGGGTGCGCCTCGCGGATGGCCTGGCCCACGTTGGCGGGCGTCAGGCCGCCGGCCAGGAAGACAGGCCGGCCCAGCGCGGGGATGGTGGTCCAGTCGAAGCGCTCGCCGCGGCCGCCGGGCTGGCCCGGGCCATGGCCGTCGAGCAGGAAAGCACCGGCCGAAGGGTAGCGTTTCCGCGCCAGCGCCGCATCGGCTGCGCCCTGCCCCATCGGCACGGTCTTGATGAAGGGAAGGCCGAAACCGCGGCAGAAGGCGTCGTCCTCGCTGCCGTGGAACTGCAGCAGGCTGGGCCGGAGCACGCGGATGGCGGCGGCGATCTCGCTGCCCGGGTTGTCCATGAACAAGGCCACGGTGTCCACCAGCGGTGGCACCGCCTGGCGCAGGCCCTCGGCCTGGTCGAGCGCGAGACGGCGCGGGCTGGCCGCGGCGAACACGAAGCCCAGCGCGTCCACGCCCAGCTCCACCGCCAGCCGGACATCGCCGGGCCGCGTCAGGCCACAAAACTTGATGCGCGTTCTCATGCGCCATTGTAGTCCGGCGGCGTGGGCGTGCCGTGTATGCGCGGCCACTCCTGCGGGAGGGCCTTCAGGCCCGATGCCTCCTGTGGGAGGGCCTTCAGGCCCGATGCCTCTGGCAGTGGAGCGTCGGGCCTGAAGGCCCTCCTACAGGGTGACTTCGGCGGGAAGCGACCACTCGGCGGGATAGCGCGGGCCCAGGAACACCAGGCCGTTGGACGGCGCGGTGGGGCCGGCCACGGTGCGGTCGCGGCCGGCCAGCAGTTCGCCTGGCCAGGCCTCGGGCTGCTCGCCCCGCCCCACCAGCACCAGGCTGCCGACGAAGTTGCGCACCATGTGATGCAGGAAGGCGTTGGCCTGCACCTCGATGACCACCCGGTCGTCGTCGCGGCGCACGCTGATCTCGTGCACGTTGCGGTTGGGGTGCGGCGCCTGGCAGTGCACGGTGCGGAAAGCGCTGAAATCGTGTTCGCCCACCAGCGCCTGCGCCGCGCGGTGCATGGCGTCGGCGTCCAGGGGGTGCCGCTCCCAGGTGAGGTAGTCACGGTGCATCGCCGCGCGCGTGCGGCGGTTGAGGATGGTGTAGCGGTAGCGGCGGGCGCGCGCCGAGTAGCGGGCATGGAAATCCTGCGGCACCGGCTGGCACCACAGCACCGCGATGCCGCCTGGCAGCCGGCTGTTGGCGCCCTGCTGCAGCGCGAACGGCGTGCGGCCCGAGGCCGTGTCCAGGTGCACCACCTGGCAGCGCGCGTGCACGCCGCTGTCGGTGCGGCCGGCGCACACCACGTCCAGCGGGTGGTTGGCCACGAACGACAGCGCCGACTCCACCTCGGCCTGCACCGACGGCCCGTGCGCCAGCCGCTGCCAGCCCTGGAAGGCGCTGCCGTCGTATTCGATGCCCAGCGCGAAGCGGATGCCGGAAACAGCGGGGCCGGGTTGCCCCGGCCCCGTGTCCGCACCGTTGGCGGGCGGCGCGGGCTTAGCCAAGTTCCTTCAGCAGCCGCTCGGCCTCGGCGCGACCCGCGGGGCCGGCCTCGGCGATCACTTCCTCGAGCATGCCGCGCGCGCCCTCGATGTCGCCGATGTCCAGGTAGGCCCTGGCCAGTTCGATCTTGGTGTCGCTGCCGTCGTCGGCGTCGGCGTCCACCGGGCTGGCATGGCCGGTGGCCACCGGGTCCGCCGGCGAGACCGCGGCCGCGTCGTCGGTACCGGAAGCGGCGATGGCCAGGCGATCCCATTCCTCGTCCTGGTCCTCGGCCACCGCCCCAGTGGCGGCGGACGACATCACGACGTCCAGGTCGTCGAGATCCGGAATCTCGCTGGCCGCCGGCACGGGCGCCGCTGCGACCGCGGGCGCCGCAGGCATCACGCCGGTGTCGCCGAAGCGCGGCGTATTCCAGCCGGCCTGGCTGAACAGCGGATTGTCGGGCGACAGCGCCACGCCCATCACCACGGCCTCGCGCCAGCGCGGGTCCAGGGTGCTGCGGACGCGGTCGCGCATGGCCTGGGCCGCAGCCTCGTAGCGCGCCTTGTCGCCGCGCGCGTAGTGGTGGCGCAGCAGGCTGATGTGGGTTTCCAGGTCGTCAGGGCGGGCCGCGACGGCGGCGTCCAGGCGAACCAGTTCACTGTCCTGCGGCGAGGCTTCGACGGCTTCGATGCCTTCGTCCGCATCGTCCTGGCGCGGCTCGGTGGCCTCGCTGCGGGCGCTGGCAAGGCTGGCGTGCAGCGCGTCGTCGTCGGAAATGCGCCGGCCCGGGATGGGCATCGGGCTGGCCGTGCGGCGTCCGCGCAGGGCCAGCACCAGGCCACCGAGCAGCACCAGGCCGCCGCCACCGAGCACGAACGGATTCAGGTACCAGGGGCTGGGCGTGACCACGGCCGCCGCTTCCGCTTCCGCGGCCGCGGCCGGTGCGGTGGCTGCGACTTCCGGTGCCGGGGCCGGTGCGGGCACCGGGGCTGGCTGGCCAAGGCGCTCCTGCAGGGCCTTCATCTGGCTGTCCTGCAGCTGGATCAGGCGCTGGCTGTCGGCCTGCTGCTGGTCGAGTTCGGCCAGCTGCGAGCGCAGCTCGGACACTTCGGATTCGCGGGCCGCGAGGTCTTCGCGGGTCTGGGTGAGTTCGGCGCGCAATTCGCTGCCGGTGCCCGTGCCGCTGGCTCCCGACTGCACGCCGCGGGCGGCGCGCTCGTCGCCCGACGGGGGCACGATCTCCAGGCGGCCGTCAGGCGTGCTGGCCGGACGCCGGGCGGCGGCGCGGGGCGCGGCGGCGGCCGGTTCGCTGGCGATGCTTTCCGCCGGCTGCGGCACCGGCTGGCGGCGCGTCTGCCAGGCCGTGGCCTGCTCGCGCACCAGGGCCTCGGCCTCGGCTTCACCCAGCGCGGTCACTTCGTCGCGGGCCGGGATGCGCAGCACCGCGCCGCGCTTGAGCTGGTTGATGTTTCCGTCAATGAAGGCGTCGGGATTGGCGCGCTGCAGGGCCAGCATCATCTGGCTCATGGAAATGCCGGGGCCGGGCTTGTTCTGGTTGGCGATGGACCAGAGCGTCTGGCCTTCCGCCACCGGGCCAATGCTGCCCGGATCCACCGGCTCGGCGAGGGGCTCCGGCTCGGGGGTCGGGGCCGGCACCGGGGCGGCCGGTGGCGCTGTTTCGGCGATCGGTTCGGGCTCGGGCTCGGGCACGACCAGGGGCTCGGGCTCTGGTGCCGGCTCCGGCTCGGGCACCGCGGCTACGGGCTCGGGCTCCGGGGTCGGTGCGGGCATCGCCGCCACGGGCTCAGGCTCGGGCAGGGGCGCCGGCGCCACGGCCACGGCCGCGGGCTCGGGCGGCAGTTCGGCCACGGGCGCCGGCGCGGGCTCGGGCAGCGGCTCCGGCGCGGGCGGGATATCGGTGACCTCGAAGATGGGCTCGGGGTCCGCCACCGGCGCGGTTTGCGCTTCGGGCTGCCGGATGGGCGCGGGCGTCGGCGCGGGCGTCGGGGCAACGGCCACCGACGGGGCCTCCAGCGGGCGGATGACGGCGGGCGCGATGTAGGGCGGGTCCACCAGCGCGCTGAACTCGCGCACCAGGCTGCCGCGGCCCCAGTTGGCCTCGACCAGGAACGTCAGGAAGGGTTCGGTGAAGCGCGCCGGAGTGGTGACGCGGACCACCGGCTGGCCGGCCGCGTTGCGACCGACGCTCATCTGCAGGTTGGCGGTCATGCCGACCGGGCGCTCCAGGCCGACCCGGGCAAAGGCCTCGGGCGACGCCAGGCGCACTTCCAGTTCCTCGATCTCGCCCGGGGCCGCGGACAGGATGGGGATCTCGGCGACGAGCGGCTCGTTGAGGCCGGACTTCACTTGGATCTGTCCCAGTCCGAGCGCGTGGGCGCCGGACGCGCCCAGCGCCAGCGCGAGGGCCAGCGGTAACTGCAGATGCCTGATGTTCACGCGTGAATCTCCCCGAAGAAGTCTGGCGTGACCACTCCCCTGCAGCGGTCCCGACGGTGGTGCCCGCCGAATATACCGGTCAGGAACGCTCTTTGACCACGAGTTCCGCCAACTGCACGGCGTTGAGCGCCGCGCCCTTGCGGATGTTGTCCGACACGATCCACAGGTCCAGCCCGCGCGGGTGCGAGAGGTCCTCGCGGATGCGGCCCACGTAGACCGGGTCGGTGCCGGCCGCATGCGTCACCGGCGTGGGGTAGCCCCCGGGTGCGCGGTCGTCCACCACTTCCACGCCCGGCGCGGCCTCGAGCAGCGCGCGGGCATCGGCCGCCGAAATCTTGCCGCGGGTCTCCAGGTGCACGGCCTCGGAGTGGCCGTAGAACACCGGCACGCGCACCGCGGTGGGGTTCACCTGGATGCGGTCGTCGCCGAGGATCTTGCGGGTCTCCCACACCAGCTTCATCTCTTCCTTGGTGTAGCCGTTGTCCAGGAAGTCGTCGATCTGCGGGATCAGGTTGAAGGCGATCTGCACCGCGAACTTCTTCGGCTCCACGGTCTGGAAACCAAGCATGGCGGCGGTCTGGCGGCCCAGTTCCTCCATGCCGCTGCGGCCGGCGCCCGACACCGACTGGTAGGTGGCCACGTTGATGCGTTCGATGCCCACCGCGCGGTGGATGGGCGCCAGCGCCACCAGCATCTGCATGGTGGAGCAGTTGGGGTTGGCGATGATGCCGCGCGGGCGGTTGGCCGCCTGCTCCGGGTTCACTTCAGACACGACCAGCGGCACGTCGTCGTCGTAGCGGAAGGCCGAGCTGTTGTCGATCACCACCGCGCCGGCCGCCGCGAACTTCGGCGCGTACTCCTTGGAAATGGCGCCGCCCGCCGAGAACAGTGCGATGTCCACGCCGGCGGGGTCGAAGGTGGCGAGGTCTTCCACGACAACCTTGCGGGCGCCGTACTCGATCTTCTCGCCCGCCGAGCGGGCGCTGGCCAGCAGGTGCAGCTTGCCGATGGGGAACTGGCGTTCGGCCAGCACGGACAGCATGGCTTCGCCGACGGCGCCGGTGGCGCCGACGATGGCTACGGTGTA
>DAORUD010000021.1:0-27612 GCA_035433005.1 Arenimonas sp. | reverse complement strand
GTCGCCGCGCATGCTGGGGATGATGCAGAAGGTGCAGCGGTGGTTGCAGCCCTCGGAAATCTTCAGGTAGGCGTAGTGCTTGGGCGTGAGCTTGAGGCCGTAGTCGGGCAGCAGGTTCACGAACGGGTCGTGGCGCGGCGGCAGCGCCGCGTGCACCGCGTTCATCACGCTGGTGTAGTCCTGCGGGCCGCTGATGGACAGCACGTCCGGGTGCGCCGCGCGGATCTGCTCGGGGCGCTTGCCCAGGCAGCCGGTGACGATGACCTTGCCGTTCTCGGCCAGGGCTTCGCCGATGGCGTCCAGGCTTTCCTCCACGGCTGAATCAATGAAGCCGCAGGTGTTGACCACCACCACGTCGGCTGCGTCGTAGCTGGGGACGATGTCGTAGCCCTCGACCCGAAGCTGGGTCAGAATGCGTTCGGAGTCTACGAGGGCTTTCGGGCAGCCGAGGCTGACGAAGCCCACCTTGGGGTTGCTGGCGGACATGGCGGGCCGGAGTTGGGCGGGGCGCGGATTATAGCGCTCCCCCGGGCCGGGCCCGGTGTAGGCTGGAACCCGGCACTGCAGGGGAAGCCAGCCATGGGCCAGACCATCTCGATCAGCACCCGCCACGGCCGCATTTCAGGCTGGCAGGCCAAGCCGCACGACAAACCCCGCGGCGCAATCATCGTGGTGCAGGAAATCTTCGGCGTGAACTCCCACATCCGCCAGGTCACCGACCGGTTCGCCAACTATGGCTACCTGGCCGTGGCCCCGGCCCTGTTCGACCTGGTGCACCCCGGCACCGAACTGGGCTACGACGGCGAAAGCGTGCGCCGCGGCCGCGAGATGGCCGAGGAACTGGGCTTCGACCGGGCCCTGGACGGCGTGCGCGGCGCCTTCGACCTGCTGGAGGCGGACAACCGCGTCGCCGCGGTGGGCTACTGCTGGGGCGGCAGCGTGGCCTACTACGCCAACGCCAGGCTGGGCATCCCGGCGGTGAGCTACTACGGCGGCCGCACCGTGCCGCTGCTGTCCCACCGGCCCAAGGCACCACTGCTGCTGCACTTCGGCGAACGGGACACGCTGATTCCGCCCGAAGACGTCACCAAGCACCGCGAAGCCCTGCCCGACGCCGAGATCCACGTCTGGCCCGATGCGGGCCACGGCTTCAACTGCGACCAGCGCGACAGCTACAGCGCCAGCACCGCACAGGAAGCCCTGAACCGCACGCTGGCCTTCCTGCAGAAGAACCTTCGCTGAGCATGGCCGGGGAGTTCCAGCCCGACCCGCGCCTGGCGGCCGACTCCGTGCTGGTGGCCGACGGGCCGCTGTCGGAGCTGCGCCTGATGGACGACGCCCGCTTTCCCTGGCTGGTGCTGGTGCCGCGGGTCGCGGGCGCCGAGGAATGGATTGACCTGGACGGCGCCGCGCAGCGCCAGCTGCTGGCCGAAGTGAACCTGGCCGGCCGCCTGCTGCGCACGCTGGGCCCGGTGCACAAGCTCAACGTCGGCGCGCTGGGCAATATCGTCCGCCAGTTGCACGTACATGTGGTGGCTCGCAGCGAAGGCGACGCCGCGTGGCCGGGCCCGGTCTGGGGCAGCGGCGCGCGCGAACCGTATGTGGCCCATGCCCGCGACGCGCTGGTATCGTCGCTGCGGCAACAGCTCGACGCCGTCCTCCCCCGCACCCCGGAGCAAGCATGAAGAACAACCTGGTCCCCGCCCTGATCCTGATCGTGCTGGGCGCCCTGCTGCTCGCCAACAACCTGATCCCGGAATTCCGGATCTGGTCCACGCTGATCAAGTGGTGGCCGGTGGCCCTGATCGCCCTGGGCGTGAGCCTGCTGGTGAAGCGCGGCTAGCGCCGCCGCTCAGGTGCGCGGCAGCGTCACGCCGGTCTGTCCCTGGTACTTGCCGCCGCGGTCCTTGTACGAGGTTTCACACACTTCGTCGGACTGGAAGAACAACATCTGCGCCACGCCTTCGCCCGCGTAGATCTTGGCCGGCAGCGGCGTGGTGTTGCTGAACTCCAGCGTGACGTGCCCTTCCCACTCGGGTTCCAGCGGCGTGACATTGACGATGATGCCGCAGCGCGCATAGGTGCTCTTGCCCAGGCACACCACCAGCGTGTCGCGCGGGATGCGGAAGAACTCCACCGTGCGCGCCAGCGCGAACGAGTTGGGCGGGATGATGCAGACATCCGACGTGACGTCCACGAAGCTGGTCGGGTCGAAGTTTTTCGGGTCCACGATGGTGGAGTTGATGTTGGTGAAGATCTTGAACTCGCGCGCGCAGCGCACGTCGTAGCCGTAGCTGGACGTGCCGTAGCTGACGATGCGCTGGCCGGCCGGGTCGTGCTTCACCTGGCCCGGCTCGAAGGGCTCGATCATGCCCTGCTGCTCGGCCATCCGGCGGATCCACTTGTCAGACTTGATGCTCATTCGGGGGCTCTTGGACTCGAAGGGGGCGGGGAAAAGTGACTGGCGATTCTAGCCGCCGGGCGCGGACGGTTCGCGGAACAGCCGGAAGTGCCCCACCGGCGGCCAGGCCAGCAGAACGTCCTCCACCTGCGCGCCGGCGCCGATGTTGTGCACCACCAGCAGGCGGCCGGAGCCGTCGGGCGCCCGGCGGTCTGAGACGATGCCGATGTGCGGCAGGCCGCCCGGCAGGCGCCAGCTGACCAGGTCGCCCGGCCGGTAGTCGGCCGCCCGCGTGGACGCCGGCAGCGCGTGGCCGGCGCGGCGCAGCCAGGTTTCCAGGTTGGGCACGCGGCGGTGGTCAATGTTGCGGTCGGGGCGGCGCAGGCCCCACAGCGCCGGGTAGGCGGCGAAATCGCGCCGCATGTCCTCGTGCACCGCCTGCTGCAGGTCCAGGCCGGTGGCGCGCAGGGCGCGGACCACCACGTCGGTGCAGACGCCGCGGTCGGCCGGCACGTCCCCGCCCGGGTAGGCCAGGCGCACGTAGCTGCCGTCATAGAAGCGGGTGACGCCGACCTGGGCATGCGCGGCCTGCAGCAGCTGCTCGCGCCCGCCGGCCGCCGCCGGGCCGGCCGCTGCGGCCAGCCAGAGCGCCAACACCAGCGCCAGGCGCCGGGCCATCAGGTGTTCTGCATCACGATGTTGGGGAAGGCGATGGCCTTGTTGCGGGCCTGCAGGGACAGGCGGGCCGCGGTGCGCCGGGCGATGTCGCGGTAGGCCTGCGACAGCGGCGAGCCCGGGTCGGCCGCCACGGTGGGCGCGCCCGAATCGGCCTGTTCACGGATGCGGATGTCCAGCGGCAGCGAGCCCAGCAGGGGCACGCCGTACTGGCTGGCCATGGCCTGGCCGCCGCCGGCGCCGAACACGTGCTCGCTGTGGCCGCAGTTCGAGCACACGTGCACGGCCATGTTCTCGACGATGCCCAGCACCGGCACTTCGACCTTGGCGAACATCTGCAGGGCCTTGCGGGCGTCCAGGGTGGCGATGTCCTGGGGCGTGGTGACGATGACCGCGCCCGACACCGGCACCCTCTGGGCCAGGGTGAGCTGGATGTCGCCCGTGCCCGGGGGCAGGTCGATCACCAGGTAGTCCAGCCCCTGCCAACGGGTGTCGTTGAGCAGCTGCTGCAGGGCCTGGGTGACCATCGGGCCGCGCCAGATCATCGGCGTGTCCTCGCCCACCAGCAGGCCGATGGACATGGCCTGCAGGCCATGGTTGTGCTTGGGTTCGATGGTCTTGCCGTCCGGGCTGTCGGGCCGGCCGGCCAGGCCGAGCATCTTGGGGATGCTGGGGCCGTAGATGTCGGCGTCCAGCACGCCCACCGTGGCGCCCTCGGCCTGCAGGGCCAGGGCCAGGTTCACGGCGGTGGTGGACTTGCCCACCCCGCCCTTGCCCGAGGCCACGGCAATGATGTTGCGGACCTCGGGCAGCGGGGTCAGGTCCTTCTGGACCCGGTGGGCGTGGACCCGGGACGTGACCGTGACCACCGCCTGGCTGACCCCGGGCAGGGCCTCGAGCGCCTGCCGCACCTGGGCCTCCAGGGCCGCGTGCCAGCCCGCGGCCGGGTAACCCAGCTGGATCTCCACCGCCACCCGGGACCCGTCGACCCCGACGCCCCGGACCGCGCCGGAGGTAATGAGATCGAGGTCACAGTGGGGGTCATGCACCTTGCCGAGGGCGGCCCGTACGGCGCTGTCCGTGCTCATCTGCAAACTCCTTTGGGGGCGGGAGTTTACACCGCAGGCCCAATTTCACGAACGTGAGCGCGGCTTTTTCGGGAAAGACACTTGCAACAGCCTGCCCCCATTGTGTTACGTTCCGGTTAAGGCACGGCTCGGAATCGCACGTGTCCCAACAAAAACCCTGCTCTACAACGACCCGCTACTGACTCAGGGGAGTCCCTAATGAAGACCGCTTCCGTTCCTGCCTACCGTCGAAACCTGCTGGCGCGCTCGCTGGCGATGGCACTGGTGCTGCCGATGGCCACCTCCGCCCTCGCCCAGGACACCGCCAGCGAAGACGAGAAGGAGGAAACCACCACCTCCGACACCACCACCCTCGACACCGTCACCGTCGTCGGCTCGCGCATCGGTCGCTCGCAGATCGAGGGCCCGGCCCCGGTCACCGTGATCACCCGCGAGGACTTCGACCGCGAAGGCTTCAAGACCGTCGCCGACGCCCTGCAGACGCTCACCCAGAACACCACGAGCTCGTTCACCGGCGACCTCGCCGTGACCGGCTTCTCGCCGAACGCCCAGGTGGTCAACCTGCGCAACCTCGGCCCCGGCTACACCCTGACCCTGATCAACGGTCGCCGTCCGGCGCAGTACCCGCAGCCGTACAACCGCGACAACAACGTGGTCAACGTGCGCGCCATCCCGGCGTCCATCATCGAGCGCATCGAAGTGCTCACCGGCGGCGCCTCGGCCATTTACGGCTCCGACGCCGTGGCCGGCGTGGTGAACATCGTCCTGCGCGAGAACTTCGACGGCAACCGCATCCGCGGCGCCGTGGGCACCACCGAGGAAGGCGGCGGCGACAGCTTCACCGCCGAGTACACGGGCGGCCGCACCGGCGACCGCTGGAGCAGCACCTTCGCCTTCCAGTACGGCTACAACGAGCCGGTGTACGCCGGCCAGCGCGACTTCCTGGCCGACACCCGCAGCGGCCCGCGCGGCGCCACGGGCATCAACCCGTCGCTGTCGCTGATCGCCATCCGCGCCAGCAACCCGCAGCCGGGCAGCGCCCTGAACCAGAACGCCTACTACCCGGGCCAGGCCGTCTGCGACCGCTTCGGCTACACCACCGTCACCACCCCGCAGCGCGGCACCTACTGCGGCGAGTACGACCGCGTCGCGTCCCGCTCGATCTCCAACGAGAACGAGTTCTACTCGGGCTACGGCTACGGCACGTTCGACATCAACGACAACCTGACCCTGTTCGGCAGCGCCACGTACTACGGCGCCACCGGCAGCGCGTCCTCGGGCACCGAGTTCTGGGGCACGTCGGGCGACCGCTTCAACCAGCTCAGCAGCGGCGCCAGCACCACCGTGTACTACGACCCGCAGTTCAACGGCCTGGTCCAGCTGCAGCGCGTGTTCAACCCGTTCGAGCTCGGCGGCGGCGATTCGGCCAGCACCCTGTACGACGAATCCACCTTCGACATCACCCTCGGCCTGCAGGGCGGCTTCGGCGATCGCTTCGATTGGGAAGCGTCCGTGCAGCGTTCCGAGTACGACTACGAGGCGGACCGTCCGCGCCTGCTCGCCCAGGCCGTGCATGACTACTTCCTCGGCCCGCGCCTGGGCTTCAGCAACTCCACCGGCACCGGTGCGGGCATCTACCCGATCCACCGCCTGAACCTGGACCGCTGGAACACCCCGTTCAACCCGGCCCAGTACGGCGCCGTGTCCACCCGCGTGATCAACACCGGCACCACCAGCTCGACGAACGCCAACTTCGTCGTGTCCGGTGACCTGTTCGAGCTGCCGGCCGGCCCGATCGGCTTCGCCGCCATCGCCGAATGGGGCCGCCAGGAAACGCTGCTCGAGAGCGATCCGCGCACCGACCAGACCCGTCCGCTGGACGCCGGCACCATCTACAACCTGACCAGCTCGGGCCGCACCGACGGTGAGCGCGACCGCATCGCCGTGGGCTCGGAGTTCCGCCTGCCGATCACCAGCAACCTGACCGCCCAGGCGGCCGTGCGCTACGACAAGTACGACGACATCACCGAAGTCGACGACGCCATCACCTACAACCTGGGCCTGGAGTTCCGTCCGTTCGAGCAGCTGCTGCTGCGCGCTTCGTACGCCACTTCGTTCCGCGCCCCGGACATGCAGCTGGTGTTCGCCGAAGGCGCCGCGTCGTTCTCGGGCATCACCGACTACTACGGCTGCCGTTCGGGCACCGGCTCGGGCGCCCCGACGCCGCGCACGATCGCCCAGTGCGCCGCGGTCACCGCCGACCCGACCCGCTACACCGCCCAGACCCTCATCGCGGGCAACCCGCTGCTGAAGGAAGAAGAAGGTGAGTCGCTGACGGCCGGCTTCGTGTGGGACATCGTCGACAACATGTCGCTGACGGTCGACTACTACAAGGTCACCCTGGAAGACGCCGCCAGCCAGCTGTCGTCGGACTTCATCCTGCGCAACGAAGCGAACTGCCGCATCGGCACCGACGAGGCCGGCAACACCTACGACCCGTCGTCGGCCTTCTGCCAGAACATCGTCAACCTGGTGACCCGCCTGGTCGCCCCGGGCACGACGCTGGACGGCCGCGTGGATCGCATCAACTCGGCGTACATCAACACCGCGCTGCAGGAAAACAGCGGTATCGACGCCACGTTCCGCTACTCGCTCGACACCGACCGCTGGGGCACCTTCAGCACGGACCTGGGCTACTCGCTGCTGCTCACCAACAAGTACCGTGAGTTCGACGGCGACGAGCTGGTGGACTACCGCGACCGCGTGGACTTCGACTACAGCCAGCGCAGCCGCGCCCGCGGCTCCGTGACCTGGACCAAGGGTGACTGGTCCACCACGGTGTTCGGTACGCGCTACGGTTCCAACGGCAACAACGCCGGCGCCGACTACATCGACCCGATCACCGGTGCGACCCAGTCCCGCCGCCTGCCGCCGTACATGCTGTACAACATGTCCATCAGCAAGCGCTTCGGCGAAAGCGTGCTGGCCCGCCTGCAGATCCAGAACGTCCTGAACAACCAGTACCGTGCGGACAACTCGTTCAACGGCTACCCGTTCTTCCAGGCGTTCATCGGTGCGGATCCGCTCGGCCGTCGCTACAACCTGAGCGTGCAGTACGACTTCTGATTCCGGCAACGGAACAGGGTTAAACGGAGCCCGGCGAAAGCCGGGCTCTTTTTTTGTGCCGCCGCGGCGCCGCCGCATTGGCGCAATCTGGGATAATGGCCGCCCTGCGAAGGATCCCTGGCCCGAAATGACCGCACCCCGCCCCGCCCTCGTCACCACCGCCCTGCCCTATGCCAACGGCCCGCTGCACCTGGGCCACCTGGTGGGCTACATCCAGGCCGACGTCTGGGTGCGCGCGCGGCGCATGGCCGGGGGCGAGGTGCACTTCGTCTGCGCCGACGACGCCCACGGCACGCCCATCATGCTGGCGGCCGAGAAAGCCGGGCTGGCGCCGGAAGATTTCATCCGCGGCATCCAGGCCGGGCACGAGGCCGATTTCGCCGGCTTCGGCGTCGCCTTCGACCACTACCACTCCACCCATTCGGACGAGAACCGCGAGCTGGCCAGCCTGGTCTACACTCGGCTGCGCGACGGCACCCACGGCGCCAAGGCCATCGCCCGGCGTTCGATCCAGCAGCTCTACGACCCGGCCAGGGAAATGTTCCTGCCCGACCGCTACATCAAGGGCGAGTGCCCCAACTGCGGCGCCGCCGACCAGTACGGCGACAACTGCGAGGTCTGCGGCAAGGCCTATTCGCCCACCGACCTGAAGAACCCGCGCTCGGTGGTGTCGGGCGCCACGCCCGAGCTGCGCGACTCCGAGCACTACTTCTTCGAGCTGGGCAAGTTCGAAGCCTTCCTGCGCGAGTGGCTGTCCGGCGACGTGGCCCATGCCTCGGTGAAGGCCAAACTGGGCGAATGGCTCGAGGGCGGCCTGCGCGACTGGGACATCAGCCGCGATGCGCCCTACTTCGGCTTCCCCATCCCCGACGCCCCCGGCAAGTTCTTCTACGTCTGGCTCGATGCCCCCATCGGCTACCTGGCCAGCTTCAAGGCCCATTGCGCGCGCACCGGCACCGACTTCGACGCCTTCACCGACGGTGCGCGCAACGCCGCCGGCGAAACCGAGATGCACCACTTCCTGGGCAAGGACATCATCAACTTCCACGGCCTGTTCTGGCCGGCGATGCTGCACGGCGCCGGCCTGCGCGCGCCGACCAAGCTGCACGTCAACGGCTACCTCACCGTGAACGGCGCGAAGATGAGCAAGTCGCGCGGCACCTTCGTCATGGCGCGCACCTACCTGGACACCGGGCTCAACCCCGAATACCTGCGCTACTACTTCGCCAGCAAGACCGGCGCCGGCGTGGTGGACCTCGACCTCAACCTCGAGGACTTCGTGGCGCGCGTGAACAGCGACCTGGTGGGCAAGTTCGTCAACATCGCCAGCCGGGCGTCGGGCTTCGCCACCAAGCACTTCGATGGAAAGCTCGACCGGCACCTCGGCAACGACGGCCACGCCGACAACGTCGCCGTTGCCCAGATGAGCTTCGACGCCATCCACGCGGCCTACCAGGCGGACGAAACCGGAGTCGTGACCCGGGAAGCGATGCGCCTGTGCGACCTCCTCAACCAGCGCTGGGACGAAGCCAAACCCTGGCTGCTCGCGAAGGACCCCGACAAGGCCGCCGAGCTGCAGCGCGTGTGCAGCGAGTGCCTGCTCGGGTTCTACCTGGTCGCGGCCTACCTGTCGCCGATCATGCCCGACCTTTGCGGCCGCGCCCTGAAGCAGTTCGGCCGCTCCGCCACCGACCTGGAACACCTGGTGCGGGACCTGCCCACGTCCATCCTTCCCTTCGAACCGCTGATGACCCGCATTGACCCCAAGCAGATCGAATCCATGACCGAAGCCAGCAAGGACGCCGGCGCGCCGGCCGAAGCCGCCGCCACCCCGAAGGCCAAGGCCGCTGCAGCCGCCAAACCGGCGCCCGCGGCGCCTGCGCCTGCCGCCGCCCCATCGGCCCATGCCAACATCGGCATCGAGGATTTCGCCCGGCTCGACCTGCGCATCGGCAAGGTGCTCGAATGCGGGTTCGTGGAGGGTTCGGACAAGCTGCTGCGCTTCCTGCTCGACGCCGGCGAACTGGGCCAGCGCCAGATCTTCTCGGGCATCCGCGCCAGCTACGGCGAACCCGAGGCCCTGGTCGGCCGCAAGGTGGTGTTCATCGCCAACCTGGCGCCGCGCAAGATGCGCTTCGGCATCAGCGAGGGCATGATCCTGTCGGCCGGCCACGACGGTGGCTCGCTGGCGCTGCTGGACGCCGATGATGCGGCGCAGGCCGGCATGCCGGTCCGGTAGCAGGCGCCATGAGCGAAATCGCCCTGCTGCTGGTCGGCGCGGTCTTCGTCAACAACTTCGTGCTGGTGAAGTTCCTCGGGCTGTGCCCGTTCATGGGCGTGTCGCGCAAGCTCGACGCCGCGTACGGCATGGCCCTGGCCACCGGCTTCGTGCTGACGCTGTCCTCGGCCCTGGCCTGGGTGGTGCACCACTGGCTGCTGCTGCCGCTGGGGCTGGAGTACCTGCGCACGCTGGGCTTCATCCTGGTCATCGCCTCGGTGGTGCAGTTCACCGAAATCGTGATGAACCGGCAGAGCCCGCGCCTGTACCGCGTGCTGGGCATCTACCTGCCGCTGATCACCACCAACTGCGCCGTGCTGGGCGTGGCGCTGCTGAACGTGCAGGCGCGTCACTCGCTGCTTGAATCGATCGTCTACGGCTTCGGCGCCTCGCTCGGCTTCGGCCTGGTGCTGGTGCTGTTCTCGGCGATGCGCGAACGCCTGGAAACCGCCGACGTGCCGGCCGCCTGGCGCGGCACCCCGGTGGCGCTGGCCACGGCCGGCCTGATGTCGCTGGCGTTCATGGGCTTCTCCGGCATGGCGGCGGCCTGAATTGGGCGGCGCGGTGCTGGTGGTGGTGCTGATCGCCGCGCTGCTGGGCGCGGGGCTGGGCTGGGCCGCGGTGCGCTGGCGCGTGCAGGACGACCCGATGGTGGAACGCATCGACCGCCTGCTGCCGCAAACCCAGTGCGGCCAGTGCAACTATGCCGGCTGCCGGCCCTATGCCCGGGCCATTGCCGCGGGCGAGGCCGACATCAACCAGTGTCCCCCGGGCGGCGACGCCGGCGTGCGCGCGCTGGCCGAGCTGCTGGGGCGCGAACCCAAGCCGCTCAATCCCGACAACGGCGCGGTGAAACCACCGGTGGTGGCGCGGGTGGTGGAGGCCGACTGCATCGGCTGCACCAAGTGCATCCTGGCCTGTCCGGTGGACGCGATCGTGGGCGCGCCCAGGCAAATGCACACCGTCATTGCCGACCTGTGCACCGGCTGCGAGCTGTGCCTGCCGCCCTGCCCCGTGGACTGCATCGTGCTGGTTCCGCCGGCGCGGCAAGGCGCCCCGGCGGCCGTGGCTCAGAGCCGCTCGACGGTGTAGCCCTTGGCCCGGAGCATGGCCACCACGCCGTCCTCGCCCAGCAGGTGCATGGCGCCCACCACCACCAGGGTGTCGTCACTGGCGCTGTCGTCGAGCATGCCCGACAGGCGCGGCATCCAGGCGCGGTTGCGGCCGACGTTGATGCGCTGGTAAAGCGCCGGGTACTCGGCCTCCATCTGGGCGCCGGTGGCCGCGAACAGCGCATCGCCGTCGCCCGCACGCCACAGCGCGTGCATCTTCCCGATCTCGGCCTCGATGCTGGCCACTTCCGACAGCGTGTCCTGCAGCGACTGGAGCTGCTCTTTCTCGTCCATGCCGTCGAACAGCGCGATCTGCTGGTCGCCCGTTTCCAGCCCCGCCACCGGCTTGCCGGCATCCACCGCGCGCTGCGCGAAATGCTTGTCCAGGCCCAGCGCCGGGTCCAGCCCGATGGCCTGCATTTCGGTGACGCCGACCATCAGGCTGATGAACCAGGCCTCGTAGCGCTGGAAGTTGGCGATCGGGATGTTGCGCCGGGCGGTGTAGGCCGACAGCTGGTTCCAGGTGGCCTCCGGCAGCGATTGCTGCAGCGTCCTGCCGTCGCTGCGCAGCGCGGCTGCGCCCATCTTCTGGCCCAGCGCCGGGTCGTTCATCTCGGCCGGCGCCAGTTCGAACACCACGCGCTCGGCGTCCTCGAGCGCGGCGTAGGTGCTGTCGGCCAGCGGGTAGTCGGAGGCCTTGAGCAGGTGGAACGAACCGAGCAGGTAGATCGAATTGTCGGCGTCGCTCACCTTCCACAGCAGCGGCTTGGGCGGCTCGGCGCGGGCGAAGCCGGCGGTGGCGGCAAGCAGCAGCGCGGCGAAGACAGTCTTGGACATGGAGGGCGTGGTCCTGGGCGTGGGGGGAATCAGTTGGGGAAGGGCCGCGGCTTCTTCTCGCCGGCGGTGATGGCCAGGTCGAGGCGGTTCTCCGGCGGCGGCATCGGGCAGGTCGAAAACGCGGTGAAGGCGCAGGGCGGATTGTAGGCCTTGTTGAAATCCACCACCGTGGTGCCGTCCTTGCCCGCCGGCGCCGCATAAAGGAATCGCGACGCGGCGTAGGTATCGTGCCCGCTGGTGCGGTCGGCGAATATCAGGAAAAGCTGGCCGTCGCCCTCATCCACCGCTTCCAGCGTGAACGCCTTGCCGTCCCTTTCGAAGCTTATGCGGCCCGGGTTGGCCATCGGCTCGACCATGCCCAGCATGTTCACGATGTCCAGGGTCTTGCCCGGCGGATGGGCCTCGAACCGGGCGACGAAGCGGAACGAACGGTCAATGTCGAAATAGTCCAGGCCCGGGAACGTGGTGCGGGTGCGCGCCAGCGCGCTGCGCACGCGCAGTCCGTAGCGGTCGCCGCGGCGGATCACCACGAAGCTGGCGTCGCCCTTGTTGAAGCCCACCACCGTCGGCGGGCCGGGCACGTCCGACGCCAGTGCCACCGTGCCCTGCCCCGGGACGCCGTCCAGCGTGACCTCGGCGCCTTCGCGGATGGCCAGGCGAAGGGCGCCGTCCTTGTCCAGGCTGAGCATGCCCAGCTGCGGCGGACCGATGGCCAGGCGCGTGCCGTTGTCCTGCGCCGAGCCGACATAGGTCTGGCCGGGCGTGATCCAGTGCAGGCCCACCAGCGAAAGCCAGCCGTCCGGACGCGTCAGGCGCGCCAGGCGCTCGTCGCGCCAGGCGAGGATCTCGCCTTCGTACGCCAGCTTCGCCGCCTTTTCCGCGCGGGCCGCCGACGCGGAGCGCGCGGCTTCTTCTTCGGAGTCCCCGCAGGCGGCCAGCAGCAGTGCGACGGACAGCAGGATCGGCAGGCGCATCATCGTCCCCTCAGGAAAAGTCGGTCCAACTCGGACTTGCTCAGCTGCACCCAGGTGGGGCGGCCGTGGTTGCACTGGCCACTGCGTTCGGTGGCCTCCATGTCGCGCAGCAGCGCGTTCATCTCGGCCAGGCCCAGGCGCCGGTTGGCGCGCACCGAGGTGTGGCAGGCCAGCGTGGACAGCAGCTCGTTGCGCGCTTCTTCCAGGCGGCGGCTGTGGCCGTGCTCGCGCAGGTCGGACAGCACGCCCAGCACCAGCGCGCGCGGGTCGAGGTCGGCCAGCAGGGTCGGCACGCTGCGCACGCTGAGCGACTGCGGCCCGGCGCGGCGCAGCTCGAAGCCGAAGCCGGCCAGGGTGTCGGCATGCTGTTCGGCCAGGTCGGCCTCGCGCTCGGACACGGCCAGCGACAGCGGCACCAGCAGCGGCTGCGAGCGGATGCCCTCACCGTCGCGCGCGGCCTTGAGGCGCTCGTAGGTGATGCGCTCGTGCGCCGCATGCATGTCCACCAGCACCAGGCCGTGCTGGTTCTCGGCCAGTACGAACACGCCGTGCAGCTGCGCCAGCGCGAAGCCCAGCGGCGGCGCTTCGGCCTGGTTCGCCGCGGGCATGGGTTCGCCGCCCGGGCCGGAGGCCGACGGCGCGCGATACAGGGCCGCGTACGCCGACATCGCCTCGCGCACGGGCAAGCCCAGGCCCGACTGCGCCGGCGGCGTCCAGGCGCCCGCGGTGCCCGCCGTGGCGGCCGCGCCCGCCGTCGCGTCCACGCCCGCGGCCATGCCGGCGCGCGTGGTCTTGAGCGCCTCGTGCAGCGTGCGGTAGATGAAATCGTGCACCAGCCGCTGCTCGCGGAAGCGCACCTCGTGCTTGGCCGGGTGCACGTTCACGTCCACCTGGCGCGGATCGCACTCCAGGAACAGCACGAACGCCGGATGCCGGCCATGGAACAGCACGTCGGCATACGCCTGGCGCACCGCGTGCGCCACCGTGCGGTCTCGCACCGCGCGGCCGTTGACGTAGAAATACTGCTGGTCGGCGCTGGAACGCGCCGCCGTGGGCAGGCCCACCCAGCCGCGCAGGCGCAGCCCGGCACCCACGTGTTCCACCTGCAGGCACTGCGTGGTGAACTCCTCGCCCAGCGCCTCGGCCACGCGGCGCAGGTGCTCGCCGTCGTCGCGCACCGGCTTGTAGTGGCGCGACAGACGGCCGTTGTGGCTGATGCGCAATTCCACGTGCGGACGCGCCAGCGCCAGCGAACGCAGCCATTCCTCGATGTGGCCCAGCTCGGTGCGCTCGGCGCGCAGGAACTTGCGGCGTGCCGGCACGTTGTAGAACAGGTCGCGCACTTCCACCGTGGTGCCGGCCGGATGCGGCTGCGGCTGCGGCGGCGCCATCCTGCCGCCGTCCACTTCCAGCCGCACGCCGTGCTCCTGCGCGGCCGTGCGCGAACTCAGCGCGAAGCGGCTGACCGACGCGATGGACGGCAGCGCTTCGCCGCGGAAGCCCAGCGTGGCCACTTCCTCCAGGTCGTCGAGCGAGGCGATCTTGCTGGTGGCGTGGCGGGAAATGGCGAGCGACAGTTCATCGGCGGGAATGCCGCCGCCGTCGTCGCGGATGCGGATCAGGCGGATGCCGCCCTCTTCCAGGTCGATGTCCACGCGGCTGGCGCCGGCGTCCAGCGCGTTCTCCACCAGCTCCTTGACCACCGACGCCGGGCGCTCGACGACCTCGCCCGCGGCGATCTGGTTGACCAGGGTGTCGGGCAGCTGCTGGATCGGCACGGCGGGAGGGTCCGGGATGCGGCCCCCGATGATACCAGCGCGCGGAGCGGCTACTTGGGCGCGGACGCCAGGGTGGCCGGCACCGGGATGGTCAGCCGCTCGCCGATGCGCACGGTGTCGCCCTGCAGCTTGTTGGCGCTGCGAATGCTGTTGACCGCCACGCCGTGGCGCGCGGCGATGAGGCTGAGCGTCTCGCCCCGGCTGACCACGTGCTGGCGGCTGCCGCCGAACTGGCCCTGGCGGGCCGCGTACCAGGTGCCCGGGGGCGCCTGGTTGGAGAAATAGCTGCGCACGCCGCTGACGATGGCCGCGGCCATGCGTCCGCGGTAGGCGGGGTCGCTGAGCTTGGCTTCTTCGCCGGGATTGGAGATGAAGCCGGTCTCGACCAGCATCGAAGGCACGTCCGGCGAACGCAGCACCACGAAGTTCGCGCGCTCGATCTGCGGCTTGTGCGCCTTGCCGACCTGCTTGAGCGAAGCCAGCACTTCGCCGGCGACGTCGTCGGAAACGCGCATGGTGGCGTTCTGCGACAGGTCGAGCAGCACGGCGGCGAGGTTCTTGTCGCGCGCGTCGAGTTCGACGCCGCCCACGAGGTCGGCGGCGTTTTCCTGGTCGGCCAGCCAGCGCGCCGCTTCGGACGACGCGCCGCGCAGCGACAGCACGTACACCGACGCGCCGTTGGCGGCGCGGTTGTGCGCGGCGTCGGCGTGGATGGAAATGAAGAGGTCGGCCTGTGCCTCGCGGGCGCGCATGTAGCGCTGGTCCAGCGGGATGAAGACGTCGCCGTCGCGCACCAGGAACGACTGCATGCCCGGATCGGCGTCAATGCGCGCGGCGAGCTCGCGCGCCATCGCCAGGGTGATGGCTTTCTCGTGCTTGCCGCTGGGGCCGATGGCGCCGGGGTCCTTGCCGCCGTGGCCGGCGTCAATGGCGATGATGAGTTTGCGCTGGCCGCTGCCGATGACGTCCTGCACCGTGCGCGCCGGCGCCGGCTTGCTGCCGGCCACCGCTTCGCCTTCGGCGCGCAGGTCCAGGATCAGGCGCGTGCCGCCGCCCACGCGCTCGACGCGGCTGCGCGGCTTCACTTCACGCCCAAGGTCGAGCACCACGCGCAGGTCGCCTTCGGCCGGCTTGCCGGTGCGCACCGCCGCCACGACGCCGTTGGGCGATGGCGCACGGTAGCCGGCGGAAAGCGCGGTGCGCGAAAGATCCAGCACCAGCCGGTCCGGGTTGGCCAGGGTGAAAACCTTGTACTCGGACTCGCTCGACAGCTCGAGCACCACGCGCGTGCCGCCGTCCGCTTCCACCAGCTTGAGGCTCTCCAACTGGGCCGCGAACGCCGCCGGGGCCACCAGGCCCAGCAGGATCGGGACAAGCAACACGAAGGCGGGAAGTCGGCGCATGGGCGGATTGAACCACCCTGATTCTACAAAAGCAAGATTTTTCCTTTGGAATCCGTAGCCTGCCCGACCTTCCTAAACGAACGGTCAGAAGACGCCCGGAGAGGCCGTCAGTACGCGAGCCGGGCCAGCCAGGCCTCCCCCTCGGGGCTGGCGGACTCCAGCGCGGCCACCCGCCCGGCGCCGTCCGCGGCCAGGGTGACGTGCAGGTCCGGCGGCGGCAGGCTGCCGGCGCCGCGCCCGGGCCATTCCACCAGCCACAGCGTGGCTTCGGCCGCCAGCTCGTCCAGGCCCAGGAAATCCAGCTCGGCCGCGGCGGCCAGCCGGTACAGGTCCAGGTGCGCGGCCTCGCCGCCGGGAATGGGATAGCGCTCCACGAGCGCGTATGTGGGGCTTTTGATGGCACCGGCGACGCCCAGTGCCCGCAGGCAGGCCCGTGCCAGCGTGGATTTGCCGGCACCCAGGTCGCCGTGCAGGAACACCACGGCGCGCGCCGGGCGCGAGGCCGCCAGCGCCTCGCCCAGGGCCGCCGTGGCTTCCGGACCGCGCAGTTCGAACCGGCGCGTCATTCCGGGTTGGCCATGCGCCGCAGGTGCGGGAACAGATCCGACGGCAGCAGGCCGCGCTCGCCGCCGATGCGCGCCGCGGCATCGCCGGCCGCCGAGTGCAGCAGCGCGCCCGCCACGGCCGCCTGGAACAGCGGCAGGCCCTGTGCCACCAGCGCCGCGATGACACCCGACAGCACGTCGCCCATGCCGCCCGTGGCCATGCCCGGATTGCCGGCGCCGATCACCGCCGGAATCTCGTCCGGCGCGGCCACGAGGGTGCCGGCGCCCTTGAGCACCACCACGCAGCGGTACTTCTGCGACAGCGCCTGGGCCGAACCGAAGCGGTCGGCCTGGATGTCCGCCTTTTCGCAGCCCAGCAGCCGGGCGGCTTCGCCGGGGTGTGGGGTGAGGATGGCCTGGGGCAGCAGGCAGGGCGACGCGGCCAGCAGGTTCAGGGCGTCGGCGTCGAGCACCAGCGGGCGGCCGCAGGCCAGGGCCGCCCGGTACAGCGCCTGGCCCCATTCGCCCTGCCCCAGCCCGGGCCCGACCGCAAGCACGGTGGCGCGCTCCACCAGGGGCGCCAGCGCCGCCGCATTTTCCACCGCATGCGTCATGGCCTCGGGGCGCGCGGCCACCAGCGCCGCCACGCCGGAGCGGCGCGTGGCCACGCTGGCCAGGCCCACGCCGGTGCGCAGCGCACCCTCGGCGCACAGCCGCACGGCGCCGCCCATGCCCTCTTCGCCGCCGATGCACAGCACGTGGCCGTGCTCGCCCTTGTGCGCATTCGGATGCCGCGGACCCAGCCAGCGGGCCAGGCCTTCGGGCCGGCACAGCCAGGCCGCGGGCGTGAAGTCGTCGAATGCGCCGATCTTCAGGTCCAGCCGGTCGAGCAGCACTTCGCCGTCGAAATCGCGCGCCATGCCGGTGTACAGGCCGCGCTTGGCGGCGATGAAGCTCAGCGTGACCGTGGCGCGCACCGCGGCGCCGTGGGCATGGCCGGTGTCGGCGTCCAGGCCCGAGGGCACGTCCAGCGACAGCACCGGGGCGCGGCTGGCGTTGATGCGCTCGATCATGGCCTGCGCCGCCTCGGAAGGCGGGCGCGTCAGGCCGATGCCGTAGATGGCGTCCACCCAGACATCCGCGTCCGGCAGCAGGCCGTCGAAGGCGGTGACGCTGCCGCCGGCGGCGCGCCAGTCGGCCAGCGCCTGGCGCGCACTGGCCGTGCGCGGGCCACCGCCGGGCGGCGCCAGCAGCACGACGCGGCAGCCCGCGGCGCGGGCCAGGCGCGCCAGCACGTAGCCGTCGCCGCCGTTGTTGCCCGGCCCGCAGGCCACGCCCACCACCCGCGCCTGCGGCCAGCGCTGGTGCAGCAGCCGCCAGGCAGCGGCGCCGGCACGGCACATCAGCTCATACGACGGCACGCCCAGCACGGCCTTGGCGTGCTCGTCCATCGAGCGCACCTGGGCGGCACGGTACAGCGGCAGCAATTCACTCATGCGCCTGATTCTATACTTGCCGCGATGCCCGACCACGCCGCCCTCGCCGAACTGATCAGGACCTGGGGCCGCGAGCTGGGCTTCCAGCAGATGGGCATCGCCGGCATCGAACTGGGCCAGGACGAGGCGCACCTGCGCGACTGGCTGGCCAAGGGCCTGCACGGCCGCATGGACTACATGGCCCGCCACGGCGACAAGCGCTCGCGCCCGGACGAACTGGTGCCCGGCACGCTGCGCGTGCTGTCGGCGCGCATGGACTACGGCACCGGCGACGACGCCGAGGCCTGGGCCACGCTCGGCCAGGGCGAGCGCGCCTACGTGGCCCGCTACGCGCTGGGCCGCGATTACCACAAGGTGATGCGGCAACGGCTGCAGAAGCTGGCCGACCGCATCGCCGCGCACATCGGCCCGTTCGGCTACCGCGCCTTCGTGGACTCGGCCCCGGTGCTCGAGCGGGCGCTGGCGCGCGACGCCGGCCTGGGCTGGATAGGCAAGCACAGCTGCCTGATCAACCGCGGCGCCGGCAGCTGGTTCTTCCTCGGCGAGATATTCACCGACCTGCCGCTGCCCGTGGACACGCCCGCCAGCGCGCACTGCGGCACCTGCACGCGCTGCATCGAGGTCTGCCCCACCGGCGCCATCATCGAGCCCTACCGCGTGGATGCGCGCCGCTGCATCAGCTATCTCACCATCGAACTCAAGCAGGCCATCCCCGAGGAACTGCGCCCGCTGGTGGGCAACCGCATCTTCGGCTGCGACGACTGCCAGCTGGCCTGCCCCTGGAACAAGTTCGCCGTGCGCAGCGACGAGCCCGACTTCCGCGTGCGCAACCACCTCGACCGCGCCACGCTGGCCGAGCTGTTCGCCTGGGACGAGCCGGAGTTCCTGCAGCGCACGGAGGGCTCGGCGGTCCGCCGCACCGGGCACGAGGGCTGGCTGCGCAACATCGCGGTGGCGCTGGGCAATGCGCCCACCACGCCGGACGTGCTGGCCGCCCTGGCCTCGCGCCGCGACGACCCCAGCGACCTGGTGCGCGAACACGTGGCGTGGGCGCTTTCGCGCCACCCCAAGGCGACCGTGACCACTTGACGCCGCTTCAGCCGCGGGCGCGGATCTCGGACAGCAGCGCGCGCGTCACCGGATCGCTGGCCTGCAGCGCCGGATCGGCCAGGGCCGGCAACAGTTCGCCGGCGATCTGCTTGCCCAGCTCGACGCCCCACTGGTCGAAGGCGTTGATGCCCCACAGCACCGACTGCACGTACACGCTGTGTTCGTACATCGCCAGCAGCGCGCCCAGGGAGTGCGGCGTGAGTTCGTCGAGCAGGAACAGGCTGGACGGGCGATCACCCGGGTAGCCCTTCTGCGGGTCGGCGGCATCGGCGCCGTTGGCCAGCGCCTGCGACTGCGCCAACAGGTTGGCCAGCAGCGCGCGATGGCTTTCGGCGTGGCCATGGGCGGGCCGCACCACGCCGATGAAATCGGCCGGCACCGGGTCGGTGCCCTGGTGCAGGGCCTGGAAGAAACTGTGCTGCACGTTGGTGCCCGCGCCGCCCCACAGCACCGGCACCGTGGCACCCAGCACCGGCGCGCCGCCGATGCGCACCGATTTGCCCAGGCTTTCCATCACCAGCTGCTGCAGGTAGGCCGGCAGCAGGCCCAGGCGTTCGTCGTAGGGCAGCACGGCGTGGCTGGCGTGGCCCAGCGCGTTGCGGTTCCAGGCGCTCATCAGCGCGTGCCACACCGCCATGTTCGATTCGATCGGGGCCTGCAGCACGTGAGTGTCCATGCGCGCCGCGCCCGCCAGCATCTGCTCGAAGCCCTCGCGGCCGATGGCCAGCTGCAGCGCGAAGCCCACCGCCGACCACAGCGAATAGCGCCCGCCCACCCAATCCCACATCGGCAGCACGCGCTCGGACGCAATGCCGAACGCCTGGGTGCGGTCGAGGTTGGCGCTGACCGCATACAGCCGCTCGCTGCCGCCCATCCAGTCGCGCAGGATGGCGCCGTTGAGCAGGGTTTCGTGGGTGCCGAAGCTCTTGGAAACCAGCAGCGCGGCCGTGCGCGCCGGGTCGAGCGTGCGCAGCAGGTGCTGCGCGGCGCTGCCGTCGAGATTGCTGAGGAAATGGACCCGCAGGCGGCCGTCGTGGAAATCGCGCAGCGCGTCCACCGCCAGCCGCGGCCCGAGATCGGAGCCGCCGATGCCGACGTTGACCACGTCGGTGACGCCGCTGGCGAGCACCGACGCGTGCAGGCGGTCCATGCCCAGGCGCCCGGCCAGCGCCAGGCGCCGCGCCTCGATGGCCGCCGGGCCTTCGCCCAGGCCGCTGCGCAGTGCGGTGTGCAGCGCCGGCCGGCCTTCGCTGGCGTTCACCTGCGCGCCGTCGAACAGGCGCCGCAGGGCGTCCGGCACGCCCGCATCGCGCGCCAGTCCGAACAGCGCCTCCGTGGCGGCGGCATCCACGCACTGGCGGGCGAAGCTTGCGTAGATCGGCCCCACCCGGAGCGAGTACGCGTCGGCCCGGGCGTCGTCGGCGGCGATCACGTCGCGCAGCCGCCGGCCCACCCACGGATCGGCCTGCCGGCGCAGCGCCTGCCAGTGCGCCGCCGTCAGCACGGCGCGACTCCCGGCCCGCAGCGCCCGCGGCACGGGGCCCTCATGCGGCGTCGAACTCGAGGTTGTCGATCAGCCGCGTCCGGCCCAGGCGCGCGGCGACCAGCGCCACCAGCTCGGGTTCGTTCGGCGACCTGGCGCGGGTGAGGTCGGCGCGGCGCACTTCGGCATAGTCCACCGTGAAGCCGGCGGCCTCCAGCCGCGTGGCGGCCTCGTCCTCGATGCCGGCGATGGGCAGGCCCTGGCGCGCGGCGTCGCGCATGAACAGCAGCGTCTGGTGGATGCGCACGGCGGTCTGGCGCTGTTCGCTGTCCAGGTACTGGTTGCGCGAACTCATGGCCAGGCCGTCGGGTTCGCGCAGCGTCGGCGCGGGGACGATTTCGACCGGGAAGCTCATTTCGCGGGCCATGTAGCGGATCACCTGCAGCTGCTGGTAATCCTTGCGGCCGAACACCGCCAGGTCGGGCTGCACCATGTTGAACAGCCGCGCCACCACCTGGGCCACGCCGTTGAAGTGGCCGGGCCGGTGCGCGCCGCACAGGATGTCGGTGATGCCCGGCACGTGCATCTGCACGCAGCCCATGGTCCCGAACGGATACATCTGTTCCACCGGGGGCAGGAACAGCGCGTCGCAGCCGGTTTCGGCCAGGCCGTGGATGTCGCTGTCGGGCGTGCGCGGGTAGCGCGCGTAGTCTTCGTTGGGCCCGAACTGGGTGGGGTTGACGAAGATGCTGGCCACCACGCGGTCGGCGTGCCGGCGCGCCAGCTTCACCAGTTCGTGGTGGCCCGCGTGCAGGTTGCCCATGGTCGGCACGAAGCCGACGCTGTTGCCTTCGCGGCGCCATTGCCGCAGCTGCGCGCGCAGTGCCGCCAGCGTGGTGTGGGTCTGCATGGCGTCAGTATCCGTGTTCGGGGCCGGGGAAGGCGCCGGTGCGCACGGCCTCGGCATAGGCCTGGAAGGCGCCGGCCACCGAGCCGCCTTCGGCGAGGAAATCCTTCACGAAGCGGGGGCGGCGGTGGCCGCTGTTCATGCCAAGCATGTCGTGCAGCACCAGGATCTGGCCGTCGCAGGACGGCCCGGCGCCGATGCCGATGGTGGGGATGGCGATGGCCCGGGTGATGTCCGCCGCCAGCGCCGAAGGCACGCACTCGAGCACCAGCAGGTCGGCGCCGGCGTCGGCGACGGCGCGGGCGTCGTCCAGCAGCTTCTTTGCCGCCGCCGCCTCGCGACCCTGCACCTTGTAGCCGCCCAGGCGCAGCACCGACTGCGGCGTCAGGCCCAGGTGGCCACAGACCGGGATCTCGCGTCCGGCCAGGAATCGGATGACGTCGAGCTTGTGGCCCGCGCCCTCGAGCTTGACCATGGCCGCGCCGGCCTGCAGGCAGCGCGTGGAGGCATCGAGCGCCCGTTCGGGCGTGGCGTCGGCCTGGAACGGCAGGTCCGCCACCAGGAACGCGCGCGACAGCCCGCGCGCCACGCAGCCCACGTGGTAGACGATGTCGCCCACCGTGACCGGCAGCGTGCTGTCGTGGCCCTGGCAGACCATGCCCAGCGAATCACCCACCAGCACCAGGTCGATGCCGGCCTCGTCCACGCTGCGGGCAAAGCCGGCGTCGTAGGCGGTGATGGACACGATGCGCTGGCCATCGGCCTTCATCCTGCGCAGCGCCGGCACCGTCAGCCGCGGGCGCGGCGGTGTCTTTGGATCGTTCGCGTACATGGCGGGGGCCCTGGGGGGAGGCGACTAAGGTATCGCTTCGATGCCTGAAACATCCACCGCGGCCAGCAATGCCTTCACTTCGCCCCGGCCGGGGATGACCAGCGTAGGGGCGATTTCCGCCAGCGGCACCAGCACGAAGGCGCGCTCGTGCAGGTGCGGATGCGGCACGCACAGCCCGGGCTCGTCGAGGGTTTCATCGCCGTACACCAGCAGGTCGAGGTCCAGCGCGCGCGGGCCCCAGCGGTCGGCGGGGTTGCGCACGCGGCCGAAGCGCTGCTCGATCTCCAGCAGCAGCTCCAGCAGGGCGCGCGGCGCCGTGCGGGTGCGCAGCTCCACCACGGCGTTGATGAAATCGGGCTGGTCGGTGCGGCCCCAGGCCGGCGTGCGGTAGAAGCCCGACTGCTGCTGGATGGTGGTCTGCGGCAGGGCGTCCAGCGCCCACAGGGCTTCTTCGAGCGTGGTGGCCACGTCGCCTTCGTTGCCGCCCAGGCCCACCCAGGCGCGGACCGGCGCGTCGGGCCTCATGCCGGCGCCCCGCCGCCGCCGGGCTTGCGGCGCCGGCGGCGCGGACGCTTGCGCGGCGCGGCGGCGTCGGTTTCTTCGCCGATGTCGTCGCCCTCGCCCTCGCCCGCTTCGCGGCGCGGCGCCTTCGGGTCCAGGCGCTGGGCCAGCTGTTCGGGCGCCTGCAGCTGCGCCTCGCGCCAGAAGGCCACGTCGTCGGCCACCTCGGGCGTGCCGCTGGCGCGCAGCTCGAGGAAGTCGAACGCGGCGCGGAAGCGCGGATGCGACAGCAGGCGGAACACGCGCTTGCGCACGCGCTGGTTGAAGCGCGGCTGCAGCAGCCAGATTTCCTGCATGGGCTGCGAGAACCGGCGCGGCAGCGCGATGCGCTGGGCCTGGTGCAGGGTGACGCGGTCGGCGGCGCGCTGCTGGGCCACCAGCGGATCAATGCCGGCCTTGCGCAGCACGGCCAGCTCGCGGCAGTAGGCCGGCCACAGCAGCGCGGCGAACAGGAAGGCGGGCGTCACCGGCTTGTCCTGCGCGATGCGTTCGTCGGTGTTGCGCAGGGCCTGCAGCAGCATGGCGCGAAGTGCGCCGCTGCGGTTGGTTTCCAGCGCCACCGCGGTTTCCGGGAACAGCGCCGGCAGCAGGCCGTGGTCTTCGAGCGTGCGGAAGCTGCTTTCGGCGTGGCCGGCCAGGAACATCTTCAGGCATTCATCGAACAGGCGCGCCGGCGGTGCGGCGGCCAGCAGGTGCGCCAGTTCGGGGATGGGCGCGGCGGCGTCGGGGGCGATGGTGAAGCCCAGCTTGGCCGCAAGGCGCGCGGCGCGCAGCATGCGGACGGGGTCTTCACGGTAGCGCTCCACCGGGTCGCCGATCAGGCGCAGCACGCGGTCCATGCAGTCCTGGTAGCCGCCGACGTAGTCGCGCACCGAGAAGTCCTCGATGGCGTAGTACAGCGCGTTGGCGGTGAAGTCGCGGCGCACCGCGTCGTCTTCGATGGTGCCGTAGACGTTGTCGCGCAGCAGGCGGCCGCCGTCCTCGGTTTCCCGGTCGCCGCTGCCGTCGTCCACGTTGGCGCGGAAGGTGGCGACTTCGATGATCTCGCGGCCGAACACCACGTGCGCCAGCCGGAAGCGGCGGCCGATGAGCCGGCAGTTGCGGAACAGCGACTTCACCTGTTCGGGCGTGGCGTCGGTGGCGACGTCGAAGTCCTTGGGGTGCCCGCCGACCAGCAGGTCGCGCACGGCGCCGCCGACCAGGTAGCCCTGGAAACCGCCCTCGCGCAGCTTGTACAGCACGCGCAGCGCGTTCGGACTGATGTCCTTGCGGGACACGCCGTGCTCGGCGCGGGGAACGATCAATGGCAAGGTGGGAGTGGTAATACGCAATCCATCCAGGGTTCGACGTCGCGGGGCACGCAGGCGTCGGCGGTCCGGGCCGGCTTCCCGGCATCTGTAAAGCCCGTTATACTAGCGCCCGCGTCAACGCTTCGCCATCCGCGCTCCCTTCGTCTAGTGGCCTAGGACACGGCCCTCTCAAGGCTGGAACAGGGGTTCGAGTCCCCTAGGGAGCGCCATCTTCCAGAAGGCCCGGCCAACGCCGGGCCTTCTTCATTTGCGCGATCGCCGCATCGCGCCCGGCGCCGGCAGGCTGGGCTTGGCGACGGCGCGGGGCTAGAATCCGCTACCACGCCCCACACGCTTCCGGGAACGCCATGCCTTTCGTCGTCATCGAAAACTGCATCCGCTGCAAGTACACCGACTGCGTCGAGGTCTGCCCGGTGGACTGCTTCCACGAAGGCCCGAATTTCCTGGTCATCGACCCGCAGGAGTGCATTGACTGCACCCTGTGCGAGCCCGAGTGCCCGGCCAAGGCGATCTACCCGGAAGACGACGTGCCCGCGGGCCAGGAAGGCTTCATCGCGCTCAACGCCGAGCTGTCGGCCATCTGGCCGGTCATCACCACCCGCAAGGACCCGCTGCCCGACGCCGCCGAGTGGGACGGCAAGCCGGGCAAGCTCGACCAGCTGCAGCGCTGATCCTCCGGCCGGCCGCGGCTGGGCCGGACCAAGAAAAAGGGCGCCCCGGGGCGCCCTTTTTTCCTGCCGCCTCGGGCCAGGCCTCAGCCCAGGCGAGCCTTGAGCAGGCCCAGCAGCTGCGCCGCCGGACCGGTCGCGAGCGGCTGGCCGTCCTGGCCCAGGGCCACGACCTGGGTCTGGCCGTCGACGGCCTGCGCGCGCACCAGCATGGTGGTGCCCTGGAACGTCACCTCGTAGCTGCTCAGCGCCTGCGCCGGCTCGAGGTTGCTCACGCCTTCGATCTTGCCCAGCGCGATGCCGATGCGGCGCCAGGCGCTGTCCACGCTGTCGGCCAGGGTGAAGCTGGCGATGGCGGCCGCGGACGGGACGCCCGTGGCGACGGAGGCGGAGCCGGCGTTGGCGGCCACGTCAGGCACCACGATCGCGCCCAGGGTGGGCGGCGTGTCCATGCCGGGCGGCACTTCAAGCGGCTGGTTCTGGACGCTGTCCTGGTACTTGGCGTCCATGCCCAGCTTGCTGCGGGTCCAGGCGCAGCCGGCCTGGGAAAGCATGGCGATGGCCACGGCGCCAATCAGCAGCGGGCGGGAAAGGGACGAAGGCGCGGTCATGGTGATCTCCTGGATGGCCCCGCGGCGTGGCCGTGGGCACGGTGTGGCAATGGTAATCGGGATTAGGGGCGTTCGTGTTCGATGCGCTGGCAAAGCGCGGCCATGGCCTCGGCCCGGGCCTGGTGCCCGGCCGAGAGGGGCAGCAGCGGCAGCCGCAGCCCGTGGCCGATGCCGAGGCGGGCCAACAGGGCTTTCACCGGGATCGGGTTGGGCTCGACGCCCAGGAAGTCGTACAGGTCGTCCAGCGGCGCCTCGAGCGCCCGGGCGGCGGCCGCATCGCCCGCCGACGCCAGCGTGCAAAGGCGGCTGAAGGTGCCGGGCACCACGTTCGAGGCCACCGAAATCACGCCCGCCGCGCCGCCGAGCATGGCGCGCACGAAGGTCGGGTCGTCACCGCTGAGCAGCGCGAACCCGTCGCTGGCGAGCGGGTACAGCGCGTTCCAGCGCGCTTCGTCGCCGCGGGCTTCCTTCAGGCCGACGATGCCGGGATGGCCGCACAGCTGCGCCACGGTTTCAGGCAGCAGGTCGCAGCCGGTGCGGCCTGGGACGTTGTACAGCACCACCGGCAGGCCGCCCTGCTCCGCCACGGCGCGGTAGTGCGCCACCAGGCCTTCCTGGGTGGGCCGGACGTAGGGCGGCGTCACCACCAGCGCGGCATCGGCGCCGGCCTCGCGGGCCCGCCGCGTCTGGCAGATCGTCTTGGCGGTGTTGGACTGGCCGGTGCCCGCCAGCACCACCATGCGGCCGGCCACCTGCGCCACCGCGGCCGCCAGCAGCGCCGAGAACTCCGTGTCGGACAGTGCGGCGGCCTCGCCGGTGGAGCCGGCCACGACGATGCCGCGGGTGCCGCCCGCCAGCTGGAGGTCGATCAGGCGGGCCCAGGCGTCGAAATCGAGGTCGCCGGCGGCGCTGAACGGCGTGGCGAGGGCGGTGATGCTGCCGGAAAGGTGCAAAGGAAGGGCCTTGCGGGGACTGGTGCCGATGTTACTTGCGGGTGGAAAGCGGCGGCAAGTATGCTGCCTTCGTACATTCCGCGCAGCTTCAGAAGCGCCGCCACGGAACACCGCATTGACCGACACCGCAGCACGCCCCGCCGCCAACGAAAACCACCTGCTGATCAGCGCCTACACCACGCATCCGCAGTCACCCTTGCTGGCGGTCACCCGCCGCATCTCCGACAGCGGCTGCAACATGGTGGACGCCCGCCTGTCCACCGTGGGCCGCGACGTGTCGGTCACCGCGCTGGCGGTGGGTTCCTGGGACGCGGTGGCCAAGCTCGAGGCCATGCTCACCCGGCTCGAGCGCGAGGAAGGCTTCAAGCTGGTCTGGTACCGCACCGGCCCCAAGGCCCTGCAGTCCAACCTGCTGCCCTACATCGTGGAAGTGGTGGCGGCCGACAAGCCCGGCATCCTGTTCCAGCTGGCCGATTTCTTCGACCGCCAGGGCATCACCATCGAAAGCCTGCACAGCTCGCGCTACCGCGCCATGCAGACCGGCGCCGACATGTTCTCGGCCCAGGTGACCATCGGCATCCCGGCCAACATGCACATCGCGGCGCTGCGCGACGACTTCCTCGAGTTCTGCGACCACCTCAACCTCGACGCCATCATGGATCCGATGAAATTCTGATATCTCAGGAGCGAGACATGGCTTTTGTTGGAGTGCTCGGATTCGTCTTTGCCGTTATTGCCTACAGCGAAGTGTTCTCACTCAAGAAACGTGTTGCGCTGCTCGAAGCGGCGCGCGAGGCGCCCCGTCCGTGAACGTCGGCGACCGCATCATCGACCTGCCCATCACCCTGGCCCAGGGCGGCAGCGCCAACCTGGCCGACTACCGCGGCCGCTGGCTGGTCTTGTATTTCTACCCCAAGGACAGCACCCCGGGCTGCACCACCGAAGGCCTGGACTTCAACGCGCTTTACCCGAAGTTCCGCAAGCTCAAGGCCGACGTGCTGGGCCTGTCGCGCGACTCGGTGAAGTCGCACCAGAACTTCTGCGCCAAGCAGGGCTTCGTGTTCGACCTGGTCTCGGACGCGGATGAAACCGTCTGCCGCTCCTTCGGTGTCATCAAGGAGAAGAACATGTATGGCAAGAAGGTGATGGGCATCGAGCGCAGCACGTTCCTCATCGATCCCGAGGGCCGCGTCGCCGGGAGCTGGCGCGGAGTCAAGGTCGCCGGCCACGCCGAAGCGGTCCTGGAAGCGCTCAAGAAGGCCGCCAAAACAAAGTGAGACCACCCCGAGCAAACCCGCCCCGCCGTCTCGCCACGCGAGCATCGGCGGCGCTTCGCTGTGCACAAGGACGTGCGTTCCGTGTCCAACCTAGCCGAGAACCCCATGACTAGAAGCAAGCGGATATATGTACTGGACACCAACGTGCTGATGCACGACCCGACCGCGCTGTTCAAGTTCGAGGAGC
>DAORUD010000020.1:17255-29324 GCA_035433005.1 Arenimonas sp. | reverse complement strand
AACCTCCCGCCGCGCACGGCGCGTGAGCAGCATGAAATACAGCAGCGGAATCACCACCAGCGTCAGCAGCGTGGACACCAGGATGCCGAAGATCAGCGCGATGGCCAGGCCGTTGAAGATGGGATCGTCCAGGATGAAGAACGCACCCGCCATCGCCGCCAGGCCGGTCAGCACGATCGGCTGCGCGCGCACGGCGCAGGCTTCGATCACCGCGTCGGCCGGCGACTGGCCGCTGGCCACCGCGTGGTTGATGAAGTCCACCAGCAGGATCGAATTGCGCACGATGATGCCCGCCAGCGCGATCATTCCGATCATGCTGGTGGCGGTGAACTGCGCGCCCAGCAGCGCGTGCCCCGGCATCACGCCGATGACGGTGAGCGGAATGGGCGCCATGATCACCAGCGGCACCAGGTAGTCGCGGAACTGCGCCACCACCAGCAGGTAGATCAGCAGCAGGCCCACCGAGTACGCCAGGCCCATGTCACGGAAGGTTTCATAGGTGATCTGCCACTCGCCGTCCCACTTGATCGAGAAGCCCGACGAGGTTTCCGGCGCCGACAGGAAGCGCTGCTCCAGCGCCGTGCCGGCCAGCGGCGTGTCGCCCACCTGGCCCACCAGGTCGAACATGCCGTACAGCGGGCTGTCGAGGTCGCCGGCTTCGTCGCCCGTCACGTAGACCACCGGCAGCAGGTCCTTGTGGTGGATGACCGATTCCCAGGGCTGTCGCTCGACCGTCACCACTTCGGACATCGGCACCAGGCGGCCGTCGCCGGCGCGCACGCGCAGGGTGAGCAGCTGCTCGAGGCTGGCCTGGTCGCCGGCCGGCAGGCGCAGCCGCACCGGCACGGGGTACTTGGAGGCGCCGTCGCGCAGGAAGGTGACGTCGCGGCCGCCCACGCCCAGCGCCAGCGCGTCGGCGATGGCCTGCTGGGAGATGCCCAGGCGCGCGGCGCGAACGCGGTCCACCACCACGAGCTCACGTTCGGCCGGCGCTTCCACCGTGCTGTCCACGTCCACGATGCCCTCGGTGGCGGTGAAGCGCGCCTGCAGGTCGCGGGCGATGTCGCGCGCGCGCCCGGCATCGGGCCCGTAGATCTCGGCCACCAGCGGCGACATCACCGGCGGGCCGGGCGGCACTTCGACCACTTTCACCGACGCGCCGTAGCGCTGGCCGATGGCCGCCAGCGCCGGGCGCACCGCGCGGGCGATGTCGTGGCTCTTGCGGTCGCGGTCGTGCTTGCCCACCAGGTTCACCTGCAGGTCGCCGACGTTGGCGCCGCTGCGCAGGTAGTACTGGCGCACCAGGCCGTTGAAGTTCACCGGGCCCGACGTGCCCGCATAGCCCTGCACGTCCAGCACCTCGGGCAGCTGCGACACTTCCGCCGCCAGCTCCAGCAGCAGCGCATTGGTGCGCTCCAGCGGCGTGCCCTCGGGCAGGTCCACCACCACCTGGAACTCGGACTTGTTGTCGAACGGCAGCATCTTGAGCACCACCAGCTGCACCACGGCCAGTCCGGCCGCCGCCACCACGGCCAGGCCAATGCCGGCGAACAGCCGGCGACGGCGCGAGCGGCCGTGGTCGGCATGCAGGAAAGGCCGCAGCACGCGCTCGAAGCCGCCGCGCAGCTTGCCCACCACGGCGCTGTCGCCGTGGCCTTCGTCGCCGGCCGGCACGTGCCGGGCCAGCAGCTTGAGCGACAGCCACGGCGTGACGGTCAGCGCCACGGCCAGCGACAGCAGCATGCCCACCGAGGCGTTGATGGGGATCGGCCGCATGTACGGCCCCATCAGCCCCGACACGAAGGCCATCGGCAGCAGCGCCGCAATCACGGTGAACGTGGCCAGGATGGTCGGGCTGCCGACTTCGTCCACCGCCGGCGGGATGGCTTCGGCCAGGGTCTTGCCGCCCAGGCGCATGTGCCGGTGGATGTTCTCCACCACCACGATGGCGTCGTCCACCAGGATGCCGATCGAGAAGATCAGCGCGAACAGCGACACGCGGTTGATGGTGAAGCCCATCGCCCAGGACGCGAACAGCGTAAGCGCCAGGGTCAGGATGACCGCACTGCCCACCACGATGGCCTCGCGCCAGCCCAGCGCGAACAGCACCAGCAGCACCACCGCGCCGGTGGCGAACACCAGCTTCTGGATCAGCTTCATGGCCTTGTCGTTGGCCGTGTAGCCGTAGTCGCGGGTGATGCTGGCCTCGATGCCGTCGGGGATGACCGTGGCCCGGAGGCCATCGAGACGCTGCGCGATGGCGGAGGTGATGTCGGCGGCGTTGGCGCCCGGCTTCTTGGCAATCGCCAGCGTTACCGCGGGCGCGATGCCGGCGGTGGGGCCGTCGCGGCCGGCGGGCGCGGAGTGCCAGGCGTACTGCGTGGGCAGGTCGGCCGACGCGCGGATGGCGGCGACGTCGGACAGATAGAGCGGCCGGCCGTCGTTGAGGCCGATCACCAGCTCGGCCACCTGCTGTGCGTCGGCCAGGTAGCGTCCTGCCGTCATCGGCACCACGCCATCGGCGGTGACGCGCTCGCCGGCCTGCTGCACGACGTTGGCGGCGGCGAGCGCGCCGGCCAGGTCGTCGGCGGTCATGCCGTAAGAGGCCAGGCGCGTGGCGTCCAGCTCCACCACCACGGCCCGCTGCGGCGCACCGATGGTGTAGACGTCGCGGGTGCCGGGCACGCGCTTGAGTTCGGCTTCCAGCGTGTGGGCCACTTCGGCCAGTTCGGTGCCGCCGCGCGCCGGGTCGTTGGTCCACAGCGTGACGCCCATCACCGGCACGTCATCAATGCCCATGGGCCGCACCAGCGGCTGGCCCACGCCGAGGTTGGCCGGGGCCCAGTCGGCGTTCGAATACACCTGGTTGTACAGGCGCACCAGGGCATCCTGGCGCGGCACGCCCACGGCGAACTCCACCGTGATCAGCGACATGCCGGGGCTGCTGACCGAATACACGTGCTTCACGCCGTCGATTTCCGACAGCACCTGTTCCAGCGGATAGCTGACCAGGTTCTCGACATCGCGCGCCGGCGCACCGGCGAAGGGCACGATGATGTTGGCCATGGTGACGTCGATCTGCGGCTCTTCCTCGCGCGGCGTCACCAGCGTGGCGAACAGGCCCAGCAGCAGGCCGGCCACCGCCAGGATGGGCGTGAGGGGATTGGCCTGGAACGAGCGGGCCAGGCGGCCGGACAGGCCGAAGCGGGGCTCAGTCATCGGCCGGCTCCGGCGCCGCGCCGGTCAGGTGCGCCAGGGCGGCCAGCGGGTCGGCCGCGATGCGGTCGCCCGCCGAGAGGCCTGCCAGTATTTCGATTCGGTCGCCCAGCCGATGGCCCACGCGCACCTGGCGCAGGCTGACGCGGTTGGCGGGGTCCACTTCGTACACGGCCGTGACTTCGCTGCGGCTCACCAGGGCCGAGGCCGGAATCAGGATGCGTCGGGCTTCGCCGGTCTTGAAGGCGGTCTTCACCGTCATGCCGGGCTGCAGGCCGGTGTTGGCCTGCGGCAGCTCCACGCGGATGCGGAAGCTGTGCGTCTTGGGGTCGGCGTACGGGAAGATGACCACGCCGCTGGCCTCGATGCGGCGGCCATCGGGCAGCAGCACGGCGGCCGCGCCGTGTTCGCGGATGGCCTGGATGTCGCTCTGCGGCACTTCCACGTTCACCCGCAGCTGGTCCAGCGACAGGCCCGACACCAGCGGCTGCCCGGGGCGGACGGACTCACCCACCTCCACCAGCCGTTCGGTGAGGATGCCCGAGTACGGCGCCTTGATGACGGTGTAGTCCACCTGTTCACCGGCCTCGCTGACGCCGGCGCGCGCCGCCTCCAGCGCGGCCCGGGCGGCGTCGCGGCGGGCGCGGGCCTGGTCCAGTGCGGCACGCGCCAGCAGCTGCTTGCCCACCAGCTCCTCGGTGCGGCGATACGACAGTTCGGCTTCGGCCGCCTCGGCCTGGGCAGCGTTCAAGGCCGCCGAGGCACGCCGGCTTGCGGAGACCTGTTCCACGTCGGTGAAGCGCACCACCACCTGCCCCGCCTCGACGTAGTCATTCACGTCGAAGGGCAGCTCCAGCACGCGGCCGGCGGTCTGCGCCGACAGCGTGGCCTGGTTCACCGCTTCCACCACGCCGTCCCAGGCACGCTCGCGCGGCGAGGCTTCCACCGCCACTTCCAGCGTCTCGAAACCCACCGGCGCACGCGCCGCCGGCGGTGCAGGTTCCGCGCTGCAGGCGGACAGCAGTGCCACGGCCAACACAGCCACGGAAAGCAGGCGAACCCTGGACGACATGTCAGTTCCTCACTTGAAGGCGCAGCCGGACTTGAACCCGAGCTTGCCAAAGAACATGGCCGCCGGGCAGAAGCCGGTGAACGAGGCCTGCAGCAGGTTGAGGCCGACGAAGGCCGTCAGCAGCAGCCACCAGGGCGAGACGAAGTGGGCCAGCGCAGCGCTGGCGAGGATCATGAGGCCGGCGAAGGCCATCACGGCGCGGTCGATGTTCATGGGCTTGCTCCTGTTGGGGGTCGGATTACTTCAGCCGCTCGATGCCGAGCAGCTTGAGGATGTATTTCTCGTACAGCGGTTCGGTGTTGCCGGACTTCATCTTGGCCAGGAAGTATTTCTCGTAGGCCACCTTGGCCAGGTGCACCCACTTGCCCACCTTGGCCCAGGTGACGTTGCGCGGTGGAATCTGCGGCAGCGCGACGAACGCCGCGCCGGTGTCGCCCATGTCGGCCAGGCACACGGCGTTCCAGGTGGCCACGGCCTCCGGCGGCTTGCCCGACAGCTCGGCGGCGATGTTGGCGGCAATCGCCGACACCATGGATTCGATCATGAAGCCGGTCTTGGGCGCGCCCGTGGGCACCGGCGTCGCTTCCACCGGCGGGATCGCCACGCACACGCCGGCCGAATAGATGTTGGTGTACTTCGGGTTGCGCTGGTGCGTGTCTATCAGCACGAAGCCGCGCGGGTTGCACAGGTCCTTGGCCGCGCGCACCGCGTCCACGCCGGTGAAGGCCGGCAGCACCATCGAGAACTTGAACGGCAGCGCGTGGCTGGCCAGCGGCTGGCCGCGGGCGTCGAGTTCGTCCACGTGCATCAGGCCATCGTCCACTTTCTGGATCCTGGCGTTGACGATCCACTTGATGTGGCGCTGGCGGAACTCCGACTCGAGCAGGGTCTTGGAATCGCCGACGCCGCCCAGGCCCATGTGGCCGACGTAGGGCTCGGAGCTGACGTAGGTCATGGGCACCTTGTCGCGCATCTTGCGCTTGCGCAGGTCGGCGTCGAGGATCATCGCGAACTCGTAGGCCGGGCCGAAGCAGCTGGCGCCGGCCGCGGCGCCCACCACGATCGGGCCCGGGTCCTGCAGGAAGGCCTCGTAGGCTGACCAGGCGTCGGTGGCGTGGGGCGTGGTGCAGACCGACTGGGTGTGGCCCGACGGGCCGAGCCCCGGCACTTCATCGAAGGCCAGTCGGGGCCCCGTGGCGATGACCAGGAAGTCGTAGTCGAGCCTGCGGCCATCGCGCATCAGCAGGTGGTTCTCCTCCGGCACCACGCGCTCGGCGCCCGCGGCATCGAATGCGATGCCCTTGCGCGCGAGGTGGGGTCGGACACCAACCTGGATTTCGGCCGGCTTGCGCCAGCCCACGGCCACCCAAGGGTTGGACGGCGTGAAGGAGAACTGCTCGCCCTCGCCCACCACCGTTACCCGGTGCTCGTCGGCCAGCTTTTCCCGGATTTCGTAGGCGGCGGTCATACCTCCGATGCCTGCTCCCAGAACCACGATGTGCGCCATGCGATGCTCCTGAATCCAGGATGGCTGGATTTGCCGTTTTTGTATATTAGGTCTGCCTTAATTAGATTTCAATGATAATATGACGAAAACCCACGGGAGTACTGACATGCGTCAAACCGTCCAGCAGCTGGTGGCCGAGGCCAAGGCCCGGATTCGCGAGATAGACGCCGCCGAGCTGGCCTCGCTGCAGGCCCGGGGCGTCCCGGTCATCGACGTGCGCGAGCCGGCGGAGTTCGGCGCCGGCCATGTCCCGGGCGCGGTCAGCATTCCCCGCGGCGTCCTGGAGTTCGAAGTGGACGGGCATCCCGCGGTGAACTGCGAGCGCGACCCGGCGCTGGCACATCGTGACCAGCCCGTGGTGCTTTACTGCCGCAGCGGCGGGCGCTCGGCATTGGCGGCCGAGGCGCTGATGCGCCTGGGTTTCGTCCAGCCGCTGTCGCTGGCCGGTGGCTTCATGGCCTGGTCGGAACAGGGCCGCGCGGTGGAAGGCGGCACCGGGGCATGAGCCGCAAGCCCGTACCGAGGCCCGAGTCCCCCGCGCTGCAAATGCAGGCGCGGGCCAACGAAGCGGCCGACCTTCTCAAGGCGATGGCGAACCCGCAGCGCCTGCGTGTGCTGTGCCTGCTGATCGAACGCGAGATGTCGGTGGGCGAGATCAACGCGCTGGTGGACCTGAGCCAGTCGGCCCTGTCGCAGCACCTGGCGGTGCTGCGGGAAAAGGAGCTGGTGAGCACGCGCCGTGAAGCGCAGACGGTCTACTACTCGGTGCACGACGGCCTGGTGCACGACATCATTGCGTCGCTGCACGGCACCTTCTGCGCCCCTGGCCCGACCCGCTGAAACGGCCGGGCCTGCCTGTTCGCGCTATCGAAGCGCCTTGGCGGCGTCCACGGCAGCGTCCACGGTGATGCCGAAGAAGTGGTACAGCTGGTCGGCCGGCGCCGAGGCGCCGAAGGTGTCGATGCCCACCACCGCGCCGTCCAGGCCCACGTACTTGCGCCAATAACCGGTAACGCCGGCTTCCACCGCCACGCGCTTGCGGCACCACGAGGGCAGCACCGCCTCGCGCCACTCCAGCGGCTGGCGGTCAAACACCTCGGCGCAGGGCATGGACACCACGCGGGCCTGGATGCCCTCGCTGGCCAGGCGGCGCATGGCCTCCATCGCCAGCTCCACTTCGGAGCCGGTGGCGATGAAGATGAGGTCGAAGCGGGCTTCGGCCGGGTCGCTGAGCACGTAGCCGCCGCGGGCGATATCGCCCAGCTGCTGCGCCGTGCGCGGCTGGTGGGCCAGGTTCTGGCGGCTGAAGACCAGGCAGCTGGGGCCATCGGTGCGCTCGATGGCGGCCTGCCAGCAGGCGGCCGACTCCACCGCGTCGCAGGGGCGCCAGACGTCGTTGTTGGGGATGTAGCGCAGCGACGCCAGGTGTTCCACCGGCTGGTGCGTCGGGCCGTCCTCGCCCAGGCCGATCGAGTCGTGCGTGAACACATGGATGGCGCGCGTGGGGATGAGCGCGGACATGCGCAGGGCGTTGCGCGAGTAGTCGGAGAACACCAGGAAGGTGGCGTCGTAGGGAATGAAGCCGCCGTGCAGCGCGATGCCGTTGCTGATGGCGCTCATGCCGAACTCGCGCACGCCGTAGTGCACGTAGTTGGCGTTGGCGTCATTGCTGGTGACCGACTTGCTGCCCTTCCACAGCGTGAGGTTGGAATGCGCCAGGTCGGCCGAACCGCCGATCAGTTCCGGCAGCAGCGGACCGAAGGCGTCCAGCGCCATCTGCGACGCCTTGCGCGAAGCCACCACCGGGCCGTCCTGCTGCAGCTTGGCGATATACGCCTGCGCGGCGTCGGCAAAACCTTCCGGCAGTCCGGCGTGTGAGCGACGCACCAGTTCCGCGGCCAGCGCCGGATGGGCCTTGGCATAGGCGTCGAACATTCGGTTCCACTGTTCCTCGCGCACCAGGCCGGTGTTGCCGGCGCGCCAGCCGTCGGAAATGGCCTGCGGGATCTCGAACGGCGCGTGCGGCCAGCCCAGGAGTTCGCGCGCGCCCGCAATCTCGTCCTTGCCCAACGGCGCACCGTGGGTGGACTCCTTGCCCTGCTTGGTCGGGGCACCGAAGCCGATCGTGGTGCGGCAGCAGATGAGCGTCGGGCGGTCCGCCTCGGCCTGCGCCGTGCGGATGGCCTGGGAAATCTCGACCGGGTCGTGGCCGTCCACGCCGCGGATGACCTGCCAGCCGTAGGCCTCGAAGCGCGCGGCGGTGTCGTCGGTGAACCAGCCCGAAGTGTCGCCGTCAATCGAGATGCGGTTGTCGTCCCAGAACGCCACCAGCTTGCCCAGGCCCCAGGTGCCGGCCAGCGACGCGGCCTCGTGCGACACGCCTTCCATCAGGCAGCCGTCGCCCAGGAACACCCAGGTGGTGTGGTCCACCACTTCGAACTCAGGGCGGTTGAAGCGCTGCGCGAGCAGCTTCTCCGCCAGCGCCATGCCCACCGCGTTGGCCAGGCCCTGGCCCAGCGGGCCGGTGGTGGTTTCGACGCCGGGCGTATGGCCGAACTCGGGGTGGCCGGCGGTCTTGCTGTGCAGCTGGCGGAACTTCTTGAGCTGGTCGATGGGCAGGTCGTAGCCGCTCAGGTGCAGCAGCGCGTAGATCAGCATCGAACCGTGGCCGTTGGACAGCACGAAGCGGTCGCGGTTGAACCACTTGGGGTTGTTCGGGTTGTGCCGCAGGAAGTCGTTCCAGAGCACTTCGGCGATGTCGGCCATGCCCATCGGCATGCCCGGATGGCCGGACTTGGCCGCCTCGACGGCGTCCATGGCCAGGAAGCGGATGGCGTTGGCGAGATCGCGGCGGGACGGCGTGGCGGTGCTCATGGTGGGCGGCTTCGGCTAGGAGGAGTCGGGCGGCCCGCCGCATGGGCGGGGCAGGCCATTTTCCCCCAGCGGGCGCCGCTTGTCTCCGTTGCGGGGGTGGGCCGGCGGTGCTAGGCGGCACCGCGCGTTCGCACTTTGGCGTGGTGGCCGATCGCGCCACGGGCCATCGCCCCCCACAACGAAACAGGGCCGCTTGCGCGGCCCTGCTCCTTGTTGCCTTGTGCCAACCCTCAGCCCTTGCGGGAAACCTGCAGGATGCGGGGGGTGACGAAGATCAGCAGCTCGGCCTTGTCGGACAGCTTGCTGCGGTTCTTGAACAGGTTGCCGAGCACCGGCAGGTCGCCGAGGAACGGAACCTTGCGCAGGTCTTCGCGGCTGCTGAACTCATACACGCCGCCGACCACTACCGTCTGGCCGTTGTCGATCAGGACGGCGGTGCTGACTTCGCGACGTGCGATCTGCGGAACGAAGCCACCGGCGGGGTTGGCGATCAGCTCGCTGACCTCGTCCTTCTTCACCATCAGGTTCAGGTAGACGCGGCCGTCCTGGGTGATGGTCGGGGTGACCTTGAGCTCAAGCAGCACTTCCTTGAACTCCACCGTGGCAGTGGCAACGGCACCCGGCGTGGTGGCCGGCTGGATGGTCAGGTAGCCCACCTCGTCACCCTGGCGGATGATCGCCTCGCGCTGGTTGGCGGTGATGACGCGCGGGTTGGACACCACTTCGCCGCGGCCCTCTTCCTCGAGCGCGGACAGCTCGAGGTCGAGCTGGATGTCGCTGCGCAGGATGCTGAGATTGAGGATGCCGGCGGGCGTGGTGGCAGGCAGGCCCACCAGGAAGCCCGAATCGGTGGTGGTCTCACCCGCGGCCGCCGCGCCGGGCAGCGTGCCCACGCGGTCCTGCACGCCGAAGATCACGCCCAGTTCGCGCGCGAAGGTCTCGGAGGCAACGACGATGCGGGCTTCGATCAGGACCTGGTCAACCGGGCGATCCAACGTGGCCAGCAGCTGGCGGACTTCCTGGATCTTCTTCGGGATGTCGATCAGCAGCAGCGTGTTGGTGCGGTTGTCGAAGCTGACGCTGCCGCGGGGCGACAGGAAGCCCTTGTTGACGGTACCGCCCGCGGAGCCGGCGCCACCGCTGTTCTTGCTGTCTTCGGTCAGCAGCTTGGCGATTTCCTCGGCGTTGCCGTAGTTGATCGCGATGTACTCGGTGACGAGCTCCTCGCGGTCCTCGAGGGCGATGCGGGCGTCGGCCCGGGCCTTCTCGAAGTCGGCGATTTCCTTCTGCGGGGCAACCCAGATGACGTTGCCATCGCGGCGCTTGTCGAGCTGCTTGGCGCGCAGCACGATTTCCATGGCCTGGTCCCAGGGCACGTTGATCAGGCGGAGCGTCACGTTGCCCTGCACCGTGTCGGAGGCGACCACGTTGAGGTTGGACTCCTCGGCGATCAGCTGCAGCACCGTGCGCACAGGCACGTCCTGGAAGTTGAAGGTGACGGCGCGACCGGTGTAGCCCTGCGCCGGCGCTTCACCCGCCACCGCACCCGCGGCGCGGGCGGCCGGGGCCGAGGCGATCACCGCGGCACGCTTGGGCGTGACCTCGATGACGTACTCGTTGCCCGTCTGGTAGGCCATCGAGTCGTAGGCGCCGTTGGTGTTGATCACCAGGCGCGTGGTGCCGGCATTGCTGTCCGGCTCCAGGCTCTGCACCGGGGTGGCGAAATCGGTCACGTCCAGGCGCCGGCGCAGGTTCTCCGGGATGCTGGCGTTGGCGACGTCCACGACCACCTTGGAACCTTCGTTGCGCATGTCGGCAGCGGCGCCGTCGCCATTGAAGCGAAGGATCACGCGACCGGCGCCGTTCTCGCCGCGGCGGAAGTCGATGTTCGCGACCTCGATGCCGGTGGCGACGCGCTTGGTCGGGTCGGAGGGGTTGGCCATGGTGTTCGAGGCCATGCTCTGCACCGCGCCGGCGTCCACCGTCAGCACCAGCAGGTTGCCGGAGCTGCGGGTGGTGTAGCCCGCGGGGCGGAACAGGTCGACCACGACGCGGGTCCGGCCACCGGCCTCGACGGCGGAAACCGCCGAAGTGGCGCCGCTGCCGATGACAACCCGGCGCTGGCTCAGCCCGTTGGTCGTTTCGGGCAGGTCCACCGCGATGCGCGGCGGCGTGTCGGTCGTGAAGGCCTGGACGTCACCCACCGGCTCTGCGAACTGCAGGGTGATGTCGACCTTGCCCCCGGGGGCCGATGCATAACGCACGTCCTGCAGGACGTTCGCAGCCAAGGCGGACAGCGACGCCGTCATGCCGACGGCGAGCGCTCCCATGGCCAGCAACCAAGTGCGCTTGCTGCCCTTCCCCTGGCCGATCGTTTTATTCGCGGTCATCGTGCATTCCCCCAATCAATTGTCTTCAAGGGCGATTTTGGCTTGACGCTCAAGCCAACCGCCGGCCCCATCAGGTACGAGTTCGACCATTTCAACGCGGTCATCGAAGACCCCGGTAACGCGACCATCGCTGAGCCCCATGTAGTTGCCCGGGCGGACGCGGTAGGTCACCTTGTCCGGCCCCATGACCAGGCCGATGATCCCGCCGCCGCTTCCGATCGTGCCGACCATGTCCAGGCTGTCGAGCGGGAAGGCCTCGAGGACCTCCTTGCGGCGGTCCGGGTCGGGCCGCAGGCCGCCACCGTCCTGGTCAGCAGTCGGTGCGCTGAAGGGGTCACGCAGGTTCTGCGCGGCATACTCGAAGGTTTCGAACTGCTTCATGACCGGCAGTGGATCGAGCGGCGGCGCCGGCTGCGATTTCACTTCGGCCACCCAGGCCTCCAGGTCGCGGCTGCCGCGGGTGCAGGCGGAGATCGAGACGACGGCGGCGCACAGGACCAGGCCGCGAACCACGGTACGGGCGTTGAGAGCGGCCATCACGGCACCCCCCCGGCGACCGGGGCATCGGCTGGCGCGGCGACAGGCGCGGCGTCAGCGGACTCGTCTTCATCAAGGTATCGGTACGTCTTCACCGTGCCCTCCAGCACCAGGGTCTGGTCGCCTGCGCCGCGCGGCTTCAGGGAGATGTCATGCATGGTCATGATGACCACGCGCGGCAGCGAGGCCACGCCGCTGACGAAGGCTCCGAACTGGTGGTAGGTGCCCGCCATGCGCAGCGCGATCGGCTTCTCGGCGTAGAACTCGAGCATGGACTCGGCGCCGGGCTGGAACAGCTCGTTGTTGATGCCGCTGGCCAGGGCCGTCTGGGACACGTCGACGATGAGGTCGGGCATCTCGTTCTTGCTGGGCAGCTGGCGCAGCATCTGCTGCAGCATCACTTCCATCTGGGCCAGCTGCTGCTTGAGCGGCTCGAGGTTGGCGGCCTTGCCCTGCTTGGTCTGGAACTCGGT
>DAORUD010000020.1:0-17155 GCA_035433005.1 Arenimonas sp. | reverse complement strand
CGCCGCCAGGCCCAGCATGCTGACGAATTCCTTCTGGCGGAGCTTGCGCCGCTCTGCGCGCCAGGGAAGCAGGTTGATTCTGGCCATCAGTCGAAGCTCCTCAGGGCCAGGCCGCAGGCAATCATCAGCGCCGGTGCGTCCTGCGCCAGGGCATGGGCCTGGACGCGGGGACCGAGCGCCATGTTGGCGAGCGGGTTGGCGATGACGGTCGGGACGCCGAGCTGTTCCTCGACGAGGTTGCCGATGCCGGCGATGGACGCGCAACCGCCGGCCAGCACGACCTGGTCAACGCGGTTGAAGTCGCTGCCGGCGTAGAAGAACTGCAGCAGTCGGCTGACCTGCTGGACCAGGGCTTCCTTGAACGGCTCCAGCACCTCGACCTCGTAGCTCTCGGGCAGGCCGCCCTGGCGCTTGGCGAGGCCGGCTTCGTCGTAGCTCAGGCCGTAGCGGCGCATGACTTCGTCGGTCAGCTGCTTGCCGCCGAAGACCTGTTCGCGGGTGTAGATGCTGCGCTGGCCACGAAGCACGTTCAGCGTGGTCATGGTGGCGCCGATGTCCACCAGGGCGACGATGGCGTCCTTGGGCACCGACAGCTGGTCGGAGACCAGCTTGAAGGCGTTCTCCATCGCGAACGCCTCGACGTCGATGACCTTGGCGGTCAGGCCGCCCAGCTCGAGCGCCGACTGGCGCAGTTCGACGTTCTCGGTGCGGGACGCGGCCAGCAGCACCTGGATCATCTCCGGGTTGCTGGGGACCGGGCCGAGCACCTCGAAGTCGATGCTGACTTCGTCGATGGGGTACGGGATGTAGTTCGACGCCTCGAGCTGGACCTGGTCCTCAAGCGAATCCTGGTCCAGGTCGCCCTGGATGGGGATGATCTTGGTGATCACGGACGAGCCCGAAACGGCGGCGGCAGCGTGCCTGGCCTTGGTGCCCGAGCGGGCCACGGCCCGCTTGATCGCCTCGCCGACGGCCTCGACCTCGACGATGTTCTTCTCGACCACGGCATTGGGCGGCAGGGGCTCGACCGCGTAGTGCTCCACGCGATAACGGCCACCTGACTCAGTCAGCTGCAAAAGCTTGACGGCCGTGGAACTGATGTCCAGACCGACGAGCGGTGTCTTGGCATTTCCGAAAAGACCCACGGTTTCTCCCCTTCCGACGGGCGCTTACAAGCGAATGGTGCGCCATCACATTAAATAACGAAAAATTGCCAAATGGCAATGCCCCCCCCCTGCACGGACGCCTTGGCGCCTGTCGGCCAGCCCTTTCGCTCCCCTAACCTAGACGCATTCGGCCCCGGAATCCGGCCGCCCCCACGACATCTTCCGGGTCATGGCCCGTTCTATACTCCCTGCCCCATGACGATGTAAACCTCGGGAGAGGCCCTGGATGGCCCGTTTCGTACGACTGTTGCGCCGGCTACTGTACCTGTTCGCGGGGCTCGCGCTGCTCGGGGTCATCGCCCTGGGCATCCTCTACTGGCTCATCGCGCCCCGGCTGCCCGACGTCCAGGAACTGCGCAACGTGCAGCTCCAGGTGCCCCTGAGCATCTACACCCGCGACGGCAGGCTGGTCGCACTGATCGGCGAGACCCGCCGCTTCCCGGTCGAGATCGAGGACGTGCCGCTGCACGTCAAGCAGACCTTCATCGCCATCGAGGACGCCCGGTTCTACGAGCATCCCGGCATCGACTGGCGCGGCATCAGCCGCGCCGTCTGGCTGCTGGCCACCACCGACGACCGCCGGGTCGCGGGCGGCAGCACCATCACCCAGCAGGTCGCCAAGCAGTTCTTCCTGAGCTCGGAATACTCCTACACCCGCAAGCTGACCGAGATATTCCTGGCGCTGAAGATGGAGCGCGAGCTGAGCAAGGACGAAATCCTGGAGCTCTACCTCAACAAGAGTTTCTTCGGCAATCGCGCCTACGGCGTCGCCGCGGCGGCGGATTACTACTACGGCAAGACCCTCGACCAGCTGACCCTGGCCGAAGCCGCCACGCTGGCCTCCATCCCCAAGTTCCCGTCCAGCGGCAACCCGATCATCAACCCCGAGCGTGCCCTGGTGCGGCGCAACTACGTGCTGCTGCGCATGCGCGAGGAAGGCATGATCACGCCCGCGCAGGAGCAGGCCGCCGTCGCCGAGCCCATGAATGCCAGCCCGCACGAGCCCAAGGTGGAAGTCGAGGCGCCTTACCTGGCCGAGATGGTCCGCGCCGAGATGGAGCAGCGCTACGGCGCCGAAGCCACCACCAGCGGCCTGCGCGTCTACACCACGATTGACGGCGCGCACCAGGCTGCCGCCGCGCGCTCGGTGCAGTCGGGCCTGCTTGAGTACGACCGCCGGCACGGCTACCGCGGCCCGGAGGCGCAGTTGGCGTTGGCCGATGCGGAGGATGACGCGGCGCTGCGCAAGCGGCTGCGCGCCTACCCGCCGCTGGGTGGCCTGGCCGCGGGCATCGTGTCGGGCTTCGAGGGCGACAGCGTGCGCCTGGTGACCGCCGGCGCCGAGCCGGTGCTGCTCGACGCCAAGGCGCTTCGCTGGACCGGCAAGACGCCAAGGGCGCTGCTCAAGCGCGGTGACGTGGTGCGCTTCACCGAAGCCCCGACGCCGGTCACGCCCGCCACGCCCGCCGGCGCGACCCCCGCCCCTGCGGCCGCCGCGCCCGCCCCGAAGCCGGAACTGCTGCTGGCGCAGATCCCGCTGGCGCAGGCCGCGCTGGTGTCGCTGCAGCCCGAGGACGGCGCCATCCGGGCGCTGGTGGGCGGCTTCAGCTTCGGCCTCAACAAGTTCAACCGCGCCACCCAGGCCCAGCGCTTGCCCGGCTCGAGCTTCAAGCCGTTCGTCTATGCCGCGTCGTTCGAGCGCGGCTTCGGCCCGGGCAGCATCGTGCTCGATGCCCCGGTGGTGTTCCGCGACCGCGCCGGCAACGTCTGGCGGCCGCAGAACGACGCCGGCAACTTCGCCGGGCCGATGCGCCTGCGCGAGGCGATGGTGCAGTCGCGCAACCTGGTCTCGGTGCGCCTGCTGGACGCCATCGGCGTGGACTTCGCCAGCCGCTACATCACCCAGTTCGGCTTCAGCCAGCAGAGCCTGCCGCCGAACCTGTCGATGTCGCTGGGCACCTCGTCGCTCACGCCGATGTCCATCGCGCGCGGCTACGCCGTGTTCGCCAACGGCGGCTTCCGGGTGGACCCCTGGTTCATCGACCGCGTGCTCGACCGCGACGGCGTGGTGCTGTCGCAGGCCACCCCGCCGCGCGCCTGCCGCGGCTGCCCGGGCCGCGAGGCCGGCGAACAGCGCGCCACCACCGTGGTGGACGGCTTTGACTTCGGCTCACAGGCCCCCGCCGGCGAACCCGTCGCCGAGGCGACCGGCACCGCCGCACCGGCAGCCCAGCCTGCCGCCGTGCCCGAGGGCCCGCTGGTGCTGGCGCCGCGCGCCATCGACGAGCGCACCGCCTTCATGATCACGTCGGTGCTCAAGGACGTGGTGAAGCGCGGCACGGCCACCGCGGCCAAGGTGCTCGGGCGCGACGACATCGGCGGCAAGACAGGCTCCACCAACGAGTACCGCGACGCCTGGTTCTCCGGCCTCGGCGGCGACCTGGTGACCACGGTCTGGGTGGGCAAGGACGACTTCAACACCCTGGGCCGCGGCGAGTACGGCGGCAAGGCCGCCCTGCCGATCTGGATCGGATACATGCGCACGGCCCTGGACGGCGTGCCGGTGGTGGTGCCCGAAGTGCCCGCCGGCATCGTCACGGCCTCCATCAACCCGTCGTCCGGGCGCCTGATGCCCGACGGCAGCCCCGGTTCGATCCAGGAGTACTTCAAGCGCGAGGACTACGACCGGATCACCAGCAGCGGCTTCGACCTGGAGCCGGAGCTGAGCAACGAAGAGGCGTTCGACATCTTCTAGCGCCTCCGCCGGCGAACGCCATGAGCCTCAAGCGCCCCCATCGCCCAGCGCGCCCGGACGACCCGCGCACCCGCCAGCGCCGGCTGCTCGTGGCGCAGGAAGCGGCCCGGCTGCTGGCCGGGGGCGAACAGGTGGACATCGACCAGGCGCGGCGCAAGGCGGCCGCGCGGCTCGGCATCCGCGACGAGGGCGAACTGCCCGACGCCACGCAGATACGGGAGGCGCTGGCCGAGCGCCAGCGCCTGTTCGGCGCCGCCCCGGCACCGGCCCTGGGCCTGCTGCGCGACGCGGCGCTGCAGGCGATGGCTTTCCTGGCCGCGTTCGACCCCCGCCTCACCGGCCCCGTGCTCGAGGGCACCGCCGGCGCCCGCACGGGCGTGCTGCTGCACCTGCACCCGCACGACCCCGACGACGTGGCGCGCTTCCTGCACGACCAGCGCATTCCCGCCGTGGCGGGCGTGCGCCGCATCCGGCTCGACCGCGACCGCAGCGCGGACCTGCCCTGCTGGCACTTCACGGCCGACGGCGTGGACTTCGAACTGGTGGTGCTGCCGCACGCCTCGCTGCGCCAGGCCCCGCTGGAGCCGCAGGACGCCACCCCGCTGCACCGGGCCTCCGCGGCCGCGCTCCGCCGCCTGATGGGCGCCGGCGAGGCCTGACGCAGCCCAAGGCCACCCGGCCCACGAAAACGAACGCCCCGCGGAGCGGGGCGTCGTCGTGGCCAGCCTTGCAGCGGGTTCAGCGCTGGTCGAGCGACACGTAGTTGCGGCTGGCGGCGCCGGTGTAGATCTGGCGCGGACGGCCGATCTTGGCTTCCGGGTCGGTCTGCTGTTCCAGCCAGTGCGACACCCAGCCGGCGGTGCGGGCGATGGCGAACATCACCGTGAACATCTCGGTCGGGATGCCCAGCGCCTTGTAGATGATGCCCGAGTAGAAGTCGACGTTCGGGTAGAGCTTGCGCTGCACGAAGTAGTCGTCCTTGAGCGCGGCCTCTTCCAGGCGCATGGCCACTTCCAGCATCGGGTCGTTCACGCCCAGCTCGGCCAGCACTTCGTGGCACATCTCGCGGATGATCGTGGCGCGCGGGTCGAAGTTCTTGTACACGCGGTGGCCGAAGCCCATCAGGCGGAAGCCGGAGTTCTTGTCCTTGGCGCGGTCCACGGCCTTGGAGACGTCCTCCGGGCGGCCGATTTCCGACAGCATCTTGAGCACCGCCTCGTTGGCGCCGCCGTGCGCCGGGCCCCAGAGCGCGGCCACGCCCGCGGCCACGCAGGCGTAGGGGTTGGCGCCGGTGGAACCGACCAGGCGGACGGTGGACGTGGAGGCGTTCTGTTCGTGGTCGGCGTGCAGGATGAACAGCAGGTCCAGCGCCTTGGCGGCGATGGGCTTCATCGCGAAGGGTTCGCTGGGCACCTCGAACATCATGTGCAGGAAGCGCTCGACGTACTCGAGGTTGTTGCGCGGGTAGCGCACCGGCCAGCCGATGGAATAGCGATAGCAGGCGGCGGCGATGGTCGGCACCTTGGCCAGCAGGCGGATGGCGGCCAGGCGGCGCTGTTCCGGGTCTTCCAGGTCCAGGTCGCTGTGGTAGAACGCGGCCAGCGAACCGATCATGCCGCACAGCATCGCCATCGGGTGCGCATCGTGGCGGAAGCCGCCCAGGAAGCCCTTGAAGGCCTCGTGCATCATGGTGTGGTGGGTGACTTCGTGCTCGAACTTGCCGAACTGTTCCTTGTTGGGCAGCTCGCCGTTCATCAGCAGGTAGCTGACTTCCAGGAAGTTCGAGCTCTTGGCCAGCTGCTCGATGGGGTAGCCGCGGTAAAGCAGCACGCCCTCGTCGCCGTCGATGTAGGTGACCGCGCTGCGGCAGCTGGCGGTGGCCACGAAGCCCGGGTCGTAGGTGAACAGACCCGTTTCCTTGGGCAGGCGCGTGATGTCGACGCAGGGCGCGCCGAGGGTGCCGGAATAGACGGGAAGCTCGACGTTCTTGCCGGCGGCGTTGAGCACAACGCTCTTGTTGTCGGACACGGGCTGACTCCTTTCAGGGATGGCGCGACCCGCATCCACGAAGGCTCTGGCGCGGCGTTCGCTACTGAGATTGGCAGGGACCGCCGGGGCGGCCACCATTCGCCGAAGTATCTCACAGGGCCCGCGGCCAAGTCAGTGACGGCAGCATGAACCTTGGTAGGGGTTGCCCCGGAACGAAAAAGGCCACCCGGAGGTGGCCTTTCCTGCCGCGACCCGGTGTCCCGGGGGCGGGCGATTACTTGGCGTAGCGCTTGCGGAAGCGGTCGACGCGGCCGCCGGTGTCCATGACCTTCTGCTTGCCCGTGTAGAACGGGTGCGAAGCGGAGGTGATGTCGACCTTGATCAGGGCGTATTCGTTGCCGTCCGTCCAGGTGATCTTGTCCTTGCTGGACAGGGTCGAACGGGTCAGGAACGCGAAGTCGGAGGACAGGTCCTGGAAGACGACTTCTTTGTAGTTCGGATGGATGTCGGCCTTCATGGCTATTGCTCCGCCGGTGTTTGCGTGGGAAAAGACCGTCATTATAGGCCCGGCCCGGCGTCCGCCGCAAGCCTGGGCCTGCCCCGGGCTCAGGCCCCCAGCGCGGCCCGCAGCCGCGCCTCGAACCGGGCCTGGTCGTAATCCATGACGATACGGGCGTTGGCCGGGCGGCCGGTTCGCCGCTGCCAGTCCACCAGGGTGGCACCCCGGCTGTGGCGACCTTCCAGCTCCACGGCCAGGTAACGGTGTTCGGCCCGCAGCACGCCTTCCGGCTCCAGCGCGGCCGCCATCGCCAGCGCATCGGCGCTGAGCCAGCGGCCGCCGCGATGGTCCGCCGGGCGCGCCCGGTTGGCGCGCGAGATCCGCTCGTAGAACTGGCCGCGGACGTCGCCGGCGGCCAGCCAGGCCGCCACGTCCGCGTGCTGCAGGCCGTGGCGGGTCACGGCTTCCCAGTCCACCAGTTCGAAGTCCGGGAACGCCCGCATCACCACGTCGGCGGCCTCGGGATCGAAGGCGATGTTGAACTCGGCCGGGATCGAGGTATTGCCCTGCCCCGTCACCGCCCCGCCCATGACCACCAGCCGGCCGACACGCGATGGCAGGTCGGGGTCCAGGCGCACGGCCAGGGCCAGGTTGGTCAGCGGGCCCAGCGTGACCAGCAGCAGCCGGCCGGCGTGTTCCCTGGCCAGGCGGATGATGGCCAGCGCGGCGTGTTCGTCCTGCGCGGTTCGCGACGACGGCGCGTAGCCGGTGTCGCCGAAGCCATCCTGGCCGTGCACGTAGGCAGCGTCGTCGGCCGCGTGCAGCAGCGGCACCGGGCAGCCGGCGAACACCGGCACGTCCACCCCGGCGACCTCGCACAGCTTGAGCGCATTGGCCACGGTGTGGCGAAGACCGACGTTGCCCGCGGCGATGGTCAGCCCCAGCAGGCGGTGGCGCGGATCGGCGAAGGCCATCAGCAGGGCCAGCGCGTCGTCCACGCCCGGGTCGGTGTCGATCAGAAGCGGTATGCGGTCGTCCATGCCCGGAGTATGCAAGAGCAGGCCGCTGGAATGGAAAACGGGCCTCAGGCGCCGGCGAACTTCGCCGCGCCGCCGACCCAGCGCTCCACCAGCCGGTCCGCCAGCGCCGGCGCCTGCGCCAGCAGCGCCTCGGCGGCGGCGTGCACTTCGGGAAGCAGGTGCGCGTCGCGCACCAGGTCGGCCACGCGGAAGCTGGCCAGGCCCGTCTGGCGCGTGCCCAGCAGCTCGCCGGGGCCGCGCAGCTCGAGGTCCTTTTCCGCGATCAGGAAACCGTCGGTGCTGGCGCGCATCACCTCCAGCCGCTCGCGCGCCATCTGCGACAGCGGCGGCTTGTACATCAGCACGCAGCTGGACGCCGCGGCACCGCGGCCCACCCGGCCGCGCAGCTGGTGCAGCTGGGCCAGGCCCAGGCGCTCGGCGTTCTCGATCACCATCAGGCTGGCGTTGGGCACGTCCACGCCCACCTCGATCACCGTGGTGGCCACCAGCAGCTGCAGCCGGCCCGCCTTGAAATCGGCCATAACCGACTGCTTTTCCGCCGGCTTCATGCGCCCGTGCAGCAGCCCCACGCGCAGCCCGGGCAGCAGCATCTCCAGCTGGGCGTGGGTGGACTGCGCGGCCTGCGCCTCCACTTCCTCGCTGTCCTCGATCAGGGTGCACACCCAATAGGCCTGGCGGCCCTCGGCGCAGGCGGCGCGGATGCGGTCCACCACGTCGCCGCGGCGGTCGCCGCTGATGGCGACCGTCTGCACGGGCGTGCGGCCGGGCGGCATCTCGTCAATCACCGACACGTCCAGGTCGGCGTAGGCCGACATGGCCAGCGTGCGCGGGATGGGCGTGGCGGTCATCACCAGCTGGTGCGGCACCTGGCGGCCGCTCAGGCCCTTGTCGCGCAGGGCCAGGCGCTGGTGCACGCCGAAGCGGTGCTGTTCGTCCACGATCGCCAGCGCCAGGCTGGAGAAAACCACCTTGTCCTGCATCAGCGCATGCGTACCCACCACCACCTGGGCCTGGCCGCTGGCAATCTCCGCCAGCACCGCCGCACGCGCCTTGCCGGTGACCTTGCCGGCCAGCCAGGCCACACGCAGGCCGAGCGGCTCGAACCAGGCGCGGAAATTGACCAGGTGCTGCTCGGCCAGCAGTTCGGTCGGAGCCATCAGCGCGACCTGGCGGCCGGCCTCCACGGCGTTGGCCGCCGCCAGGGCCGCCACCACGGTCTTGCCGCTGCCCACGTCGCCCTGCACCAGGCGCAGCATCGGCTCGGGCCGCGACATGTCCTTGGCCACGTCGGCCAGCACGCGCTGCTGTGCACCGGTGAGTTCGAACCTGAGCGTGCGCCTCAACGACGCCGCCAGCTTGCCGGCCGGCCGCACCGGCATGGCGCCGTGGGCGCGCAGCGCGATGCGCTGGCGGCGAAGGCTGAGGTGGTGGGCCAGCAACTCCTCGATGGCCAGGCGCCGCAGCGCCGGATGCACGCCCAGCTCGAAGTCGCGCAGGTTGGTGTCGGGCGGCGGGCGATGCGCCGTGAGCAGCGCTTCGCGCAGCGTCGGCAGCCCAAGGCGGTCGCGCAGGCCGGCGGGCAGCAGCTCCAGTTCCTCGGCCGGCGGCAGGCGCTCCAGCGCCTCGCCGATCAGCCGGGACAGCGACTGCGGCCCCAGCCCCTCCACCGCCGGATAGACCGGGTCGAGCCGATCGTGCACGCCCGCGTCGGCGCCTTCGCCCAGCAGGCGGTAGCTCGGATGCACCATTTCCAGGCCATGCTGGCCGGGGCGCGCCTCGCCATAGCAGAGGATGCGGCGGCCCGGCACGAACAGCGCCAGCTGCGCGCGGTTGAAGTGGAAGAACCGCAGCACCAGCGTGCCGCGCGACGCATCGGCGACGGCCACGCGCAGGGTGGGCCGGTAGCGGAAGCTTCGCTCCACGGCCTCCACCCTCGCCTCCACCTGGGCCGACTGGCCGGGGAACAGCGACGCGATGGGCGTGATGCGGGTGCGGTCTTCGTAGCGCAGGGGCAGGTGCAGCCAGAGGTCCTGCACGCTGAGCAGGCCGCGCACGGCGAATTTTTCAGCCACCTTCGGGCCCACGCCGGGCAGCGTGGACAGCGATTGCGCGCCGGAAGGCGCCATCGCGGCGGCGCCTTCGCGGGTGCCGCTGCGGCGCGGCGGTCGCGGCATCGCGTCAGCCGGTGACGAGTACGGCGTCCACCTCGACCCGCGCGCCGCGCGGCAGCGCCGACACCTGGATGGTGGAGCGCGCCGGGTAAGGCGCCTGGAAATAGTCGGCCATGACGGCGTTCACCGCGGCGAAATCCGACAGGTCGGTGAGGTAGATGCCGACGCGGGCGACGTCGTCCATCGAGCCACCGGCAGCCTCGCAGACCGCCTGCAGGTTGTCGAAGACGCGCCGCGCTTCGGTGGCGATGTCGGCGTGCACCAGCTCGCCGGTGGCCGGATCGAGCGGAATCTGGCCCGACAGGTAGACCGTGCCGCCGGCGCGCACGGCCTGCGAATAGGGTCCGATGGCGGCCGGGGCACGCGGGGTGCTGATGGGTTCACGGGGCATGGCGGACCTCGGCGCAGTCAGGGGAGCCTGATTGTAGGGGCCGCCGCGGGGCGACGGCCAGCCGCCGTCAGAGCCGCTGCACGCCGTGCACCACGCCCAGGCGGCGGATGCGGCGGATGACGTCGGCCAGGTGCTTGCGGTTGCGCACCTCGATGGCGAACTCCATCACCGACACCGCCACGTCGCGTTCGCGGTACTCCACGGCGTCGATGTTGGAGTTGCTCTCGGCCACCGCCGCGGCCACCTGGGCCAGCACGCCGGGCTTGTTCTCCACCTCGATGCGCAGCGCCACGCGGTAGTCGCCCTCGACGTCGCGGTCCCAGGCCATGGGCACGCAGCGCTCGGGGAACTTGCGGTACTCGGCCACGTTCGGGCAGTCGGAGCGATGCACCACCACGCCCTTGCCGGCGCTGAGGTAGCCCATGATCTCGTCGCCGGGGATGGGGTGGCAGCAGGCCGCGAAGCTGAGCACGCCGCGCTCGCTGCCCGAGATCATGATGCGCTCGGTGCTGGCGTGCGACAGCGACGACGACGGCAGCGGCAGTTCGTCCTGGCCGTGCACCAGCATGCGCGCCACCTGCGCCGGCATGCGGTTGCCCAGCGCGATGTCGGCCAGCAGTTCCTCCAGCCGGCGGTGGCGAAGCTCCGCCAGCAGCTGTTCGATGCGCTCGGCCGGGATGCGGTCCAGCGAGCTGTCCATCACTTCCAGCGCGCGGTCGAGCATGCGGTGGCCCAGGTCGACGGCATCCTCGTGCTCAAGCCGCTTCAGGAAGTGGCGGATGGCGGTGCGGGCCTTGCTCGACACCACGAACTCCAGCCACTGCGGCCCCGGCGTAGCGGAGGGCGCGGTGATGATCTCCACGCTCTGGCCGCTGGCCAGCTTGGTGCGCAGCGGGCCCAGCTTCTTGTCCACGCGCGCGGCGACCGCGTGGTTGCCCACGTCGGTGTGCACGGCATACGCGAAATCCAGCGCGGTGGCGTTGCGCGGCAGGGCCAGGATGTCGCCCTTGGGCGTGAACAGGTAGACCTCGTCGGGGAACAGGTCGACCTTGACGTTCTCCAGGAACTCCAGCGAAGAACCCGCGCTCTGCTGGGTGTCCATCAGGTTGCGCACCCAGTCCTGGGCGCGCGCCTGTGCGGCGCTGCCGCCGCTGCCGGCGGATTTGTAGACCCAGTGCGCGGCGATGCCGCGCTCGGCCACCAGGTCCATGTCCTCGGTGCGGATCTGCACTTCCACCGGCGCGCCGTAGGGGCCGAACAGGACGGTGTGCAGGCTCTGGTAGCCGTTGGCCTTGGGGATGGCGATGAAGTCGCGGAAGCGCGCATCCAGCGGCTTGTAGATCGAATGCACGGCGCCCAGCGCGTGGTAGCACTGCATCACCGTGGGCACGACGATGCGGAAGCCGAACACGTCCAGCACCTGTTCGAGGCTTTTGTTCTCCTGGCGCATCTTGGTGTAGATGCTCCAGGGCGCCTTGACGCGGCTGACCAGGTGGTTGCGCAGCCCTTCCTGGGCCAGGCGCTGGGCCATCTGCGCCTCGATGGTGGCCAGCGCCTCGCGGCGCATCACCGGCTGGGAGGCGATGCGCCGGGAAATGACCGCATGGCGGAACGGATACAGCGCCCGGAAGCCCAGGTCCTGCAGCTCGGCCTTGATCTTGTTCATGCCCAGGCGCTGGGCGATGGGGGCGTAGATTTCCAGCGTCTCGCGGGCGATGCGCCGGCGCGATTCCACCGCCATGGCGTCGAGCGTTCGCATGTTGTGCAGGCGGTCGGCCAGCTTGATGAGGATCACGCGCAGGTCGCGCGCCATCGCCAGCATCATCTTGCGGAAACTCTCGGCGGCGGCTTCCTGGCGGTCGCGGAACTGCAGCTTGTCGAGCTTGGTGACGCCGTCCACCAGTTCGGCCACGGTGGGGCTGAAGCCGGCCTCGATCTCGCTGCGGGGCAGCGGGGTGTCTTCCAGCGCGTCGTGCAGGATGGCGGCGCACAGGGTTTCGGCGTCCAGCCGCAGGTCGGCCAGGATGCCGGCCACGGCCACGGGATGGGTGATGTAGGCCTCGCCGCTCTTGCGGGTCTGGCCTTCGTGGGCGCGGGCGCCCATTTCGTAGGCCTTGCGGACCAGCTTCACCTGGTGCGGCGGCAGGTAGTCGGCCAGCCGTTTCTCCAGCGCGGTCACGGCCTCCGGACACGGGTCCGGGCCGATATCGGCCAGCTGCGGCGGCGAGAATGAAGACATGCGGCCAGACTACGCGGCCGCGCCAGAGGCATCAATGGCGCGGCTTTTACGCCGCCAAAACGACTGTGGGAGGGCCTTCAGGCCCGATGCTTCCGGAAGGAAGGCATCGGGCCTGAAGGCCCTCCCACGGGGATCCGGGGCCCGGGGGCCGGGGATCAGAGGTCGTCGCCGCCCTTGGACAGGTCGTCGTCCACCACTTCGGCGGCGGCCCACTCGAGGGCTTCACGCTCGGCGCGCTCGCGCTCGGACTTCTCGACTTCGTCAATGAGCTTGGCGTCGATCTTGCGGGCGGCGATTTCGCGCAGGGCCAGCACGGTCGGCTTGTCCTGGTGTTCGCTGTTGTCGAGGGTGGCTTCGACGCCCTTGGCCAGCTGGCGGGCGCGCTTGGACGCCATCAGGACCAGCTCGAAGCGGTTGTCGACGACGGACAGGCAGTCTTCCACGGTGATGCGGGCCATTGGATCTCCTCAACCGCGGCGCGCCCGGCCTGGGCACCCACGGTAAATCAAGGGGTTACGCGAACCGCGCATTGTACGCCCGGGCCGCTCCCGCCGCAAATCCGCGCCTTCAAGCACGTGCGCTGGGCGCACGACATGGCCCTTCCCGGCGAGCGCCGGCCCACACCGAGGTGGGGTCTGCCCGGCGTCTTGCTAAGCGCCATCCATGGCAGCAAACGCCGGCCGTTCCGGGCCTCCTGCCCTCCACTTCAGACCCCACCTCGCTGTGTGCCGTCGCCCCGGACGGCGCGGGCACACCGCAGCAAAGTCAACAGCACCGCGGATCTGACCGGCTTTCGCCTGTAGTAAAAGCAAAAGCCCTGCAGATCGCTGGCAGGCGGCGGGAAGGCGGGAAAAGCAGAACCATACGGCGACCGGCAGCAACGGGCGCGCGGCACAGCCGTGCAGCGGTATCTCCAGACGGGGGCCGGGCTCTGGCTCTAGCTCTAGCTCTGGCTCTGGCAGTGGCTCTTGCCGTTGACCTTGCTTCGGCGTGCGGGTGCCGGTCGGGGCGACGGCACACAGCGACTGGGGGGCTGAAGTGGAGGGCGGGATGCCCGGAACGGCGTTGCCCATGGATGGGCGAGTGTCGCGAAGGGCAGGATGCCCGAGAGCGACCCGGCGTTTGCTGCCATGGATGGCGCTTAGCAAGACGCCGGGCAGCCCCCCAGTCGGTGTGGGGCGGCGCTCGCCGAAACGGTCCATGTCGTGCGCAGGGCGCACGTGCTTCAGCGGGAGGCGAGGAGCTCGGCGATGAGGGCGGCGTGGCGCCGGGCCTGGTCGGGCCGGCGCAGGCGCTGGGCGACGAAGATCGAGCGCAGCTCGGCGGCGGCGGCGTCGAAGTGCTCGTTGACGATCACAAAATCGAACTCGTCGTAGTGCGACATCTCCTCACGCGCCGCGGCCAGCCGCCGGGCGATGGTTTCCTCGCTGTCCTGGCCCCGGTTGCGCATGCGCGTCTGCAGCGCGTCCAGCGACGGCGGCAGGATGAAGACGCTGATGGCATCGGGCATCTTCTCGCGCACCTGGCGCGCGCCCTGCCAGTCGATTTCCAGCAGCACGTCCTTGCCCGCCGCCAGCTGCGGCTCCACCGACTGCCGGGCCGTGCCCTTGTAGTCGCCGTGCACCAGCGCGTGCTCGAAGAAATCGCCGGCGGCGATCATGCCTTCGAAGCCGGCCTTGTCCACGAAGTGATAGTGCTGCGCGTGGCGTTCGCCCGGTCGCGGCGCCCGCGACGTGAACGAAATGGACAGCGCGATGCCGGGCTCGCGGGCCAGCACCGCGTTCACCAGGCTGGATTTGCCGGCCCCGGAGGGCGCGGCGACGATGTAGAGGGTTCCGCGCAGGGGGCTCATTCGAGGTTCTGTACCTGTTCGCGCAGCTGTTCGATCAGCACCTTGAGTTCGACGGCGGCCTGCGTGGTGCGGCTGTCCACCGATTTCGAACCCAGCGTATTGGCCTCGCGGTTGAACTCCTGCATCAGGAAGTCCAGGCGGCGGCCCACGGCCTCGGGCAGGCCGAACACCCGGCGGGCCTCGGCCACGTGGCTGGCCAGGCGGTCCAGCTCTTCGTCCACGTCGATCTTCTGCAGGTTCAGCACCACTTCCTGCTCCAGCCGGCCCGGCTCGAGCGGCAGCTTGAGGTCGGCCAGCTTCGCGTCGAGCTTGGCGCGCAGGGCGGCCCGGATCTCGGGCAGCCACTGCTTCACCTGGGTGGTGATGCGTTCGATGCCGTCCAGGCGTTCAATCATCACGGCCGCCAGCTTGGCGCCCTCGCGCTCGCGCGCGGCGACGAACTCGGCCAGCGTGGCGTCCAGCAGGGCCAGCGCTTCGGCCTGCAGGCCGGCCTGGTCCAGCGCGTCTTCCTCGACCACGCCCGGGAAGCGCAGCAGTTCGGTGAAGTCGGTGCGCACGCCCGGGAAGCCCTGGTCAATGCGCTGCGCGGCCTGGGCCAGCTGGGCCAGCAGCGCCTCGTTCACCTTGAGTTCGGAACGGCCGCCGGCCGAGGGGCGGAAGCGCAGCGCCAGGTCGATCTTGCCGCGCGACACCTTCAGCGCCACGCGCTCGCGAAGGGCGGGCTCGATGGCGCGCAGTTCCTCGGGGGCGCGCACGGAGAGTTCGTGGAAGCGGTGGTTCACCGCGCGCAGTTCGCAGGCCAGGGTGCCGCCGGTGGCGGCGCGCTCGCAGGCGGCGAAGGCGGTCATGCTGCGGATCATGGGCGGGCCGGGTGTGGGTAGGGGCGAATGGTAATCTAGCCGGCCAGACAATGCCGGATGGCCCCCATGACCAGCTCCCACCGCCCCAGCGGCCGCGCGCCCGACCAACTGCGCGACATCCGCATCCAGCGGCGCTACACCAAGCACGCCGAAGGCTCGGTGCTGGTCTGCTTCGGCGACACCCAGGTGCTGTGCACCGCCAGCGTGGACAACAAGGCGCCGGGCTTCCTGCGCGGCAAGGGCGAGGGCTGGGTGACGGCCGAGTACGGCATGCTGCCGCGCGCCACCAACACCCGCAACGACCGCGAGGCCGCGCGCGGCAAGCAGGGCGGCCGCACGCTGGAAATCCAGCGCCTGATCGGCCGCTCGCTGCGCGCCTGCGTTGACCGCAAGGCCCTGGGCGAACGCACCATCACCCTGGACTGCGACGTGCTGCAGGCCGACGGCGGCACCCGCACGGCGGCCATCACCGGCGCCTACGTGGCGCTTTGCGACGCGATCTCGTGGCTCAAGGCGCGCGGCGACGTCACCCGCGACCCCATCCTGGGCGCCGTGGCGGCCGTGTCCGTGGGCATCTACCAGGGCGTGCCCGTGCTCGACCTGGACTACCGCGAAGACAGCGCCTGCGACACCGACATGAACGTGGTGATGAACGACGGCGGCGGTTTCATCGAAGTCCAGGGCACGGCCGAGGGCCACGCGTTCCGGCGCGAGGAGCTCGACGAGCTGCTGGTCCTGGCCAGTCGCGGCGTGGACCAGCTGGTGGCCGCCCAGCGCGAGGCGCTGGCGCAGTAGTCCGATGCCCAAGCTCGTCCTGGCCACGTCCAACGCCGGCAAGCTGGCCGAGCTGCAGCCGCTGCTGGCCGAGGCCGGCTTCGAACTGGTCACCCAGGGCGAACTGGGGGTGCGCGACGCCGTCGAAGATGGCCGCACCTTCCTGGAGAACGCCCTGATCAAGGCCCGCCACGCCAGTGAAGCCACCGGCCTGCCGGCCCTGGGCGACGATTCGGGGCTGGTGGTGGATGCCCTGGGCGGCGCGCCGGGCCTGTACAGCGCGCGCTATGCCGGCCGCCACGGCGACAGCGCCGCCAACAACGCCCGGCTGCTCAGCGAAATGGAAGGCCTGGTGGGTGCGCGCCGGCGCGCCCACTTCTACTGCGTGCTGGTGCTGCTGCGCCACGCCGGCGACCCGCAGCCGCTGGTGGCCGAGGGCGTCTGGCCCGGCCTGGTGCTGGAGGCGGCACGCGGCGAAGCCGGCTTCGGCTACGACCCGGTGTTCTTCGTGCCCACCCACGGCGTGTCGGCCGCCGAACTCGAGCCCGCGCTGAAGAACCGCATCAGCCACCGCGGCCAGGCCCTGGCCCGCCTGCGCGAGCGCCTGGCCGAACTGTGACCGCACTGATACCGCCGCCGCTGTCGCTGTACATCCACATCCCGTGGTGCGTGAAGAAGTGCCCGTACTGCGACTTCAATTCGCACGGCCAGAAGGGCGACCTGCCGGTGGCCGAGTACGTGGCCGCACTGGTGCGCGACCTCGAACAGGACCTGCCGCTGGTGTGGGGCCGCACCGTGCACAGCGTGTTCTTCGGCGGCGGCACGCCCAGCCTGTTCAGGCCCGAGGCCATCGGCGCGATCCTGGACGCCTGCAGCGCAAGGCTTCGCTTCGCGCCGTCGGCCGAGATCACCATGGAGTGCAACCCCGGCACCGCCGAGCACGGCCGCTTCGAGGGCTACCGCGCCGCGGGCGTGGACCGCATCAGCTTCGGCATCCAGAGCTTCGACGACGGCTGCCTGCAGCGCCTGGGGCGCATCCACGACAGCGGCGAGGCCGAGCGTGCGGTGAAGCTGGCCCAGGACGCCGGCTACGACAACCTCAACCTCGACCTGATGTACGCCCTGCCCGGCCAGGACCTGGCCATGGCCCTGCACGACGTGGAGCGCGCCATCGCCCTGCAGCCGGCGCACCTGTCGCACTACCAGCTGACGATGGAGCCCAACACCGCCTTCGCCGCCCGCCCGCCCGAGGGCCTGCCCGACGAGGACAGCGCCTGGGACATCCAGGAAGCCTGCATCGAACGCATGGCCAGCGCCGGCTACGCCCAGTACGAAGTCTCGGCCTACGCCCGCCCCGGCCGGCAGTGCGCCCACAACCTCAACTACTGGCGATTCGGCGACTACCTGGGCATCGGCGCC
>DAORUD010000019.1:27050-29557 GCA_035433005.1 Arenimonas sp. | reverse complement strand
CTCGGCCACAGGTACGTTGCCTGCGTCTCGCTTCGTCTCCGACGCAAGGAAACTTCCAGACCGTGGCCGACGCCGCCGCCACCCCGCCTGTCCACGCGTCGCCGGGTTCGCGCCTGGAAGTGCTGCTTGCCTTCCTGAAGCTGGGCCTGACCTCGTTCGGTGGTCCCATCGCCCACATCGGCTATTTCCGCGAAGAGTTCGTGCGGCGCCGCGGCTGGATGGACGAAGCGCATTTCGCGCAGCTGCTGGCGGTGTGCCAGCTGCTGCCCGGGCCGGCGAGCAGCCAGATGGGGTTTGCCATCGGGCTGTTCCGCGCCGGGGCCGGGGGCGCACTGGCGGCGTTCGTCGCGTTCACCCTGCCCTCGGCCCTGCTGATGTTCGCATTCGCGGCGTTGGCACCCGCGCTGGGGAATGAACCGGGGCAGGCCGCCATCCATGGCCTGAAGCTGGTGGCGGTGGCGGTAGTCGCGCACGGCGTGCTGGGCATGGCGCGCCAGCTCACGCCCGATGCACCGCGCCTGCTGATTGCCGCGGCATCGGCGCTGCTGGTCCTGCTGGCCGGGGCAGCGTGGGTGTCGCTGGGGGTGATCGCGCTGGGCGCGCTGGCAGGCCGCCTGCTGTGCCCACACGCGGGCGTACCGGCCACGGCGGTATTCCCGGTGCGCCATGGGCGTCGGAGCGCGCTCGCCTTCCTTTTGGTGTTCCTTGCGGGCCTGGCGGGCGCGCTGCTGCTGCCCGCCGAAGGCCCGGCCTCGCTGGCGGCGCTGGCCGCGACGTTCTACCGGGCCGGCGCGCTGGTGTTCGGCGGCGGACACGTGGTGCTGCCGCTGCTGCAGCAGGGCACGGTGGCCACGGGCTGGATCACGCCCGATGCCTTCCTGGCCGGCTACGGCGCGGCGCAGGCGCTGCCCGGCCCGATGTTCTCGCTGGCGGCGTTCTTGGGCGCGCAGGTCGGGCCGGGCGTGCCGGCGGCCGCGGGCGCACTGGTGGCGCTGCTGGCGCTGTTCCTGCCTGGCTTCCTGCTGCTGCTGGCGGTGCTGCCGGTCTGGGCGACGCTGGCCTCGCGGCCGGGCGTGGCACCAATCATGGCGGGCGTGAACGCCGCGGTGGTCGGCCTGCTGGCCGCCGCGCTGTATGACCCGGTGCTCACGCAGGGGGTGCGCGGGCCCGCGGACCTGCTGGTTGCGGCAGTGGGGCTGGCGCTGCTGCTGGCCGGCCGGCCCGCGCTCTGGATGGTGCTCTGGTGCGTGGGCACGTCCCTGCTGGGGGCGCGGCTGGCCTGACGCGCGGGGGCCGATGTGCCGGGGACAGGACTTTGATTGGAATCTCAAACGCAACGATAGATTGCTTTGGATGCTGATTGATGTCGTTTTTGTTGGCTCCCATACTTCCTCCACGCAACCACTGCGGCGCGCCGGCAACCGCCGGCACGTTCCGGACCTACAGGAGCACTGCCATGACATCCCTCTCCACCCTCGCCGGCCGCTTCGGCCTGTCGCTGATCTTCATCCTGTCGGGCTTCGCCAAGGCCGGTGCCCTGTGATCGCGCTGCGTCCCGCCCACGAACGTGGCCATGCCAACCATGGCTGGCTCGACTCCTGGCACAGCTTCTCGTTCGCCGACTATCGCGACGACCGGCACGTGCACTGGGGCCCACTGCGCGTGATCAACGAAGACCGCGTGGCCGCGGGCCAGGGCTTCGGCACGCACAGCCACCGGGACATGGAGATCATCAGCTACGTGCTGGAGGGCTCGCTGGGCCACAAGGATTCGATGGGGAACGCCGAGAACATCGTGCCCGGCGAAGTGCAGCGCCTGAGCGCCGGCACCGGCATCACCCACTCCGAGTTCAACTACAGCCCCACCGGCACCACGCACTTCCTGCAGATCTGGATCATTCCCAGCGTCATGGGCGTGAAGCCGTCGTACGCCCAGAAGCACTTCAGCGAAGCCGACAAGCGGGGCCAGCTGCGGCTGGTGGCCAGCGGCGACGGCGCCGAGGGCTCGTTGTCCATCCACCAGGACGCGCGGCTGTACGCCGGGCTGTTCGACGGCGACGAAACCGCGCAGCTCGCGCTGGCGCCGGGCCGGCTGGGCTACGTGCACCTGGTGAAGGGCGAACTGGTGGTCAACGGCATGCCGCTGCGCGCCGGCGATGCCCTGCGCTACCGGGACGAACCCCTGGTGAGCATCGGGCGCGGCACGGGTGCGGAAGTGCTGGTGTTCGATTTGCCCGAACTGGAGTGACAGCGACGCCAGCCCGGCGGGCGGGCCGTTTGCCGCGCGTCGCCTGCGCGGCCGCGGCTACGGCTCCGGAGGCACCAGGAAACGCTTCAAGGCGCGCACGGTGCGCGGCTCGGCCATCGTCTTGCGGGCCAGCGACTCCAGCACCTGCGCGGCCTCGGCCGTAGCCACGTCGATCCCCAGCTCGGCCTCGGCCGGCCACTGCGCGTCCAGGCGGACGTAGCGGTCGCGCAGGCGGTCTTCCATCACGGCCTGCACGTGCT
>DAORUD010000019.1:0-26950 GCA_035433005.1 Arenimonas sp. | reverse complement strand
TCCAGGCGGACGTAGCGGTCGCGCAGGCGGTCTTCCATCACGGCCTGCACGTGCTGCTGCTGCACCGAGATCAGGGTCAGCAGCAGGCGGCCCTCGGCCAGCCAGTCCACGGCGCCGTCGGACTCGGCCACGTCGCTGGCCGGGCGGTAGTTCGCGGTGGCGGTGCCGATGGACAGCATGCGAATGCGCGAGGCGTCGATGCGCATGAAGTGTTCGGCCTCGTGCATCGCCACCTGGTCGGGCGCGACGGCGAACAGCCCGCCGTCGGCGTACAGGTGCTGGCCCACGCGCACGGAAGGGAAATACGCCGGCGCGGCGGACGTGGCCATGGCCACGCTGGCGGCGCGGATGGTTTCGTCGCCGCGCGATCCGGCGGCATGCGGCGACTTGAACACCTTGGTGCGGCTGAGCGTGATGTTCACCGCCGGCACCACCACCGCGTGCCGCGCCTCGGCCAGGGTCCGCCGGCCCAGGTGGGTCACCAGCGCCTTGTTGAGCGCGATGCCGTTGTACTTCGGGCCCAGCACCGACCGCGTCAGGTCGCGCAGCTTGGCCACGGGGTTGGACGGCAGTGCGCGCGCCGAGAAAATGCGGGTGCCGTGTTCGAGGAACAGCGTGCGGATCTTCGCCATGGGGATCTCGAACGCCAGCGCGATGGCCAGGATGCCGCCCACCGACGTGCCGGCAATCAGGTCGAAGCGCCGGCCCAGCGGCTCGCCGGCCTGTTCCTCCAGCTCGGCCAGCACGCACGCGGTGTAGAAGCCCAGGTAGCCACCGCCGGCCAGGGAGAGGATTCGGAACTCGGGGTCTTTTTCTGCGTCGGCCATGGCGCGGTCCGGGGGTTGGCGCATTCTCGCCGATCAGGGCCGGGGCGCGCAGCCGGCACCGGCAGCAGCGGCGGTGCCGGCGTCGGGCATCATGGCCGCCATTGACGCCGGTCAAGCACGGCGCACCCCGCGCGTGTTGAACTGCGGCCATCGTGGAAACCCCAGGCATGCCCAGCGCCCGAGCCAGCCACTCCCTGCCGCCCGGCCTGACGTCGGCGGAGGCCGCCGAGCGCCTGGCGAAGCACGGCCCCAACGACCTGCCCTCGACCACCGCGCGCAGCTTCTGGGCGACCGCGCGCCAGGTGCTGACCGAGCCCATGTTCCTGCTGCTGGCCCTGGCGGCCGCAAGCTACCTGCTGCTGGGCGAACTGGGCGAAGGCCTGCTGCTGGGCGGCTTCGCGGCCCTCACGCTGACCCTGGTGGTGATGCAGGAGCGCCGCAGCGAGCGAGCGCTGGAGGCGCTGCGTGCCCTGGGCACGCCCACGGCCTCGGTGCTGCGCGACGGCGAAGTCCGGCGCGTACCCAGCCCGGACGTGGTGCCCGGCGACCTGCTGCTGGTGGAGGAAGGCGAACGCGTCGCCGCCGACGGCGTCGTACTCAGCTGCCGCACGCTGAGCGTGGACGAATCCCTGCTCACCGGGGAAAGCGTCCCGGTGGCCAAGCACGCCGCCGCGGCGGATGCCGCCGCCGGCGAGCCCGGCAGCGAGGCCGGTTCGAGCGCCTACGCCGGCACGCTGGTCACCGCCGGCGAAGCGGTGGTGCGCGTGACCACCACGGGCCTGGAGACGCGCGCCGGCGCCATCGGCCGCTCGCTGGCCACCATCGAGACCGGGCCGACGCGGCTGCAGCTCAACACCCGCCGGCTGGTGCGCGCGTTCGGGCTGTTCGCCGGCCTCTTCAGCGCCGGCATCCTGCTGTTCCACGGCCTGGCCCGGGGCCAGTGGGTGGACGGCCTGCTCAGCGCCATCGCGCTGGCGATGGCCCTGCTGCCCGAAGAGTTCCCGCTGGTGCTGACCATCTTCTTCGCCATCGGCGCCTGGCGCCTGGCCAAGGCGAAGGTGCTGGCAAGGCGCTCGGCCGTGATCGAAACCCTGGGCGCCGCCACGGTGCTGTGCGTGGACAAGACCGGCACGCTGACCGAAAACCGCATGCGCATCCGCTGCCTGGACGACGGGCACGCCGCGCTGGACGTGACCGACACCGTGGACACCCTGCCGGCGCCCGCGCGCCGGCTGCTGCACGCCGCGTTCCTGGCCACGCGGCACCACAGCTTCGACCCCATGGATCGGGCGGTGGACCGTCTGGCCGAAGCCTCGCAGGCAGGCTTCTCACCGCTGCAGGCCGACTGGAGCCTGGGCCGGCACTACGGCCTGAGCCCGGAGCTGGCGGCGATGTCGCAGGCCTGGCAGTCGGCGCCGGGCGTGCACGAAGTGGCCTGCAAGGGCGCGCCCGAGGCCGTGGCCGACCTGTGCCACCTGCCGCCCGACCAGACCGCGCAGTGGCTGGCCCGGGTTTCGGCCATGGCCGCGGACGGCCTGCGGGTGCTGGCCGTGGCCATCGGCCGCCACCGCGGCGACGCCCTGCCCCAGGGCCAGCACGATTTCGACTTCGAGTTCGTCGGCCTGGTGGGCTTCGAGGATCCGCTGCGTGCGTCGGTGCCCGCCGCGATCGCCCTGGCCGGCGATGCCGGCATCCAGGTCAAGATGATCACCGGCGACTACCCCGCCACCGCCCTGGCCATCGCCCGCCAGGCCGGCATCAACGTGGGTGCCGGCGCACTCACCGGCGACGCCATCGAAGCCATGGACGACGCGGCGCTGGACCACGCGCTGGCGCGGACACACGTGTTCGCCCGCTTCCGCCCGGAACAGAAGCTGCGGCTGGTGCAAGCCATCCAGCGCCGCGGCGACGTGGTGGCCATGACCGGCGACGGCGTGAACGACGCGCCCGCGCTCAAGGCCGCGCACATCGGCATCGCCATGGGCCAGCGCGGCAGCGACGTGGCGCGCGAGGCCTCGGGGCTGGTGCTGCTGGACGAGGACTTCGGCCGGATCGTCCAGGCGGTGGCGGTGGGCCGGCGCATCTTCGACAACCTTCGCAAGGTGATGATCTACATCGTGGCCGTGCACATCCCGATCGCGGGGCTGGCCATGCTGCCGCTGCTGGTGGGCCTGCCGCCGCTGCTGCTGCCGGCGCACGTGGTGCTGGTGGAGATGATCGTGGACCCGATGTGCTCCATCGCCTTCGAGAACGAACCGGCCGAGCCCGACGCCATGCGCCAGCCGCCGCGGCGCCTGGACGAATCGCTGATGGGGGCGCCGCAAATGCTGGTGGGGCTGCTGCAGGGCCTGGCTCTGCTGGCGGCGTGCCTGGCGGTGTACTTGCAGGCGCTGGCCAGCACCCAGGACGAAGCCGCGTCGCGCGCCCTGGCGTTCATCGCGCTCACCGCCGGCAACCTGATGCTGGTGCGCAGCAATGCCAGCCGCCGCAGCGCCCTGCTGCCGGCGCGCGGGCAGCGACGCCGGTCGTTCTGGATCATCGCGCTGGTGGCCTCGGCCATCGTTGCGGCCTGCATCATGCTGCCGGCGCTGCGCGGCCTGTTCGGGTTCGCGCCGCCTGGCGCCGCGGCCGGCCTGGCGGCCGTGCTGGCCGGCATGGCCGGCGGCGCCTTGCTCGAAGCGGTGAAGTGGCATCCGTGGGTACGTCGCGCCATCGGCCATCAACAGGGAGCAATCGCATGAACCGAGTGAAATCCAGGACCTGCATCATCACCGGCGCCGCGCTGGGCATCGGCCGCGGCTGCGCCATCCGCCTGGCCGAGGAAGGCGCCAACATCGCCCTGTTCGACGTGCTGGACGAACCCGGGCAGGCGCTCGCGGCCGAGCTGGCGGCGCGCGGGTTCCCGGCGCGCTACTGGCACGTGGACGTCACCAGCGAAGCGGCGCTCAAGGCCGCCATCGACGAAGTAGCCGCGCATTTCGGCAGCGTGGACGTGCTGGTGAACAACGCGGGCGTGGCCGGCGCCAATCGCCCCACGCACGAAATCACCGAAGCCGAGTGGGACTGGGTGCAGGCGGTGAACGTGAAGGGCGTGTTCTTCGCCACCAAGCACGCCATCGCGCACATGAAGCGCGCTGGCCGCGGCAGCATCATCAACCTCTCGTCCATCTACGGCCTGGTCGGCGCCGCCGACGTGCCGCCCTACCATGCGTCCAAGGGCGCGGTGCGGCTGATGAGCAAGACCGACGCGATGATCTACGCGCCCGACCGCATCCGCGTGAACTCCATCCATCCCGGCTTCATCTGGACGCCGATGGTCGAGGCGCACCTCAAGTCCACCGGTGCCACCGACCTCGACGCCGCCCGGGCCGCCACCGGCCAGCTGCACCCGCTGGGCCACATGGGCGACGTGGACGACATCGCCTGGGGCGTGGTGTACCTGGCGTCGGAGGAGTCGAAGTTCGTCACCGGCACCGAGCTGGTGATCGACGGCGGCTACACGGCGCACTGACGCCGCCGCGCATGGACTTCAGCCCGCGCAGGCCTGCCCGGGCACGTCGTAACCGGCGAAGGCCACGCCCGGCGCGCACACCGGGCAACCGGGGTCGGGCGACAGCCGGGTTTCGTGGAAGCGCATCGCCAGCGCGTCGAACTGCAGCAGGCGGCCCGACAGGCTTTCGCCCAGGCCCAGCACCAGCTTGACTGCCTCGCTGGCCTGGATGAGGCCGATGATGCCGGGCAGCACGCCCAGCACGCCGGCCTCGGCGCAGTTGGGCGCTTCGCCCTCGCCCGGCGGCTCGGGGAACAGGCAGCGGTAGCAGGGCGAGTGGCCACGCCGCCGGCCGGCGTCGAACACGCTGGCCTGGCCGGAGAAGCGATGCACCGCGCCATACACCAGCGGCTTGCCGTGGCGCACGCAGGCGTCCGACAGCAGGTAGCGCGTGGGGAAATTGTCGGCGCCGTCCAGCACCAGGTCCACGTCGGCCACCAGCGCGTCCACGTTGTCGGCGGTCACGCGCGCCTGCACTGCGTCCAGGCGCACGCGCGGATTGAGCGCCGTCAGGCTGAGCGCGGCCGACGCCACCTTGGGCTGGCCGATGCGCGCCTCGGTGTGCAGCACCTGGCGCTGCAGGTTGCTGCGGTCCACCACGTCGTCGTCCACCAGGCGGATGAAGCCGATGCCGGCCGCGGCAAGGTAGTAGGCGGCCGGCGAACCCAGCCCGCCGGCCCCCACCATCAGCACGCGGGCCTGCTCGAGTTTCTCCTGGCCGCCCAGGCCCACCTGCGGCAGCCGCAGGTGGCGCGAATAGCGCTCCATGAAGTCGGCGTCGCGGCGCGCGTCCACGGGCAGGCCGGCGGCGAGCCAGGCCTGGTAGCCGCCGGCCACGGACACGACGTTCTGGTAGCCCTTGGCCTGCAGCGCCTGCGCCGCGGCCAGCGAGCGCACGCCGCCGGCGCAGATCAGCAACAGCTCGGACCCCGCGTGCGGGGCGGTGGCGCCGGGGTCGGCCTCGAGCGCCGCGCGCGGCACGCGCAGGGCCTGTGCGGGCGTGCCCAGCGCATGTTCACCGGCTTCGCGCACGTCCACCAGCAGGGCGCCCTGCGCCTGGCGTTCGCGCGCCTGTCGTGGCGTGATTTCCCGGATGGCCATGGCCGCAGTCTAGCGGCTCGCTTCCAGGCCGGTGTAGGGCAGCACGTCCATCAGCGTGCCCGCGGGCCACTGGCCGGCGCCCTCGCCCAGCACCACCAGCGCGTTGGACTGCGCCGCCGCGCGCAGGCGGTGCGAACCGTCCGCGGGATTGGGCGTGACCTGCAGCTGGCCGGACTCGTCGCAGGCCAGCACGCCGCGCAGGAACTCCAGGCGGTCGTGGCCCTTGGCGACATCGGCGGTGAGCCGCGCGCGCAGGCGCGGCCGCGGCACCGCCCTGCCCTGCAGCGCGTCCAGCAGCGGGCGCGCCAGCGTGAGGAAGGTCGCCAGCACCGACACCGGATTGCCCGGCAGGCCAAGGAAATGCGCCTCGCCCAGGCGGCCGAACAGCACCGGCATGCCGGGCCGCATCAGCACCTTCCAGAAATGCACCCGGCCCTCGCGCTGCAGGAACGCCGGCAGGAAATCCTTTTCACCGGCCGACACGCCGCCGCAGGTCAGCACCAGGTCGAAGGAAAACGCCGCGTCCTTGAGCGCACCGGCCAGCGCGTCCGGATCGTCGGGCAGCACCGGCCAGGCCACCGGTTCGTAGCCTTCTGCAATCAGCAGCGCCTGCAGCAGCACCCGGTTGCTGTCGTAGATTTCGCCCGGCGCCAGCGGCTGGCCGGGAGCGCGCAGTTCGTCGCCGGTGGTGAACACGGCCACCGTGGGCCGGCGCCGCACCGGCAGGTCGTGGTGGCCCAGCGCGGCGGCCAGGCTGAGCTTGCTGGCGTCGAGCACGGCGCCGGCGCGCAGCACGATGTCGCCCACGGCAACGTCCTCGCCCTGGCGCCGGACGTGCTGGCCGGCCGTGGCGGCCTGCGTGGGCAGCACGGTGTCGCCTTCGACGCGGGCGTTCTCCTTCATCAGCACGGCGTCGGCGCCGGCAGGCAGCGCGGCGCCGGTGGTGATGCGCAGGCACTCGCCCGCCGCCACGGGGATGCCGGCCGTGGCGCCGGCGAACTGTTCGCCCACCAGGCGCCGCGGCGCCACACCGTCGCTGCTGCGGATGGCGAAGCCGTCCATCGCGGAATTGTCGAAGCCGGGCAGCGGGATCCCTGCCACCACATCCTGCGCGAGCACGCGGCCCAGCGCGCGCGACAGCGGCTTGCGCTCGACGTCCATCGGGTGGTCCATCGCCACCGCCTGCACGATGTCCTGCGCGCGGGCGAAGGAGATGCGGGTCGGGAAATCCTGACTCATTGCGCGGCGTCGTCCTGCAGGTCTTCCGGGGTGTTGAGGTTGGCCAGCAGGCGCGGCGAGATGTCCAGGCGCGCCAGGTCCAGGCGCGACACCAGCCGGTGCGCGGCCGATTCGCCGGCGGCGAGCAGGTCGCGCACCGCGTCGTGCAGCGCCGCGGTGCGCCACAGGCCGACCAGTGGCTGCAGGCCGGTGGCGTCCTTCACCACTACGCCGTCGCGGGCGACGGCCCCGCGCAGCGCGTCGGCCAGGTCGTCGGGAATGCGCTGCACGTCCACCGGCACGGTCAGCAGCCAGGGCGAGGTGCAGGCGGCGGACAGCGCCTCGAGCGCGGCCAGCGGGCCCGGGAAACCGGCGCGCTGGTCGAACACGGGGCGCAGGCCCAGCTTCGCGAAGCGCGCATCCGGCTCGCGCGCGCTCACCAGCCGCTCGACATAGCCGCCCGGGAAGGCCGACAGCGTGTGCTGCAGCAGGGGTTTGCCGTAGTGCAGCACCCAGGCCTTGTCGCGCCCGCCCAGCCGCTGGCCGCGACCGCCGGCCAGCACGCCCAGCGTGATCGCGGTGCGCGGTATCACTTGCCCTTGACGTGCTTCATCAGGCGGCGCTTGGCCTTGACCTGGCGCTCGGTGAGCACGTTCTTCTTGCCCTCGTAGGGGTTCTCGCCTTCCTTGAAGACGAACCGGATGGGCGTGCCCACCAGCTTGAAGCGCTTGCGGAAGAAGTTCTCGAGGTAGCGGCGGTAGCTTTCGGTCAGCGACTTGAGGCGGTTGCCGTGCACGATGAACGTCGGCGGGTTGGCGCCGCCCGGGTGCGCGAACTTCAGCTTCGCCACGTGGCCGCGCACCACCGGCGGCGAGAAGCTTTCCACCGCCACCTGCAGGGCCTTGGTGATCTCGGCGGTGCTGAACTCGTGCGTGGCCGAGGCGTGCGCACGGTGGATGGCCTTGAACAGTTCCTTCAGGCCGGTGCCGTTCTTGGCCGAAATGGTGACGCGCTCGGCCCACTCGCAGAACGACAGCTTGCGCTCGAGCATGGACAGCGCCTGTTCGCGCGTGTACTTGTCCTGGTCGTCCCACTTGTTCACGGCGACCACCAGCGCGCGGCCGGCGTCCAGCACGTAGCCCAGCACCGTGGCGTCCTGCTCGGTCACGCCTTCGCCGGCGTCGAGCATCACCACCACCACCTGGGCGTTCTCGATGGCCTGCAGGGTCTTGAAGACGCTGAACTTCTCCACCGCTTCTTCGACCTTGGCACGGCGGCGCAGGCCGGCGGTGTCAATCAGGCAGTAGGGCTTGCCGTCGCGCTCCATGTCCACCGCGATCGAATCGCGGGTGGTGCCGGGCACGTCGGAGGCGATCATGCGCTCCTCGCCCAGCAGGCGGTTCACCAGCGTGGACTTGCCCACGTTGGGGCGGCCCAGGAAGGCGATGCGGATGCGGCCGGGCTCGTCGGGCAGCACCTCCACGTCGCGCTCGGCCGGCAGCTCGGGGATGATTTCCTCGAGCAGGTCGGGAATGCCGCGCTGGTGCGCGGCCGCGATGGGGATGATGCGTTCGACGCCAAAGCGCGTGAACTCGTTCACCACCGCGTCCTCGTCCAGGCCGTCGGTCTTGTTGACCACCAGGAAGAAGCGCCGGCCGCTCTTGCGCAGCCAGTTCAGGATGTTTTCGTCCAGCGTGGTCGGGCCTTCCCGGCCGTCCACCACGAACAGCACCAGGTCGGCCTCTTCCACGGCCGAACGCGCCTGGCGCGCGGTGGCGCCGGCGAGCCCTTCTTCGTCCCCCGACAGGCCGCCCGTGTCGCACAGGGCGAACGGGTGGTCTTCCTCGCGACGGCAGATGCCGTAGTGGCGGTCGCGGGTGACGCCGGGCTCGTCATGGACGAGCGCGTCGCGGCTGCGCGTGAGCGCGTTGAAGATCGTGGACTTGCCGACATTCGGCCGGCCGACGAGAGCGACCAATGGCAACACGTGGATCTCTCCCGATGGCTGGTGGTGTTTCCCGCGCTGTGTAGCGCGAACCGCCCGGCAAGGGCCGGGCGGCAAAACGGGCCGCCATGGGGCGGCCCGCGTCCGGTCGCGCGCCCTGGCGGGCCGCGACCGGTGTGATTACGGCTGCGGGTAGGCCGACAGCTCGCCGTCCGAGGTCAGGACGACCAGCGTGCCGGCCGGCGTCACCTGCGGGGTGGCCAGGACGGGCGAGCGGTCGGCGCGGACGCGGCCAACGAGCTTGCCGTCGTCCAGGCTCAGCCAGTGCAGGTAGCCCTCGACGTCGCCGACCACGGCGTAGTTGCCCTGCACCGCCGGCGTGGTCAGCCAGCGACGCGCCAGCGCCTCCTGCTTCCACAGGGCGCTGCCGCCGGCGCGGTCGAGCGCCCACACGGTGCCGTTGTTGTCGGCCAGCACCAGCTTGTCGGCGTTCATGCCCAGGCCGCCGTAGCCGCCCACGTCGCGGGTCCAGACCGGACGGGCGCTGGACAGCGAGATAGCCATGGTCTGGCCGCGGAAGCTGGTGGCGTAGAGTTCGGACAGGCCGACCTGGATCTCGCCATCAACATCGGCCAGGCGCTCGAGTTCATTGCGGCCGTCGGGCTGGGCGATCATCTGTTCCCAGGCGCGCAGGCCGTCGGCCATGCGCAGCGCGATGACGGCGCCGTCGTCGTAGCCCAGGTACACCAGTTCGCCGCCCGCCACGGGCGAGCCGTTGCCGCGAACGCCCAGGCTGGGCAGGCCGCGGTCGAACACCCACTTGCGGGTGCCGTCGGCGGCGTCGAGGCCGAAGACGCGGCCGTCGCCGCTGCGCACCACCACCAGGCCACCGTCCACCAGCGGCGTCGAAATGACTTCCGACGTCACCGTGGTCTTCCAGCGCTCGGCGCCGGTCTCGGTGTCCAGCGCCACCACTTCGCCGTTGCGGCCGCCCACCACCACCAGGCCCGCGCCCACGCCGGGGCCGCCGGTGAGGCCGGCCTCGGTGGCCGTGCGGCGCCAGAAGAACAGGCGGCTGCCCTGCTTGCCGGTCTTGACGACCTCCGAATCCCAGATCGTGTCGCCGGTGGTGGCGTTGATGGCCAGCACGCGGCCCGAATCGTTGGAGACGAACAGGCGGTCACCGTCCATTGCCGGGCGCTGGCGCAGGCCCAGCTTGGACTGGTTGTCGCCCAGGTCCACGGTCCAGCTGGCCTTGGGAGAAATGGCGCCTTCGATGTCCACGAGCGGCGCGGGCGCGAGCGCCTTGGCCTTGTCGTCGCTCAGCCAGCCCTTGACGGTGGTGCAGCCGGTGGCGGTGACGAGCACCAGGGCGATAAGCAGGGTGCGAAGCGGCATGCGGTCAGATCTCCGGCTGTGCGGTCGGCGAGCCGCCCGCGTCGGTGAGTTTCATTTCGACCATCGGACGGGTCGGGGCGGCGATGTCCAGCGAGGCCAGGGCCTTTTCATACGAAGCGCGGGCGGCATCGCGACGGCCCAGGGCCATCTCGGCGTCACCGCGGATCTCGGCGGCGACGGCGGGGAACGAGGTGTCGCCCAGGGCTTCGAGGCGCTGGATGGCGTCTTCGTGCTTGCCCATGCCGGCCAGCAGGCGCGCGGCGCGCAGCTTGGCCAGCTCCACCAGCACCGGGTCGGCCTTGGCCGCGGCGGCGCCGTCGAGAAGCTTCAGCGCCTCGTCGTCCTTGCCCTGGCCGTGCAGCATTTCGGCGCGGCGCAGCGCGGCCAGCACCGGGTACGGCGACGCGGGGAAGGACTGGGCCAGCGACGCGGCGTGGGCGCCGGCCTTGGCATCGTCGTCGGCCTCGACGGCCTTGCTGAAGGCCTGGTACTCGGCGGCGGCGTCCACGAGCTTCTGGTCCTGCTGGCCCTGCCACCACTGCCAGCCGCCGAGGGCCGCCAGGCCCAGGGCCACGCCGCCAATGAGGGCGGAACCGTTGTTGCGCAGCCAGGCGCGAACGCGTTCGCCCTGTTCGTATTCGTCAATCTGGTCCATGGGATGCTTCTTCAGGCCCGCGCGAAGGCGCGGACGGGGTGGTGGGGACGCCGCTGGCGCAAGCCCCGGGGTCAGTTCGCCGCGGGAGCGGTCTGGCCGTCAGAGGATACCGTAAAGCGGGCAACGTTCGCGGTGCGGAACGGCGCCAGGTCCAGCGCCTTGCCCGCCAGGCTCACGTCCACCGCCTCGGAATTGCCGAGCGTAATGCGCGCCACCTGTCCGGCGGCATAACGGCGCTCGGCGCCGGCTTCCACCAGGCCGCGCTCGATGCGCGCGCCCTGCGCGTCCACCACGTCCACCCAGCTTTCGCCCTTGAAGCGCAGCACCAGGCCGGCACTGGGCGCGGCGGTGCTGGGGAACGGGGACATGGACGCCATCACCGGCGGGTGGTCGGGCTCGGCCGCAGGCGGCGGCAGCGGATCCGCAGGCTGGCCAGCGCCAACCTCGCTGGCCGCCGCGACCAGGGTCGCACCGGCGTCGGCGGGCGCAACCGGCGACGCGCTGGCCGCCAGGGCCTGCGCTTCCACCATGTCCGCGCTGGTCTCCAGCGTCAGCACTTCGGGGCGATCCTTGTCCTGGTAATGCCGGGCCGCGAAATACACCGGCACCACCAGCAGGCCGGTCATCACCAGGTACACGCCGTTGCGCACACTGCGGTTGAGGGCATGTCGCAGCCGGGAGCTCGAGCTCATGGCCACCAGGGCCGGCGCGGGCTTGGTCTGGGCCGCCTGTTCGGCCAGCGTCGCCGGCAGGCCCACCAGGCGCAGGTAGCTGCCCAGGTAGCTGCGCACGTACACCGGGGCGCCCAGTCGAGCCCAGTCGTCGGCTTCCATCGCCTGCACGATCGCCACCGGCAGCCTGAGCTGCTGGCCCACCTGTTCGATGGTGAGGCCGGCCTGCTCGCGACCGCGCCTGAGGCGCATGCCGATCGGGTCCTGGAACAGCATTTCCTGGATCACTTCACTGCTCATGGCTGGCGCGACGCCTCCGGGGCGGGTGTCGTAGGCGCCGGGGACTGCTCCTGGGCGCGTTGGCGGTAGCGGGCGGCGGCGGCGCGGTCACCCGCGGCGTCCTCGATGCGGGCGCCCAGTTCGAACAGGCTGGCGCTGGGTGCGCCGAGCGATTCACGGCGCTGGTAGAAGGCGCGGGCGCTCATGGCGTCGCCGCGCTGCAGCTGCAGCTCCGCCATCTGGGTGAGCAGCACCTTGTTCTCGGGCGCCAGCTCCAGGCCCTGGCGGTAATAGCGGGCGGCCTTGTCGGCCTGCCCCACCGTCATGGCGCATTTGCCGGCGTTGAAGTAGGCGGTTTCCTTGGCCTTGAAGAACGGGTCCTGCACGGCGCGCGCGAACAGGGCGTCGGCCTCGGCGGCCTTGCCCTGCTGGCACACCCAGACGGCGTGGACGTTGAGCACGTGGCCGGCATCGGGCGCCAGCCTGGCGGCGCGCGCGAAGTGTTCACCGGCGCGCGGCTCGTCGCCCAGGCGCTGGCGGATCAGGCCCAGCACCAGCTGCACGTCGGCCGAGTTGGGGTCGCTGCGCAGGGCGCGGTTGGCGCGGTCCATCGCATATTCGAGCTGGCCGGCGGCCAGGTAGTTCTGCGCCAGGCTGAGGTTGGCCTGGCCCTTGTTGGTCATGGCCGAGTGCGAGGACGCCGACGGGTCCGCGCCGGACGGGGCCGAGGCACCGGTGCTGGCGCAGCCGGCGGTGAACGCGATGGCCGCGGCGAGGCAGAGATGGCGAATGGCGTCATGCCGCATCGTTGATTCCCTGTTGTTCGAGCTTGCGCTTGAAATCGGACTGGCGCCGCGTGCGGTCCATCACCTGGCCCTTGAGCTGGCCACAGGCGGCGTCAATGTCGTCGCCGCGGGTGCGCCGGACCATCGTGAGCACCTTCTGGTCGAGCAGGATCTTCTGGAACGCGCGGATGTCGGCCTCTTCCGAGCGCTCGAAGCGGGTGCCGGTGAAGGGGTTGAACGGGATCAGGTTGACCTTGGCCGCGTCCTCGCGCTGCACCTGCGCGTCGAACTTTCGCATCAGGCGCGCCAGCGCCCGGGCGTGCTCGGGCTTGTCGTTCACGCCCTTCATCATGGTGTATTCGAAGGTGATGGAGATGCGCGGCTTGCGCAGCGCGTAGCGCACGCAGGCGTCGAGCAGTTCGGCGATGGGGTACTTCTTGTTCAGCGGCACCAGCTCGGTGCGCAGGTCGTCGTCGGGCGCATGCAGGGACACGGCCAGCGACACGTCGCTGACTTCCGCCAGCCTGTCGATCATCGGCACCAGGCCGGCGGTGGACAGCGTGACGCGCTTGTTGGCCAGGCCGAAGCCGTTGTCGTCGCGCATCAGGCTCATGGCGCGCACGACGTTGTCGAAGTTCAGCAGCGGCTCGCCCATGCCCATCATGACGACGTTGGTGAGCTTGCGCTGCTGGTGGGTCTTGTTGCCCAGGTGCTTCGAAGCCGTCCACACCTGGCCGATGATCTCGGCGGTGGACAGGTTGCGGTTGAAGCCCTGGGTGGCGGTGGAGCAGAACTGGCAGTTCAGGCCGCAGCCGACCTGGCTGGACACGCACAGCGTGCCGCGGCCCTTGTCGGGGATGAACACGGCCTCGATCGAATTGGAGGTGTCCATGCCGAGCAGCCACTTGTGGGTGCCGTCGGCGGAGCCCTTGTCGAGCACGACGTTGGGCGGGCGGATTTCGCAGTTGTCTTCGAGCTTGGTGCGAAGCGCCTTGCCCACGTCGGTCATGAGCGAGAAATCGGTGACGTGCTGGTGGTACATCCACTTCATGAGCTGGTGGGCGCGGAAGCGCTTCTCGCCGAGGGTTTCGGCGAAGAAGCGCTCCAGGCCCCCGCGATCAAGGTCGAACAGGTTCAGTCGCGCCGGCTCGGCCGGCGCGAGCGTTCCCGATGCCGGATTCACCAGCAGCGGGATGGACTTGTCCGAAGGCTCGATCACTGGGCGACCGCTCAGCGCGGGCAGAGCTCGGTGGCGGCGAAGAAGTACGCGGTTTCGATCGCGGCGTTCTCCAGGCTGTCCGAACCGTGCACGGCGTTGGCGTCGATGGACTGCGCGAAGTCGGCGCGGATGGTGCCGGCGGCGGCTTCCTTGGGGTTGGTGGCGCCCATCAGGTCGCGGTTGACCTGCACGGCGTTCTCGCCTTCCAGCACCTGGATCATCACCGGGCCGGAGATCATGAACTCGACCAGCGCGTTGAAGAACGGACGCTCGCGGTGCACGGCGTAGAAGCCTTCGGCTTCCTTGCGCGAGAGGTGCTTCATCTTCGAGGCGACGACCTTCAGGCCGGCCTTCTCGAAGCGGGAATAGATTTCGCCGATGACGTTCTTGGCGACCGCGTCGGGCTTGATGATGGAAATGGTGCGCTCCAGCGCCATGGTGCAACTCCGTGGGTTCTAGGGGTTTGGGAGCCCGTGAATTTAACACAATTCCCCATTCAATCGGGGGTTTAGCGTGAATCCCTGTGAACTCCCGAAGGTGTGGCCGTCCGGCCCGGACGCCCCGGCCGATCGCACGATTGATTGAATCAACCATTTGACTGCCGCGCCGGCGGCGCTACACTCGCCAACATCCGTTTGAATCGAGCGCTGGCAGGCCATGACGACGACCCACTTCAACACCAAGGAACGCATCCTCGGCGCGGCCGAAGAACTGTTCGCCCAGCACGGCTTCGCCGGCACCTCGCTGCGCCAGGTGACCAGCCGGGCCGACGTCAACATCGCCGCGGTGAACTACCACTTCGGCAGCAAGGAAAACCTGGTCAACGAGGTCTTCCGGCGCCGGATGGACGAAATGAGCGAGCGCCGCCTGACCCAGCTCAAGCGCGCCCAGGACGAGAAACCCGGCGACCTGGAGGCCATCCTGGCCGCCTTCATCGAGCCACCGCTGGCCCTGACCATCGACCGCCACGGCGGCTCCGCCTTCGTCCGCGTCCTGGCCCGGGCCTTCGCCGAGAAGAACGACCGCCTGCGCAAGTTCCTGTCCGACAACTACGGCCACGTGCTGCGCGAGTTCGCCAAGGCCATCGGGGCGGCCGTGCCCGACCTCGCCAAGGAAGACCTGTACTGGCGCCTGGACTTCACCGCCGGCGCGCTCACCTATGCCATGGCCGACTTCGGCCTGATCAAGCGGCCGACCGGCGTGTCCGAGAAGGCCCACTGTGAAAAGGCCGCCCAGGCCCTGATTTGCTTCGCCGCCGCCGGCCTCCGGGCCGGCTGATTCCCTTCCCTCGCCTCCCCCACGGAGTCAATCCATGTCGCAACTTCGCATCCGCAAGGTGGCCGTGCTCGGCGCCGGCGTGATGGGCGCGCAGATCGCCGCCCACCTCGTCAACGCCGACGTCGACACCATCCTCTTCGACCTTCCCGCCAAGGAAGGCCCGCCCAACGGCATCGTCGACAAGGCCATCGCCAACCTGGGCAAGCTGTCGCCGGCCCCGTTCGCCAGCAAGGCCAAGGCGGCCGCCATCACGCCGGCCAACTACGACCAGCACCTGGACCTGCTCAAGGACTGCGACCTCATCATCGAGGCCATCGCCGAGCGCATGGACTGGAAGAAGGCGCTGTACGACCGCATCGAGGCCTACGTGGCCCCGCACGCCATCCTGGCCTCGAACACCTCGGGCCTGAGCATGAACGGCCTGGCCGAGGTGCTGCCCGAGGCGCTGCAGGCCCGTTTCTGCGGCGTGCACTTCTTCAACCCGCCGCGCTACATGCACCTGGCCGAGTTGATCCCCTGTGCCAAGACTTCGCCGCAAGTTCTTGAAGGGCTTGAGACTTTCCTGGTCACCACCCTGGGCAAGGGGGTGGTCTACGCCAAGGACACCCCGAACTTCATCGGCAACCGCATCGGCGTGTTCTCGATCCTCTCGACCCTGCACCACACGGCGCAGTTCGGCCTGGGCTTCGACGAAGTGGACGCCCTGACCGGCCCGCTGCTGGGTCGCCCCAAGTCGGCCACCTACCGCACGTCCGACGTGGTGGGCCTGGACACCATGGCCCACGTCATCAAGACCATGGCCGACACCCTGCCCAACGACCCGTGGCACAAGTACTTCACCGCCCCGGCCTGGCTCAGGGCGCTGATCGAGAAGGGCGCGCTGGGCCAGAAGACCGGCGCCGGCATCTTCATGAAGAAGGGCAAGGACATCGTGGTGCTGGACCTCAAGGCCCAGGACTACCGCCCCGCCACCGGCGAGGCCGCCCCGGAAATCGTCGCCATCCTCAAGAACAAGAACCCGGCCGAGAAGTTCGCCCAGCTGCGCGCCAGCCAGCATCCGCAGGCGCAGTTCCTGTGGGCGATGTTCCGCGACCTGTTCCACTACAGCGCCTACCACCTGGCCTCGATTGCCGACACCGCGCGCGACGTGGACCTGGCCATCCGCTGGGGCTACGGCTGGGCCCTGGGCCCGTTCGAGTCCTGGCAGGCGGCCGGCTGGAAGCAGGTGGCCGAGTGGATCGCCGAAGACATCGTGGCCGGCAAGGCCATGTCCAGCGCGCCGCTGCCCGACTGGGTGTTCGACGGCCGCGACGGCGTGCATGCGGCCGACGGCAGCTTCAGCCCGGTCCGCAACGCCAGGCTGCCGCGTTCGAACCTGGCCGTTTACGGCCGCCAGCGCTTCCCCGACCCGGTGCTCGGCGAACGCCAGCCGGCGGGTGAAACCGTGTTCGAAACCGACGCCGTGCGCATGTGGCACGACGGGGACGGCATCGCGGTGGTGAGCTTCAAGACCAAGATGAACACCGTCTCCGACGGCGTGCTGGCCGGGCTGCAGCAGGCCATTGACGTGGCGGAGAAGGACTTCCAGGGCCTGGTGATCTGGCAGTCGAAGGAACCGTTCTCGGCCGGCGCCGACCTCTCGGGCGCCATGGCGTCGCTGCAGGCGGGCAAGGTGGACGAGTTCGAGGCCATGGTGAAGACCTTCCAGGCCACCAGCCAGCGCATCAAATACGCCCTGGTACCGGTGGTGGCGGCGGTGCGCGGCCTGGCCCTGGGCGGCGGCTGCGAGTTCCAGATGCACTCGGCGCGCACGGTGTTCTCGCTCGAAAGCTACGTGGGCCTGGTCGAGGCCGGCGTGGGCCTGCTGCCCGCGGGCGGCGGCCTGAAGGAAATCGCGGTGCGCGCTTCGGCGGCCGCGGGTCCGGGCGGCGACGTGTTCGCCGCGCTCAAGCCCTACTTCGAAGCGGTGGCGATGGGCAAGGTCTCGGCGTCCGCGCTGGAGGCCAAGGAGCTCAGGCTGGCGCGTGAGAATGACGGCGTGGTGTTCAACCAGTACGAGCTGCTGCACGTGGCCAAGGCCCAGGTCCGCGCGCTGGCCGAGTCGGGCTACCGCCCGGCCCTGCCCGCCCGCCAGGTGCAGGTGGCCGGCGACGTCGGCATCGCCACCTTCAAGATGATGCTGCAGAACATGCTCGAGGGCCGGTTCATCTCCGAGCACGACTACGAGGTGTCCAGCCGCATCGCCACCGTGCTGTGCGGAGGCGAGGTCGACCGCGGTTCGATCGTGGACGAGGAGTGGCTGCTGAAGCTGGAGCGCGAGCATTTCATCGCCCTGGCCCAGATGCCCAAGACGCAGGCGCGCATCCTGCACACGCTCAAGACCGGCAAGCCGCTGAGGAACTGACCCCATGACCAAGCAAATCCAGGACGCCTACATCGTCGCCGCCACCCGCACCCCGGTCGGCAAGGCCCCGCGCGGCGTCTTCCGCAACACCCGCCCCGACGAAATGCTCGCCCACGTGCTCAAGGCCGTGGTCGCGCAGGCGCCGGGCATCGACCCCACCCGCATTGACGACGCCATCATCGGCTGCGCCATGCCCGAGGGCGAACAGGGCATGAACGTGGCGCGCATCGGCCTGCTGCTGGCCGGCCTGCCGAACGTGATCGCCGCCCAGACCATCAACCGCTTCTGTTCGTCGGGCCTGCAGGCCGTGGCCATGGCCGCCGACCAGATTCGCCTGGGCAACGCCGACCTGATGCTGGCCGGCGGCACCGAGTCCATGTCCATGGTGCCCATGATGGGCAACAAGGTGGCCATGAGCCCGCAGGTGTTCGCCAAGGACGAGAACGTCGCCATCGCCTACGGCATGGGCATCACCGCCGAGAAGGTGGCCGAGGAGTGGAACGTTTCGCGCGAGGACCAGGACGCGTTCGCCTACGCCTCGCACCAGAAGGCCATGGCGGCGATCGCGGCGGGTGAGTTCCGCGGCGAAATCTCGCCCTACCAGGTGGTCTCGCGCCAGCCGGTGGTGGGTGGCAACACCATCAAGCTGCGTGAGTCGATCGTGGACACCGACGAAGGCCCGCGCGCCGACACCAGCGTGGAAGGCCTGGCCAAGCTGCGCGCGGTGTTCCGCAACGGTGGCTCGGTCACCGCCGGCAACTCGTCGCAGATGTCCGACGGCGCCGGCGCGGTGCTGCTGGCCTCGGAAAAGGCGGTGAAGGAATACGGCCTGACCCCGCTGGCGCGCTTCGTCAGCTTCTCGGTGGCGGGCGTGCGTCCGGAAGTGATGGGCATCGGCCCGATCGCGGCCATTCCCAAGGCGCTCAAGCAGGCGGGCCTGACCCAGGACCAGATGGACTGGATCGAGCTCAACGAGGCTTTCGCGGCCCAGGCGCTCGCTGTCATCCGCACCTGCGGCCTGGACCCGAGCAAGGTGAACCCGCTGGGCGGCGCGATCGCCCTGGGCCACCCGCTGGGCGCCACCGGCGCCATCCGCACCGCCACCATCGTGCACGGCATGCAGCGCCGCCAGGCCAAGTACGGCATGGTGACGATGTGCATCGGCACCGGCATGGGCGCGGCGGGCATCTTCGAACGCCTTTGACCGTCCAGCGATGTGGAAGAACGGGCTCCGGAAGGGGCCCGTTTCTTTTTGCCGCGGATCTACGCGGATGAACGCGGATGGGAGCAGAAGAAAACGGACGCAAAGGGCGGAAAGAAAGCGGTCCGATACTTTGGGCCCTTATCCGCGTTCATCCGCGTAAATCCGTGGCAAAAATGCTTCACCCCGCGGCGCGCTCGCGGCGGTCCTTCCAGGCGTCCTTGGCCTGCAGCCACCAGTAGCTGAGCTGGGCGCCGACGAAGCCGGCGGGCTTGAACGCCGAGACCAGGCCGTAGTCGCTGAACTCGCGCCAGCGCGTGTCGCCCTCGGCGATCGCCGATGCCAGCACTTCGCCGGCGAAGGTGGTGGGCGCCACGCCGTGGCCGCCGAAGGCCTGCGCCAGCCACAGGCCCTCGTCAATGCGGCCCACCTGCGGCATTTCGTGGCGCGCGTAGCTCATCAGGCCCGACCAGGCCGACTCGATGCGCACGTCGGCCAGCTGCGGGAACACGCGCAGCATGTCCCGGCGCAGCAGCCGCTCCACGTCGCCGGGGGCGCGGTCGCGCACGGAGATGCGGCCACCCCACAGCAGGCGCGTGTCCGGCAGCGGCCGGTAGTAGTCGAAGGCAAAACGGCTGTCGTAGATCGCCGCGCGCGTGGCCAGCACCTCGTCCAGGCGCGGGCCCAGGGGCTCGGTCACCATCACGTAGGTGGCAATGGGCAGCACCCCGGCGTCCACGTCGCGGCGCAGGCCGGCCAGGTAACCGCCGCAGGCCAGCACCACCTCACGCGCCCGCACCTCGCCTTCCGGCGTGCGCACGCGCCAGCCCTGCCCGTCGCGCTGCAGCGCGATGGCGGGCGACTGTTCGTGGATGGCCACGCCCTGCCCCGCCGCCACCGCCGCCAGCCCGCGCGCATAGGCCAGCGGGTTGAAGTGCAGCGCGTTGCGCTCGAACAGCGCGTCGCCGTAGCGCGTGGTGCGCACCTGTTCGGCCAGCCGTTGGCGCGGCACCCAATCCCACTCCACGCCGAAGTGCCGCGCCAGCAGCGCCTGCCGCTCGCGCAGCGGCGCCGGGTCGCGGAACCAGTTCGCCCACAGCACGCCGGCGTCGGTGGCCTGGCAGGGAATGTGGTGATGGGCGATGCGCCGGCGGATCAGGCCCACCGCGTCCTGCGTGCCACGATACAGCGCCGGCGCGCGCACCGGCCCCAGGTCGTGCAGCAGCTGCGATTCACCGCGCGAGAAACCGCCGAACACGAAGCCGCCGTTGCGGCCCGAGGCGCCGTGCGCCACGTCGTGCGCATCCAGCAGCAGCACGTCGCGCTGGCCGCGCTCGGCCAGCCCCAGCGCCGTGTTCAGGCCGGCGAAACCGCCGCCGACGATGCACACCGCCACTTCGCGGGCTCCCGACAGGGGTGCGAAGGCAGCGGCCGGAGGGGCCGACGTGCGGTAGTAACCCGGGGAATCCATGGCCGGCACCGTTGGCGGTCTGCGTCTAGGATGGCAGCTTGGCGAATCGTCAGGAAGACCATGGACAGCAGGCAGCAAAGGAAGGACGAGGGCCACCGCCGGCGCCTCTGGCGCGCGCTCACCGCGGTCGGCGTGGTGGGCGTCGCGCTGCTGCTGGGTTTCGACTTCTGGCTGCGCCGCCTGGCCGAGGGCGCCGACCTGGAGCGCGCACTGCAGCTGGTGGCGCTGTCCACCCTGCTGCTGCGCCTCGCCGCGGCGCTGGTGGCCGCGCTGTTGGGGCACTACCTGCTGGACTGGGCGCGGCAGGCCCGGGAACAGGGCCAGTGGCCGCCGGCGGGCCTGGAATGGCCCGGCAACGCACCCCACCGCCATGGCGCCGATGCGCAGCGCATCGCGCGCCGGCTCAGGCTGGCCGGTATCGCATCCGTCGCATTGGCGCTGGTGCTGGCCGGCTGGTCGGCCTGGCGCGCGCTGGCCTGATCAGCGCGCCAGCGCCTCGCGCATGTAGGCCCGCGTGGCCTCGGCCAGGTCGTCGTGTTCGAGCGCGAACTCAATGGTCGCCTCGACCAGGCCGATGCGGCTGCCGCAGTCGAAGCGCCGGCCCTGGAAGCGGTACGCCAGCACGCGCTCGCGCTCGATGAGCGCGGCAATGCCGTCGGTGAGCTGGATTTCGCCACCGGCCCCCGGACGGGTTTTGGCCAGCTGCTCGAAAATGGAGCCGCTCAGCACGTAACGCCCCACCACGGCCAGCTGGCTGGGCGCCACTTCCGGGCGCGGCTTCTCGACGATGGCGCGGATGTCGGCGTGGCGGCCATGCACGTCGCCGGTGGCGACGATGCCGTAGCTGCCGGTCTGTTCCGGCGGCACGTCCTGCACCGCTATCACGCTGGCCGACTCGGCCTCCGCCAGCGCCACCATCTGCTTGAGCGCGCCCGGCCCCTTGTTCCAGATCAGGTCGTCGGGCAGCAGCACCGCGAACGGTTCGTCGCCCACCACCGGGCGGGCGCACAGCACGGCATGCCCCAGCCCCAGCGCCTCGGCCTGGGTGACGAAGATCGCCCGCACGTGCCGCGGCAGCACGTCGCGGATGAGCGAGAGCAGCTCGGACTTGCCGGCTTTCTCCAGCTTCTGCTCAAGCTCGTAGGCCTTGTCGAAGTAGTCGGCCACCGAATGCTTGTAGCGGTTGGTGACGAACACCAGCGTGTCGCAGCCGGCCTCGATCGCCTCGTCCACCGCGTACTGGATCAGCGGCTTGTCCACGACCGGCAGCATTTCCTTGGGCACCGTCTTGGTGGCCGGCAGGAAACGCGTGCCCAGGCCCGCCACCGGGAAAACCGCTTTCCTGATTCGAAAGGTCATGTCGAGGCTTTGGTCAGAGGGGAGTCAGCTCGGGCGGATACGGATCGTCCGCGCCGTTGCCGCCGGGAGTGTACTCCGGCACGGCGTCATGCAGCAGCGCGGCCAGCTGCGGCACCGCGGCCGGGTCAGACAGCAGCTGGCTCAGGCGCAGCAGCATCCCGCGCATGGCGTCGGCATCGAACTCGCGCGGCATGGCCTGCAGGATGCGGGGGTGGCGCGTGCGCTGGTAGCGCTCATCGGGATGGAACAGGATTTCGTGCAGCTTCTCGCCCGGGCGCAGCCCCGTGTAGCTGACCGCGATGTCGATGCCTGGCCGCTTGCCGCTGAGGCGAATCATCTGCTCGGCCAGTTCGCGGATGGCCACGGGGCGACCCATGTCCAGCGCGTACACCGAGCAGGGCTCCACGCCCAGGCTCACCGAACTGAGGATCAGGTTGCAGGCCTCGGGAATGGTCATGAAGTAACGCGTCACTTCCGGATGCGTCACCGTCACCGGGCCACCCGAGGCGATCTGCCGGCGGAACAGCGGCACCACGCTGCCCGCGGAATCGAGCACGTTGCCGAACCGCACGATGGACAGCGTCATGCGGCTTCCGGCCAGCTCGGCCTGGCAGGCCAGTTCGGCGAATCGCTTGCTGGCGCCCAGCACGTTGATCGGGCAAATGGCCTTGTCGGTGGATATGAAGACCAGCTGGCCCGCGCCGGCGTCCACGCAGGCGCGGGCCAGCGTGCGGGTGGCGAGGACGTTGTTGCGCAGCGCCTCGCGCAGCTGTTCCTCCAGCATCGGCACCTGCTTGCAGGCGGCGGCATGGAATACGAAGTCGATGCCGTCGGCCAGGGCGATCCGGCAGGCCGCCGGGTCACCGCAGTCGGCCAGCACGGGCCGCAGCGACAGCGCCGGATAGTGCCCGCGGATTTCTTCGGTGATCTCGAGCAGCGGCAGCTCGGCGCGCTCGAACAGCACCAGCTCGGCGGCGCCGGCCGCGGCGCACTGCCGCGCCAGCTCCGAACCGATCGAGCCGCCCGCGCCGGTGACCATCACGCGCTTGCCGGAAACGGCGGCGCGCGCCGCGCCGAACTCCACCGGCTTGCGGCCCAGCAGGTCTTCGATGCGCACTTCGCTCAGTTCCAGGCGCTGGGGCTTGCCGGCCAGCACGTCGGACAGGCGCGGCACCGTGCGGAAGGGCAGCCCGGTTTCATCGCAAAGCGCCACCACCCGCTGCATTTCCGCCGCGCTGGCCGACGGCATCGCGATCACGATCAGCTTGGGGGCGGTTTCCTGCGCGATGTAGGGCAACTGGTCGATGGTGCCCAGCACCGGCACGCCCTGCACCTTGGCGCCCTTGAGCGCACGCTCGTCGTCCAGCAGGCCCACCGGCTGGTAACGGCCGTCGCTGCGCAGGTCGCGCAGCAGGGTCTCGGCGGTGCGCCCGGCCCCCAGCACGAGCACGCGCTGGGCGTCGCCGGCATGGCCGGCCTGGCGATGGTCCTTCCACAGCCGGTACAGCAGGCGCGGCATGCCCAGCATCAGCACGACCGCCACCGGATACGGGAACAGCACGCGCCGAGGCACCAGCGCCAGCTTGTCCAGCAGGAACAGCACCACCACGATCACCAGCACGCCCAGCAGGGCCGCCCGCACCAGGTTGGCCAGGTCGGGCAGGCTGGCGAAGCGCCACAGGCCTCGGTACAGGCCGACCAGGCGCAGCATCAGGCCCTGCGCGGACAGGACGATGGCCAGCTCCAGCGCCAGCGACGCCGCCGGGGGCGCGCCCGCCGCGCTAGCCAGCCAGCGCAGCGCCATCCACACGAAGGCCACCATGGCCAGGTCGTGCAGCACGATCAGCAGCCGGGGCAGCAGGCCGGACACTCCGGGGAACAGCCGCTTCATCAACAGGACTCCATGTCGTTTTCGTGGCCGGCCACCGTGGCCCAGCGCTGCCCTGCCCAGGCTCTCACGGCGACTGCCAGCGCCGCCGCCAGCACCAGGGCGAGGGCCTGCGGCGCCAGCGGCTGGCCCGCGAGCGCCCAGACCAGCACCGCCGCGACCAGGGTCCAGGCCGCATAGACGGCGCAGACGGCCCCGTGGCTCCAGCCGTGCAGCACGGCGCGCTGGTAGACATGCTCGCGGTGCGCCAGCCAGAAACGCTGCCGGCGCCACAGCCGGCCCAGCAGGGTCAGCCCGGCGTCCAGCAGCACCACCGACGGCAGAAGCAGCCAGCGAAGCGCGGGGCCCGGGTCGTGCGACATCGCCATCAACACCATCGCCGCCACCGCATAGCCAATCGCAAAACTGCCCACGTCACCCAGGAAAAGCCGCGCCTTGGGCAGGTTGAACGGCAGGAAGCCCAGGCAGCCCGCCACCAGCGCCAACCCCAGCCATCCTTCGGGTGCGGCCGCGCCCGAAGCCAGCAGCATCGCCCCGCCCACCAGCAGGCCTTGGGTGGCGGCCATGCCGTTGCTGCCGTCCATGAAGTTCCAGAAATTCACCAGCGCCAGCACCAGCAGCCAAGCCGCCACCGGCCCGCCCCACGCGCCCAGCAGGTCCGGCGCCAGCGGCCAGGCCAGCGCCAGCGGCAGGGCGCCCACGCACTGCAGGCCCAGCTTGGGCAGGGCCGGCAGCGGCCGCAGGTCGTCGATCAATCCGGCGCCAGCGGTCACCAGCAGGCCGATGGCCACCAGCGCCGCGCCATCGCCCAGGCCGGGCGTTGCGGCCAGCAGCACGGCAGCCACCGCAATGCCGCCACCGCGCGGGGTGGGCACGCCATGCAGCCGACGTTCGCCCGGCAGGTCCAGCCACTGCTGCCGCAGCGCATGCCGCCGCCACGCGCCCGCAAGCGCAAGCGAGGCCAGGACGCCCAGCAACCCGAACAGCCAGGGGGCCACGCTCCAGCCGCCGATCACTCGCTCACCGTGCCGTGGACCGGCTTGATGCTGCCCCAGGACTTGCAGCCCGGGCACTGCCAGTGATGCGCGCGCGCACTGAAGCCGCAGCGCTGGCAGCGATAGCCCGGTGTGCGCACGACCAACTGGTCGGTGATCTGCTTGAGGGTGGTGAGAGTCACGGCCGGATCGCCGCCCTGGTCCTTCAGGCTCAGGTCAATGTAGGCCGCCTCGCCGCGCACGGAGGGCCGCTGCTGAAGCTGCCTGGACAGGAAGGCCAGCGCCGCCGCATGGCCCTCTTCGCGCTCGATCAGGCGCGTCAGCGCCAGCACGGGCGACACCCCGGGGTAATGCTCGATCATCTCGAGCAGGAAGCCGCGGGCGCGCGCACTGTCGGCGCGTCGCTCGTAGCAAAGCAGCAGCGGCTCGAGGATGTCGGGCAGGAATTCGATGTCGTGGCGCGCCACGCGTTCGAAGGCGCGGATGGCGGCGGCGTCGTTGTTGTCGGCCAGCTCCAGCTGTCCCTCCACCAGGCCCGCACGCACCGAGTGGCTGTCGGCGGCATAGGCCTCGGCCACGTGGTGCCGGGCCTGGGCCAGGTCGCCGGCAAAGCGGGCCTTTTCCGCCAGTTCGCAGTGGTACTGCGCCACCAGCTTGCCCATCGGCTCGCCGCTGGCGGCCTCGAACTGGCGGGCATGCTCGATCGCCTTGCCCCAGTCGCGCTCGGCCTGGTAGATGGATATCAGGTGGCGCAGTGCCTGTGGCGCCAGCACGCCCATCCGCACCAGGTCAGTGAAAAGCGTTTCGGCCCGGTCCAGCAGGCCCGCACGCATGTAGTCCTCGCCCAGGGCCAGCACGGCGCGGGTCTTTTGCTCATCGCTCAGCCCGGCGCGGCCTACCAGGTTCTGGTGAAGGCGGATCGCCCGGTCGACTTCGCCGCGGCGGCGGAACAGGTGTCCCAGTGCGAACTGCGTCTCCACCGTGTCCTTGTCCACGGCGGCGATCTGCAGGAAGACTTCGATCGCCTTGTCCTGCTGCTCGTTGAGCAGGTAGTTCAGGCCGCGGAAATAGGTGTTGGACAAGCGCGACATGCGCGCCCCGCCGCGGCGTTCGCCGCCCCGTCGCCCCGCCACCCAGCCGCTGCCGGCGGCAATGGGCAGCAGCAGGAACAGCCACGCCAGCTCACTCATGGTGTTCCGGGGCCAGGGGCTCGGCCGTGGGCGGGCCCCGTCGCAACTGCCTCCGCAGCGGCCAGACCACCGCGGCGGTCAGCACCAGGCCAGCCACGATGGCGCCGGCCAGCACGGCCGCCAGCAGGCTGGTGCCGAGGTTGGCCTGTTCGATGGTGGCGAAGCCCAGGTCAATGCTGACGGGCGTACGGTTGAGCGCGCCAAACAGCACGCCAACGGCGACGAACAGCAGGGCGATGATGGCTTTGATCAGGCGCATCCGCGGAACTTCCTGGGACCGGTGGCGGCAAGCTTAGCCCAGCCGGGGCGGAAACTCAGGATTCGGACGGCTCCGGGCTGGCGTTGACGCGATCGCGCAACTCCTTGCCGGGCTTGAAATGGGGAACGTACTTTCCGGGCAGCGCCACGGAATCGCCGGTCTTGGGATTGCGGCCCAGGCGCGGCGGACGGAAATGCAGGGAAAAACTGCCGAAGCCGCGGATCTCGATGCGTTCGCCCTGGGTCAAGGCGCCGCTCATCATCTCGAGCAGGGTCTTGACGGCGAGGTCGACGTCATCGGCCTTCAGGTGGGCCTGGCGACGCGACAGCACCTCGATCAGTTCGGACTTCGTCATGTCGGGGCGGGCCCTCGGACTCTTCAAGCGGGGAGAAGTCGCGCGGCCCGGGGATACCCCCGGGCCGCGGACCGGACTACGGGCTTACTCGCCCTTGTTCAGCTGTTCGCGCAGCAGGGCACCGAGCTTGGTGGTGCCGCTGGAGGCGTCGAACGACTTGTTCACTTCGGCCATGTTTTCCTGCAGGTCGGCCTCGTCCTTGGCGCGGATCGAGAGCTGCATCACGCGGCCCTTGCGGTCCATGCCGATGAACTTGGCTTCCACCGCGTCGCCGACCTTGAGGTACTGGGTGGCGTCGTCAACACGCTCCTTGGCGATGTCGTTGGCGCGCACGTAGCCCTCGATGCCGCCGTCGAGCTCGATGGTGGCGCCCTTGGTGTCGACTTCCTTGACCACGCCGGTGACGATGCTGCCCTTGGTGGTGGTGGCCATGTACTGGCCGACCGGGTCCTGCTCGAGCTGCTTCACGCCCAGCGAGATGCGCTCGCGCTCGGGATCCACGGCCAGCACCACGGCTTCGAGGTTGTCGCCCTTCTTGTAGTTGCGGACGACGTCTTCGCCGGTGGTGTTCCAGGAGATGTCGGACAGGTGCACCAGGCCGTCGATGCCGCCGTCCAGGCCGATGAAGATGCCGAAGTCGGTGATGGACTTGATCTGGCCGGACACCTTGTCGCCCTTCTTGAACAGGGCCGAGAAGGCTTCCCACGGGTTCGGGGTGCACTGCTTGATGCCCAGCGAGATGCGGCGACGCTCGCCGTCCACGTCCAGCACCATCACCTCGAGCTCGTCGCCCAGCTGGACGACCTTGGACGGGTTGACGTTCTTGTTGGTCCAGTCCATCTCGGACACGTGCACCAGGCCTTCGACGCCCGGCTCGATCTCGACGAACGCGCCGTAATCGG
>DAORUD010000018.1:0-29718 GCA_035433005.1 Arenimonas sp. | reverse complement strand
GCAGCGGGATGATCGAGGCGCGCCAGGTCTGCAGGAACAGGATCACCACCAGCACCACCAGCAGCGTGGCTTCCAGCAGCGTCACCACCACGGCCTTGATGGAGTCGCGCACGAAGATGGTGGTGTCGTAGATGGACTTGATCTCGACGCCGGGCGGCAGCTGTTTCGAGATCTCGGCCATCTGCGCGGTCACGGCGTCACGTATCTCCAGCGCGTTGGCGCCCGGGGCCTGGAAGATGCCGATCGCAGCGGCGTTCATGCCGTCCAGGCGCGCGCGCAGCGTGTAGTCGCCGGCCGCCAGCTCGATGCGCGCCACATCGGATAGCCGCACGATCTCGCCGTCGGTGCCCGCCTTGAGCACGATGGCACCGAACTCTTCCACGGTTTCCAGCCGGCCCTTGGCGTTGATGGGCAGCAGGAAGTCGCTGCCGTTGGCCATCGGCTCGGCGCCCAGCTGGCCGGCCGAGACCTGCACGTTCTGCTCGCGCACGGCGCGCAGCACATCGCCGGCGGTCAGGCCGCGCGACGCCACCTTGTCCGGGTCCAGCCACAGGCGCATGGCGTAGTCGCCGCCGCCGAAGGGCTGGGCGTCGCCGACGCCGGGGATGCGCGCCAGCCGGTCCTTCACGTTCAGGCGCATGTAGTTGCGCAGGTACAGCGAGTCGTACTTGCCGTCGGTGGACACCAGGTGCACCACCATCAGGAACACCGGCGACTGCTTCTGGGTGGTCACGCCCTGCCGGCGCACGTCCTCGGGCAGCCGGGCCAGGGCCTGGCTGACGCGGTTCTGCACGCGCACGGCGGCCTCGTCGGCATCGGTGCCGGGGCGGAAGGTGACGGTCATCTGCATCACGCCGTCCGATCCGGCGACGGACTTGACGTACATCATGTCCTCGACGCCGTTGATGGCTTCCTCCAGCGGCGTGGCCACCGTTTCGGCGATCACCTTGGGGTTGGCGCCGGGGTACACCGTGCGCACCACCACTGACGGCGGCACCACTTCGGGGTACTCACCCACCGGCAGCAGGGGCAGCGCGATCAGGCCGGCGGCGAAGATCACGATGGAAAGCACGGCCGCGAAGATCGGGCGGTCGATGAAGAAGCGGGAGAAATCCATGCAGCACTCCGTTGCGGCGCGTACGTCGCGGGAAAAGGGTCGCGTGAGCGGTCAGGGCGAACCGGCGACGGCGGGCGCGGCGTCGGCCGGCGAAGCCTTCGCGCCGGTGTCCAGCGGCATGCCCTGGAAGAAGATCTTCTGCACGCCCGAGACCACCACCTGGTCGCCGGCGGCCAGGCCGCTTTCGACCACGCGCAGGCCGTCCACCATCGGGCCCAGCGCCACGTCCTTGCGCAGGGCCGTGCCGTCGGGTCCCAGCACGTAGACGTACTTGCGGTCCTGGTCGGTGAGCACGGCCTTGTCGTCGATCAGCAGGGAGGCTTCCGGGCGGAGCCCGATCAGCTGCACGCGGGCGAACAGGCCGGGCGTGAAGCGTCCGTCGGCGTTGTCGAGCACGGCGCGGGCGCGCAGGGTGCCGGTGCCCGGGTCCACCTGGTTGTCCATGAAATCCAGCACGCCGACATGCGGGTAGCCGGCGTCGCCGGCCAGCGCCACGCGCACGGTGTTGCCGGCGGCGCGCGCCGCGCCGTCGCCCGCCTGCTGGCCGTGGCGCAGCAGGGTCTGTTCGTCGCCTTCGAAGTAGACGTGCACCGGGTTGAGCGACACCACGGTGGTAAGCACGGTGGCGTCGGGCGAGGCGAGGTTGCCGGCGGTGACCAGCGCGCGCCCGGCCAGGCCGTCGATGGGTGCGCGAACGCGGGTGAACTCCAGGTTCAGCCGGGCCACCGACAGCAGCGCCTGCGCGGCGTTGACGTCCGAGGCGGTCTGGGCGGTGAGCGCGCGGCGCTGCTCGAACTCCTCGGTGGAAATGGCCCGCACGTCGGCGAGCTTGCGGGCGCGACCCAGTTCGCTGGCGGCCAGCGCCGCGCGGCTGCGCGCGCGGCTGAGTTCGGCTTCGGCGCGCTCGACTTCGGCGCGGTAGGTGCGGTCGTCGAGGGTGAACAGCACCTGGCCCTTCTTCACCGGGCTGCCCTCCTGGTAGTCCACGCGCTCGATATAGCCGCCCACGCGCGGCCGCAGTTCGACGGTTTCCACAGCCACCACGCGGCCGGTGAATTCATCGGCGCGCGCGATGTCCTTGCGCAGCACCGGGGCCACGGTGACCTGTGCGGGGGCGATGGTGCCGAATTCCTGGGCCTGGCTGCCGCAGGCGGCCAGTACGGCCAGGGTGAGTGCGAAGGCCGCGCTGCGGGCGGCGAAAGCGAGGGGATGGCGGGTCATGGGATGGCCTCGGGAGAAGGAAAAAACGGAAAGGTTGCGGAGTTCAGAGCGGGCGGCGGCGGTCGAAGCGGACCACCGGTTCGTCGCTGGCGGCGCACAGCAGGTCAACCACGCGCTGGCCGAGTTCTTCGGGCAGCGGCCAGTCGGGGCAGCGATCGTCGCGATCGCCTTCGGTGCACAGCGGAGCGCAGACGGCGAGCTGCTGCAGCCGCACCGGACCGCCCATGGTTTCCTCGCGCAGGGCGCGAGCCAGCATGCGCAGCGCGGCCGAGCTCACCGACAGGTGGCCGTAGCCCGCCCACGGCGATTCGGCCGCGGGCCCGCCGATCAGCAGGTAGGTGCCGCGGCCGTTGTTCTCGGCCAGCAGCGGCAGCAGATGGCGGGCGGCCACCAGGTGCGGGAACAGGTCCTGGTCGAGCTTCTCGCGCAGGCGCTCCACCGGGTGGTCGAGCAGGCGGCCGGGCGTGAAGTCGCCGCCGATCATGGCCACCACCGCGCCCGGCGGCCGGCGCAGCAGGCGGATGGCATTGGCCAGGGCGGCGCCGCCGGTTTCGGTGGCCGTGTGCCCGGGCAGGCGCACCAGGTCGGCCGACGCGCCTTCCGGGCGTTCGATGGTGGCCAGTGCGCTGCGGTTGGCCGCGACGGCAATCACCGGCCAGTGGGCCCGCAGCAGCGCGCCCACCACGGCCTGGCCGACCTCGCCCGTCGCACCCAGGACGAGAGCGGGTTTCCGGATTGTCCCGCTGGCGGGACGGAATAGCCCATTATCTGGGTAAATCGGGACAGTCGGCATGGCGCGTCATCGTCGGGAGGGGAGCCCAGGCCTCCAGCCAGGGGAGGGTTTTATCCGGAGGTCTGGGCTCAGGGGCGCCAATCTAGGCCTGCCGATGGCGCTTGATAAGTCGGCGAAAGAGGGAATAATTGTCCCGTCAACGGGCCAATGCCCGATTCTCGCCAGGAGCCCCGCCATGACCCGTGACCTCAACGACACCCTGATATTCGCCAAGGTGGTCGAGCAGGGCAGCTTCACCGCCGCCGCGAAATCCCTCGGCCTGCCCAAGACCACGGTGAGCCGCAAGGTGCAGGAACTGGAGGAGCGCTTGGGCGCGCAGCTGCTTAACCGCACCACGCGCAAGCTCGGCCTGACCGAAGCGGGCGCGGTGTACCACGACCACAGCGCGCGCATCGCCCGCGACCTGGAGGAAGCCGAGAGCGCGGTGAACCAGCTGCAGGGCGGGCCGCGCGGCTGGCTGCGCGTGAGTGCGCCTTACTCCATCGGCATCATGTGGATCGCGCCGCTGCTCAGCGAGTTCCACCAGCGTTACCCGGAAGTGCGCATTGACATGCAGCTGGGCAACGAGAAGGTGGACCTGATCGCGTCCGATACCGACGTGGCGCTGCGCATCGGCGCGCTTCCCGACTCATCGCTGGTGGCGCGCCGGCTGGACGGCTTCCGCACGCAGATCTACGCCAGCCCCGAGTACATCCGCCAGCACGGCGAACCGCTGCACCCCGACGACCTGCAGCACCACCGCGTGCTGGCCTTTTCCAAGCACCGCCACGGCAACCGCTTCTCGTGGCCGCTGGCTTCGTCCGCGGGCGGGGCGATGCAGGAATACGCGGTCAACCCGATCTTCGTGTCCAACGATCCGATGCCGCTGCAGGGCGCGATGCTGTGCGGCGAGGGCCTGATGTTCGCCAGCGACGTGAGCATCAAGCCGTTCGTGGAAAGCGGGCAGGCGGTGCGCGTGCTGGGCGGTTGGGTGGGGCCCGAGGTGGACTTCAACGCCGTGTTCACCCGCGGCCGGGTGCCATCGCCAAAGGTGCGCGCGTTCGTGGACTTCCTGGTCGAGCGCCTGCGCTTCGACATCAACTACATGCTCAAGAGCTGCCCGAACGTGCGCCAGGCGCGCATCGAAGAGCCGCTGCTGCTGCCGGTGCTGGACGCGTCGGAGCCGGCCCCGCCGCTGCCGGTCAGGCGGGGCGAGCCCGCGGTGGCCTGAGCCGCCGCGGCCGGCGACTCCTGCTCCGGCTCACGCGCGCAGCGTGCGCTCGAACAGGGCCAGGGCTTCGCCCCAGGCCACTGCCGCCGCCGCCTCGTTGTAGCGCGGGGTTGTGTCGTTGTTGAAGCCGTGCAGCGTGTCCGGCGGCTGGATCATGCGGTAAGTCACGCCCGCCGCCTTCAGTGCGTCTTCGTACGCAGGCCAGCCGGTGTTGACGCGTTCGTCGTCCGCCGCCAGCACCACCAGCAGCTCGGCCTTGATCTTGCCCACGTCCGCCAGCGGCGCGCCGCTGCCGTAGAAGGGCACCGCCGCCATGAGGTCGGGCAGGCGCGTGGCCAGGAAGTTGGCGATGGCGCCGCCGTAGCAGAAGCCGATCACGCCCATGCGGCCGTTGCCGCCCTCGACGCCGGCCAGGAAGCCTGCCGCGGCCACCATGTCCTCGCGCGTCCGGGCCTGGTCGAGCTGCTGGAACAGCGTGCGCGCCGAATCCTCGTCGCCCGGGTAGCCGCCCAGCGGGAACAGCGCGTCGGGCGCGAAGGCCAGGTAGCCCGCCAGCGCCAGGCGCCGGGCGATGTCCTCGATATGCGGGTTCAGGCCGCGGTTCTCGTGCACCACCAGCACCCGCGGCAGCGGCTGCGCGGCGTCGGCGTCGGCGTCGGCGGGGCGCACCAGGTAGCCGCGGCCCTTGCCGTAGCCGGCGGGTGAGTCGAACTCGACGAAGCCTGCCGTGATCCGTGCATCGTCGGGCCTGACCTGCTGCGCGGCCGCGAAGTCGGGCGTGAGCGCCGCCAGCAGGCCGGTCGCGGCGGCCGTGCTGATGGCCAGTCCCGACGTGCCCTTGAGGAAGCCGCGGCGGTCGATCAGGCCATGCACGTACTGGTCGAACAGGCGCATCACGGCGGGGTCGAAATCCTGGGCGGTCTTGCGGGTCGTGTGGGGCATGGCGGCCTCTCCGGGGATGAGGCCTGATGATTCCATCCGCGCCGTATGGCCGGGTGAAGGCGCCGCCTTGTCACGTTTCGGCCCCTGGCACCGTCATGAACCAGGTCGAGTTCGCGGGCACCCCTGCCTCTTGGGCCATACCGGCCCAGTGCACTTGACTTAACATCCACGCGCCGGACGAGGGAACCGGACGCGGTCCACCAGCCATTTAGGGGAAACACATGTCGCAGCTGATCAACATCTTCCTGGAGCCCGGGAAAGTCTTCGCCGAACTCAAGGAAAAGCCCACCTTCCTGGTGCCGGCGCTCATCGTCGCCGTGCTCACGGCCGTATCGGCCACGCTGTACTTCCTCAACGTGGACGCCGACTGGTTCTCCAGCCAGCAGCTGGCGGCCATGGCGGGCGAGATGAGCAAGGCCGAACTCGAACAGGTGGGCAAGATGATGCCGGGGCCGCGCACCATGGCCTGGTTCACCGGCCCGATGGTCCTGCTGACGGTGGCGCTGAGCTACGCCGTGTTCGCCTTCTACTACTGGCTGGCCGGCAAGGTCACCGGAAACCCGGTGAGCTATCGCCAGGGCCTGGCGCTGGTGTCCTGGGCCAGCATGCCGATGTTGCTGGCGGCGGTGGTGGCCATCGTGGCCGTCTACACCAGTTCGCCGCAGTCCACGTTCGAGTCCATGCAGCTGCTTAACGTGGACCCGCTGTTCGTGCAGCTTCCCATGGACCACGACTGGAGCCGCCTGGCCAAGTCCTTCAGCCTGCTCAACTTCTGGGTGTGGTTCCTGGCCGCGCTGGGCTGGAAGACCTGGTTCCGCACCGGCTGGGGCCAGGCGCTGTCCGTCGTGATGCTGCCCTCGGTCCTGATCTACGGCGGCATGGCGCTGTTCGCCCTGCTCTGAGCCCAAACCACCACGGAACCGCGCATGAAGCCCAACAAGAAAGTCCTCGCCGCCCTCGCCATCGTCGCCATCATCGCCGTCCCGCTGCTGATCAAGGCCGGCCGCGGTGATTCGAGCAAGCAGGTGACCGTGGCGGTGGCCGCCGAACAGGCCATCCGCCCCACCATCCTGGCCTCGGGCGTGCTGGCCTACCTCAACGAGGTCAACCTGACCTCGGAAGTGGTGGCCAAGGTGCGCGAGATCCTGGTGAAAGAGGGCGACACGGTGGTCGAGGGCCAGCTGCTGCTGCGGCTGGACCCCGAAACCTACCGCAACGCCATCGAGCGCGAGGAGGCCAGCCGCCGCCAGGGCGTGATCAGCATCGAACGCCAGCGGCTGGCGCTGGCGCTGGCGGAGAAGAAGCTCGAGCGCGGCGCGCAGCTGTTCGAGCGCAAGATGATCGGCCAGAGCGAGTTCGACGACCTGCGCAACGCCCGCGACCTCACCCGGGTGGAGCTCAAGAGCAGCGAAGAGGCCCTGCGCCGCGCCGACGCCATCCTGGGCGAAGCGCGCGAGCAGTTCAGCAAGACCGACATCCGCTCGCCCATCGGCGGCGTCATCGTGGCCCTGCCGATCAAGGTCGGTGAAACCGCCATCGCCTCCACCAACGCCTTCGCCGGCGCGCAGCTGATGAAGATCGCCGACACCTCGGCCATCCAGGCCGAGCTGATGGTGGACGAGGCGGACGTGTCCAAGATCGCGCTGGGCCAGGACGTGAACGTCTATGCCGCCGCGTATCCGGAGCTGGCGCTGGCGGGCAAGGTGCACCAGATCGCGCTGGCGCCGACGCTGGTGAACCAGGGTCGTTCCTACGAGGTCACGGCCCTGCTGCAGGCGCCCAAGGACATCGCCCTGCGCTCGGGCATGAGTGCGCGCGCCGACATCTTCCTGGGCGACGGCGGCAACAAGCTGGCCGTGCCGGTGGAAGCGGTGGGCACCGACGTGGACGAGGACAAGAAGGCCACGCGCTTCGTGTGGGTGGACCGCGACGGCCAGGCCCGCAAGGTCACCGTGCAGGTGGGGCTGTCGGACGACAAGTGGGAAGAGATCACCTCGGGCCTCCAGGCCGGCGACCGCGTCATCACCGGCCCGGGCAAGGTGGTGCGTGGCCTGGTGGAAGGCGAGCGCATCAGCGAGCTGAAGGAAAAGGACGACAAGGACAGCGACGATGCCGACGAGGGCGACGTCGAGGTCGAGGTTTCCGACGAATGATCCGCCTCACCGGCATCGTCAAGCGCTACGTGATGGGCGAGGAGACGCTGATGGCCCTGGCGGGCGTGGACCTGCACATCGGCCGCAACGAATACGTCGCGCTGATCGGGCCCTCGGGCTCGGGCAAGTCCACGCTGATGAACCTCATCGGCTGCCTGGACACGCCCAGTGAAGGCAGCTACGTGCTCAACGGCCGCGACACCTCCACCATGAACGACAACGAGCTGGCCCAGGTGCGCAACCAGGAGATCGGCTTCGTGTTCCAGAGCTTCCACCTGCTGCCGCGCCTGACGGTGCTCGAGAACGTGATGCAGCCGCTGGTGTACCGCGGCATGCCGCGCGCCGAGCGCAAGGCGCTGGCGACCGAAGCCCTGGAAAAGGTGGGCCTGGGCAACCGCCTGGGCCACCGGCCGAACCAGCTGTCGGGCGGCCAGCGCCAGCGCGTCGCGGTGGCGCGCGCTCTGGTGGGCAAGCCGTCCATCCTGCTGGCCGACGAACCCACGGGCAACCTCGATTCGCGCACGTCCGCCGAGATCATGGCGCTGTTCGACGAAGTGCACCGCAGCGGCCAAACCGTGGTGGTGGTGACGCACGAGCCCGACATCGCCGCCTACTGCGAGCGCACCCTGCGCGTGGCCGACGGCAAGATCGTGCAGGACACCCGCAACCCGCCCCGCGTGCCGGGCACCGTGCCGGGAGGCCACTGATGTACGCCTTCATCGAAGCCTTCCGCGCTGCGCTGACCAGCCTGATGGGCCACCGCATGCGCAGCTTCCTCACCACGCTGGGTATCCTGATCGGCACCGCGTCGGTGATCGCGGTGGTGTCGCTGGTGCAGGGCTTTTCCAAGTCCATCTCCGACCAGTTCGCCGACCTGGGCGGCAGCACGCTGACCCTGCAGGCCTACACGCCGTTTTCGGAAGCCAGCGTGGGCAAGGAAAACCGCCTGAGCTTCAACGACGTGGACACGCTGCGTTACCGCGTGGCGGGCGTGGACCAGGTGGTGCCGACCATGTTCATCCCGATGGCGACGGCCGGCTACCGCGGCCGCTCCGCCAGCCCGCAGGTGCTGGCCACCACGGCCGAATACCCGGCGGTGCGCGGCAATTACCCGGAGAAAGGCCGCTTCATCGTCGCCAGCGACGACGTGGGCCGCCGCCGCGTGGCGGTCATCGGCGCCAAGGTGATCGAGGACCTGGAGCTGCCCGACGATCCGATCGGCGAGTTCATCCGGGTCGGCAGCGAGTGGTTCAAGGTCGTGGGCGTGATGGAGAAGCGCGGCGAGATCTTCGGTTTCAACCAGGACAGCATCGTGCTGATTCCGTTCGACGTGGGCCGGGCCATGACCGGCAACAACGTCGAGCCGCGCATGTCGGTGTCGTTCACGGCGCTCAAGCTCGAGGACGTGGAGGCGCTGCGCGAGCGCACCAAGCGCGCCATCCGCGCCTCGCACAAGATCCGGCCGGGCGAGGAGGACGACTTCCGGGTGGAGGCCGCCGATTCGTTCGTGAAGCAGTTCGAGAGCATCACGGCCACCGCCACGGCGGTGCTTGCCGGCATCGTCAGCATCTCGCTGCTGGTGGGCGGCATCGGCATCATGAACATCATGCTGGTGTCGGTGACCGAGCGGACGCGCGAGATCGGCATCCTGAAGGCGCTCGGCGCCACGCGGCGCGACATCCTGGTGCAGTTCCTGCTCGAGGCCGGCCTGCTGGCGCTGCTGGGCGGCATCATCGGCATCGTGCTGGGCATCGGCATCGGCCTGGGCGTGGCCAGCCTGATCCCGGGCTTCCCGCCGGCGTCGGTGCCGCTGTGGGTGATCGTGGCCGCCGCGGGCTTCTCGGCCCTGGTCGGCGTGGTGTTCGGCATCATGCCGGCCTCCAAGGCCGCCAGCCTCGACCCCATCGAAGCCCTGCGCTACGAGTAACCGCAAGAAAAAGGGGTCAGAGAACATATGCGTTTTAAACGCATATGTTCTCTGACCCCTTTTGGTCAGGTGCGGGGGGTGAGGCGTTCGAGGAGTTCTAGCTGGCGGTTCTGCAGGGCCACCAGGTCGTTCCACTGCTGGCCGCGCATCAGGTCCATCTTCTCGTGCAGCAGCATGATCTCGAGTTCGGCCTTGAGGTTGACCTCGTAGTCGTGCAGTGCGGCGCGGCGGTCCTTGTCGGCCTGGCGGTTCTGCGACATCAGGATGATGGGCGCCTGGATGGCGGCCAGCATGGACAGGCACAGGTTGAGCAGGATGTAGGGGTAGGGGTCGAAGGTGCTGCCGGTCCTGGCCAGCAGCAGCGCATTCACGGCAACCCAGCCGGCCAGCACCGCGAAGAAAATGAAGATGAAGGGCCAGGAGCCGCCGAAGGCGGCCACGGCGTCGGCGGCGCGGTCGCCGAAACGGGTGGATTCGCGGTCGTCCCGGCTGGTGTCCCGGGCGATGTGCTTGCGCCCGGCGATGTGCCGGGCCACCTTGCGGGCCGTTTCATCCAGCGCGCCCAGGGACTCCCCGAACAGCTTCCTCGCAGCGTCTTCGTCGGGTCTCGTCATCGCAGCCTCCACCGCCACCGCAGCTTCGTGTTGAGGGAAAACGGGTCAAAGGGCGGCGCGGCTCGGGCCGTTGGGCTCCAGGACGATCTTGCCGTCGCGGGCGCCGCTGGCGGCGGCCTGCACCGCCTGCTTGATGTGGTCCAGGTCGTAGGTGGCCTGCACGCGGGCCTGCAGCTTGCCCTCGGCGATGAGCTTGGCGATTTCGCCGAACACGGCCGTGCGCTGCGCCGGCGTGGCCTTCTTGAACCACTGCGACAGCCAGAAGCCGCGCAGGGTGATGTCGCGGAAGACGAAGTAGCGCGGCGAAATCATGCAGCGCTCGCCGCTCATCGCGCCGTAGTTCACCAGCGTGCCGCCCTCGGCCAGGCAGCGGGCCAGGTTCTCGGTGGCCACGCCGCCGATGCAGTCGATGGCCAGCTTCACCGGCGCGCCGCCGGTGACGGCGTGCACGCGCTTGGGCAGGTCGTCGGCGTCCACCACCACGTGTTCGGCGCCGCTGGCCTTCACCGCGTCAACGGCCGACGCGCGGCGCACCACGTTGATGGTGTGGATGCCGCGCAGCTTGGCCAGCTGCACCAGGTAGCCGCCGACGGCCGAGTTGGCCGCGTTCTGGATCACCCAGTCGCCGGGCTGCAGGTCCACGAACTCGGTGAGCATCAGCAGGGCGGTGGGCGGGTTCACCGTCAGCATGGACAGCTGCACCGGGTCAACGCCGGAGGGCAGGGCGACCAGGTGCTTCGCCGGCAAATCCAGATGCGTGGTCCAGGTGCCGCATCCCACTGGCAGCAGCACCACGGTGCCCACGGCCAGGTGCGCCACGTCGGGCGCCGCTTCGACCACCCGGCCCACGCCCTCGTTGCCGCCCACGGCGGGCAGCGGCGGCAGGATGCCGTATTCGCCGGTCAGGGTGAGCACGTCGGAGGGGTTGATGGGCGCGGCCAGCACGGCCACGCGCACGTGGCCTTCGGCCAGCGGCGGCAGTTCGAAATCAACGGTCGTGATGACGTCCTGCGGCACCGGGCCGCGTTCGTTGTACTGCGTGCGGCGGGCTTTGATCGGATGCATGGCTCAGGCCTTGTCTTGCTTCAACCAGGTGAGGCGCCAGGAAGCGCCGGCTTCGCCCATGGCCTGGGCGAGGGGTTTCAACGCGGGCTCTATTTCTTTTTCGATCTGCCAGGGCGGGTTCACCAGCAGCATGCCGCTGCCGTTCATGCGCAGCGGCGAGTCGTCCGGGCGCACCAGCAGCTCCACCGCCAGCATGGACTTGGCCGGCAGCGCGGACATCTTGCGGAAGAACGGATGCAGGCTGGGCCGCTGCTTGATCGGGTACCAGATGGCGAACATCGCCTGCGGGAAGCGCAGCAGGGCGTCGCCCACGGCGGCCACGATCAGCGGGTATTCGGCTTCCTGCGCCTCGTAGGGCGGGTCCACCAGGACCAGCGCGCGGCCGATGCGGGTGGCGCCGTCACGCGGCGGCAGCAGGGCCTTGATGGCGGCATAGCCGTCGCGGTGGTGCACGTGCGAATGCGGGTCGTGGGCCAGCAGGGCCTTGAGCGCCGCGGCTTCGTCGGCCACCACTTCGCAGGCGGCGAACCGGTCCTGGGGGCGCAGCGCCTGCGACACCAGCAGGGGCGAGCCGGGGTAGCTGTCGGGGGCGCCGGCCTGGCTGGATTCGACGGCCCTGAGGAAACTGGCCAGGGCCGGGGGGCCGGCAGGCTTGGCCGCCCAGACCTTGCGGATGCCCGACTTGGCCTCGCCGGTCTTGGTGGCCTGGCCGCCGGTGAGGTCGTAGCGCCCGCGCCCGGCGTGGGTGTCGAGCACGAAGAAGGGGGCGTCCTTGCGCTTGAGCGCATCAAGCAGGGTGACCAGCACCAGGTGCTTGAGCACGTCCGCGTGGTTGCCGGCGTGGAAGCCGTGTCGGTAGTTCATGCCCGCAGTTTATAGGGCATGGCGCCCGTCCGGGTGGACCGGGCGGGCGGCTCTGGTATCTTCCGGCGGTCCCCAAGAGGCTTGCCCATGAAGACCCTGTTCCGGTTCGTCCGCTGGCTGCTGCTGGCCGCCTTCCTGCTTGCCAGCGCCCTGGTGCTGCACACGATCTACGGCAAGCCGCTGCAGATTGGCTGGTTCTACGAGCGCGTGTTCATCGAATACGCCGTGGACGACCCCGAGATGCTCACCAGCCTGGGCATCCTGCCGCCCTGGCTGGACTGGTACAGCGACGACCTGACCGACCGCTCGCTGGCGCGCGAGGAGGAAACCCAGGCCAAGCTGCGCGACGACCTGGCCACCCTGCGCCGCTACGACCGCGCAACGCTCGATGAAAGCGGCCAGCTGTCCTACGACGTGCTGGAGTACTTTCTGGCCATCCAGGCCGAGGGCGAGCGTTTCGCCCACCACGACTATCCGCTCAACCAGCTGTTCGGCATCCAGAATGGTTTCCCCACCTTCATGGCCACCCAGCATTCGGTGGATTCGGCCGGCGACGCGGAAAACTACATCGCCCGCCTGGGCAAGGCGCCGGTGATGGTGGACCAGGTGCTGGAGGGGCTGCGCGTGCGCGAACAGGACGGCATCCTGCCGCCCACTTTCGTGGTGGAGAAGGTGCTGGCCGAAATGCGCGCGTTCGTTGCCGCGCCCGCGAAGAGCAACATCCTTTACAGCTCGTTCGCCGAAAAGCTGGGCAAGCTGCCGGCCGGCACCCTGGCCGACGCCGACCGCGACGCGCTGCTGGCGCAGGCCGAGACCGCCATCACCGGCCAGGTCTACCCGGCCTACGGCCGCTTCATTGCCTACTACGACACGCTGCTGGCCAAGACCACCGGCAACCACGGCGTCTGGGCGCTGCCCGACGGCGCGGCGTACTACGCCTGGTCGGCGCGCATGCACACCAGCACCGACATGACGCCGGCGCAGATCCACCAGCTGGGCCTGGACGAAGTGGCGCGCATCGAGGCCGAGATGAACGAGATCCTGGTCGCCCAGGGCCTCACGGAAGGCAGCGTGGGCGAGCGCGTGCAGGCCATTTCGGTGCGACCGGACCAGCTGTACCCGGACACCGACGAGGGCCGCGCGGCGATCATTGCCGACTTCACCACCATCATCGCCGAGGTGGACGCGGCCATCGGCCCGCACTTCAACGTGCGGCCCAGGCAGGGCGTCAAGGTGGAGCGCGTGCCGGAATTCCGCCAGGCCACCGCGCCCGGTGCGTACTACAACCCGCCGGCGATGGACGGCTCGCGCCCGGGCGTGTTCTCGATCAACCTGCGCAGCACGGCCGAGATCGCGCGCTTCGGCATGCGCACCCTGGCCATCCACGAGGCCATCCCGGGCCACCACTTCCAGACCACCATCCAGCAGGAACTCACCGGCGTGCCCACCTTCCGCAAGGTGCTGCCGTTCACCGCGTTCTCCGAAGGCTGGGCGCTCTACACCGAACGGTTGGCCTGGGAAATCGGCCTGCAGGACGATCCGCTGGACAACCTGGGCCGCCTGCAGGCCGAGATGTTCCGCGCCGTGCGCCTGGTGGTGGACACCGGCCTGCACGACAAGCGCTGGACCCGCGAACAGGCCATCGCCTACATGCTGGAAAAAACCGGCATGCCTGAAACCGACGTGGTGGCCGAGATCGAACGCTACCTGGTGATGCCCGGCCAGGCGCTGGCCTACAAGGTCGGCATGAACAAGATCCTGGCCCTGCGCGAGAAGGCCAAGGCGGCGCTGGGGCCGAAGTTCGTGCTGAGCGAGTTCCACGACCTGGTGCTGACCGGCGGCGACCTGCCGCTGGCGCTGCTGGAGCGCCGCGTGGACGCGTGGATCGGGCGGCAGGCTGCGAAGTGAGCCCGCGCGCCACGGTGCGCCGCGTCGGCGGCTCTCAGCTCGGGCCCTGGCTGGACGACGTGGCGCGGCTGCGCATCGCGGTGTTCCGCGACTGGCCTTATCTGTACGACGGCCACTTCGCCTACGAACGCGAGTACCTGGCCGCCTATGCGAAGTCCGCCGACAGCGTGGTCGTGCTGGCCTTCGACGGCGATCGCGTGGTGGGTGCGTCCACCGGGCTGCCGCTGGCCGACGATACCGACGAGTTCCAGCGCCCGTGGCGCATGGCCGGGCGATCGGTGGACGAGGTGTTCTATTTCGGCGAATCGGTGCTGCTGCCCGAGTACCGCGGGCAGGGCATCGGCCATGCCTTCTTCGACGAGCGCGAGGCGCATGCGCGCGCGCTGGGGCGCTTTGCGTACACCGCCTTCTGCGCGGTGGATCGTGATGCGCACGACCCGCGTCGGCCACCGGTCCACCGCGGCAACGAGGCCTTCTGGACCCAACGTGGTTACGTGCGCCAGCCCGGCCTGACGGTGCGCCTGGCGTGGCAGGAGCTCGGCGAGGCGGCTCCCTCGGAGAAGCCGCTGACGTTCTGGACCCGGTCCCTGGCCGATGTGGGAGGGCCTTCAGGCCCGATGCTTTCCGGCGAGGGGTGTCGGGCCTGAAGGCCCTCCTACACGGGTTCAGGCGGCGACGGGTGCGATCCAGAGCGACAGCGAGGCCAGCGCGACGCCGATGGTCGTCGCCGCCAGCACGTCGCTGGGGTAGTGCAGGCCCAGCACCACGCGCGAGATCGCCACGCTGGCCGTGAAGGGCAGCAGCAGCCAGGCCAGCACCGGGTAGTGCGCCAGCGCCACCACGGTGAAGGACACCGCGTGCAGCGTGTGGCCCGAGGGGAAACTGAACTCGTCCAGCGGCGCGATCCAGGCGCGGATGCGGCCATCGGCGGCGCAGGGGCGCGGGCGCTTGGTCCAGCGCTTGAGCTTGCGATACAGGATGAGCGCCACCACGCCCGTGGCCGCCAGGTGCGCGGAGGCGTCAAGCCCGCGCCAGCCGTCGAACAGCACCAGCCCGGCCATCAGCGCGTACCAGAAGGCGCCGTCGCCGAGACGGCTGACCATGCGGAAGTACGCGCGCACCACGCCGCGCGCGCCCCAGCGATTGGCGGCCAGGCACCAGCCGTGCTCGCGGGTGGCGAGCTGGCGGGTGCGCGGGCTCATGCGGCCTGGCGCCGGTCGCTGAGCCCGCCCAGCAGGTCTGCGAAGTCCTGGGCCACCTTGCCCGGATGCAGGTGCAGCACCGCGTGGCGCGCCGCCGCCCCGAGCATGCCCAGGTCGGGGCGCAGCGCCGTGGCCACGAACATGTCCGCGAAGCCCGCTTCGTCGCCGAACGCCGCCGTGGCCCCGTGCGCCCCGCTGCACAGGTGCTCGCGCGCCGCGCCGTAGTCGAAGGCCACGGTGGCCAGGCCGCTGGCCATGGCTTCCAGCGTCACGTTGCCGAAGGTTTCCGACAGGCTGGGGAAGCAGAACACGTCGGCGCTGGCGAAGTGGCGCGAGAGGTTTTCACCGCGCTGCACGCCGGTGAAGATGAAGTCCGAGTTGGCCGCCTGCAGTTCCGCGCGCGCGGGCCCGTCGCCGACCCACACGAAACGGGCATCGGGCCGCTGCTGCTGCAGCTGGCGGAAGCAGCGCACGGCCAGCGGCAAGTTCTTCTCGGGCGCGATGCGGCCCACGTGCAGCACCACCGGGCCATCGCCGGCACCCCACGCCTCGCGCAGCGCGGGGTCGCGCCAGCCGGGGTGGAACTCGCGCGTGTCCACCGCGCGGCCCAGCCGCAGCACGTGGCGGAAGCCCTGCTGGCCCAGCGTTTCCTGCAGTTCGCGGGTCGGCACCAGGGTGGCGTCGGCCTTGTTGTGGAAACGGCGCAGCCACGAGAACACCCAGGGGCTGAGGAAGCCGGCGCCGTAGCGGCCCACGTAGTCGTCGAAGCGCGTGTGGAAGCCCGTGGCCACCGGGATGCCCATGCGCCGGCAGGCGCGCAGCGCCGACCAGCCCAACGGGCCTTCGGTCGCGATGTACACCGCGTCCGGGCGCTGCGCCTGCCAGCGCGCCGTCAGCCGCTTGCCGGCCGGAAGGCCGAAGCGCAGGCCGGGATAGCGCGGTATCGGCGCGCCCTCGACCAGCATCACGTCGGGGTCGGGTCGAAGGCTTTCCTCTTCGCGCTGCGGTCGCACCAGTCCCACGGCGTGGCCGAGCTGGCGCAGGCCACGCTCGAGCGACTGCACGGTGAGGGCGACGCCGTTGACGTCCGGCGGATAGGTTTCGGTAACCAGTTCGACGTGCAGGAGTCTGTCCATGGCGGGCACTGTGCCCGGCCACCATGCCAGCGCCATGACGCCCGCATGACGCGACGATGACGCCGCCGGCGGCGGCTCAGGTGGCCTGCAGCGTCAGCGTGCGGTCCACGTCCTGGAGGTACTCGCGCTCGCTGTCCAGGTCGGCCAGGGTCAGCGGGTGCGACTCCAGCCAGCGGCGCGGCAGCGACAGCGTGGCCGCGTGCGGGCCGTCCAGCCGCAGCCGGAACTCGGGCAGCGGTTCGCGGTCGTGGCCGCGGTGCAGCAGCACCGCCAGGCGCAGGATCAGCGCGCAGCGCAGCACGTTCGGCACCAGCCGGTCGGGCAGCTTGCCGAAGCTGGGCAGGTGGATGCCGCGGCGCTGGTTGCGCACCACCGCCGCCAGGGACTGCTGCTCGGTGCGCGAGAAGCCGGCGATGTCGGAGTGCTCCAGCACGTAGGCGCCGTGCTGGTGGTACTGGCTGTGGGCAATGGCCAGGCCCAGCTCGTGCACCTGCGCGGCCCAGGAAAGCAGCCGGCGGTCGTCGGACTCCAGGCCCAGGTCCGCCTCCACCTGGTTGAACAGCGCCAGCGCCGTGGCCTCCACGCGCGCGGCCTGCTCGGCGTCCACGCCGTAGCGGTCGCGCAGGGCGCGCACCGAGGCTTCGCGGGCGTCGGTGTCGCTGCCGCGGCCGATCAGGTCGAACAGCACGCCTTCGCGCATGGCGTAGTCGCTGACGTGCATGCGCTCGATGCCGAGCTCGGCGAACGCGGCGTCCAGCACCAGCAGGCCGCCGGCGAAGATGGGCCGCCGCTCGGCCGACAGGCCCGGCAGCCGGATGTCCTCCAGCCGGTCGAACTCCAGCAGCTTGTCGCGGATCACCGCCAGGCTGTCGGCGGTGATGGAAACCTTGGTCAGCTTGAGCGCCACCGACACGTCGCAGATGGCCTTGATGGTGCCCGACGAACCCATCGCGTCATGCCAGCCGCGGTTGCGGTAGGTGTTGGCGAACTGCTGGAACTCGGCCGTGATCTCGGTGCGGGCTTCCTTCCAGCGCTTGCGCGAGAGCTTGCCGTCGGCGAAGAAGCGCCGGGTGGTGGCGATGCTGCCCATCTGCAGGCTTTCGCGCTCGATCGCCTCGAAGCCCTGGCCGATGATGAACTCGGTGGAGCCGCCGCCGATGTCCATCACCAGCCGGCGCTTGCCCTCCAGCGGCGGGTTGCCGTTGGCCACGCCCAGGTAGATCAGGCGCGCCTCTTCGCGGCCGGCCACGACTTCGATGCCGTGGCCCAGCGCGGTTTCGGCCGGCATCAGGAACATCTGCGGGTTGCTCAGCGCGCGCACCGTGTTGGTGGCGATGGCGCGCACGCGGTGCGGCGGGATGGCGCGCAGGCGCTGCCCGAAGCGCGCCAGGCATTCCAGTGCGCGCGGCATCACGTCGGGGTTGAGGCCGCCGCGACCGTCCAGGCCCTCGGCCAGGCGCACCGTTTCCTTGATGCGGTCCACGATGCGCAGCTGGCCCAGCACGTAGCGGGCCACGACCATGTGGAAGCTGTTGGAACCCAGGTCCACGGCCGCGAGCAGGTCACCGTCCTTCAGTGGCTGCTCGGTTTCAGGGGGCATCGTGGGTCATCCGCAGAGTTTGGCCAGTAGCGCGCCCTGCGCAGAATAGGGCATCTCGCCGTCGGTCGGCGACACCCGGCCATAGCTGCCGTCGTGGCGCAGCTCCCAGGCGTTGAGGTTGTCGGCCAGGTAGTTGGCCAGCTCCTCGTCGAAAACACGCCTGGCCAGCACCGGGTCCAGGATGGGGAAACAGGTTTCCACGCGGCGCAGCAGGTTGCGCTCCATCCAGTCGGCGCTGGAGCAGAAGATCTCGGGCTTGCCGCCGTTGGCGAACCAGTAGACGCGGCTGTGCTCGAGGAAGCGCCCGATCACCGAACGCACGGTGATGTTCTCCGACACGCCCGGCACGCCCGGACGCAGGCAGCAGGCGCCGCGGACGATCAGCTCGATCTTCACGCCGGCCCGCGAGGCTTCGTAAAGCGCGCGGATGACCTGCGGTTCGTTGATGGCGTTCATCTTGGCGATGATGTGGCCACCCTTGCCGGCGCGGGCGTTCTTCGCCTCCTGGTCGATCTTCTTCAGCAGGCCCTTGTGCAGCGTGAACGGCGACTGCAGCAGCTTGCGCAGCTTGATCTTGGGCGCCAGGCCCGAGAGCTGGTGGAAGATGTCGTGCACGTCGGCGGCGATGTCCGGGTCGGCGGTCATCAGGCCGATGTCGGTGTACAGGCGCGCGGTGCCGGCGTGGTAGTTGCCGGTGCCCAGGTGCACGTAGCGCTGCAGCTTCTTCCCCTCGCGGCGCACGATCAGCATCATCTTGGCGTGGGTCTTGTAGCCCACCACGCCGTACATCACCTGCACGCCGGCTTCCTGCAGCTGGTCGGCCAGGCGGATGTTGGCCTCTTCGTCGAAGCGCGCGCGCAGCTCCACCACCACCGTCACGTCCTTGCCGTTGCGCGCGGCGGTGACCAGGTGGTCGATGATCTTGCTGTCCTTGCCGGTGCGGTACAGCGTCTGCTTGATCGCCAGCACGTCGGGGTCGTTGGCCGCCGACGCCAGCAGGTCCAGCACCGACTGGAAGCTCTGGTAGGGGTGGTGCAGCAGCACGTCGCCGTTGCGGATGGACTTGAACGGCGTGTCCTCGTCCAGCTCGGCCGGCAGCTGGCGGAACGGGCGGAACTTGAGCTCGGGGCGGTTCACCAGGTCGTACACCTGGGTGACGCGGTTGAGGTTCACGGGCCCGTTGATGCGGTAGACGGCGTTCTCGGTGAGGCCGAAGTTCTGCAGCAGGATGTTGAGGATGGGCTTGGGGCAGTGCTCGGCGATCTCCAGCCGCACCGCGGGGCGGAAGCCGCGGCTGGCCAGTTCGTCCTTGAGCGCGCTGGCGAGGTTCTCCACTTCCTCCTCGTCCACGAACAGCTCGGAGTTGCGGGTGACGCGGAACTGGTAGGCGCCCTTGACCTTCATGCCGATGAACAGGTCGTCCACGAACGCGGTGAGCACCGCCGACAGCAGCACGAAATCGTGCTCGCCGCCGGACACGTCCGAAGGCAGCTTGATGATGCGCGGCAGGGAGCGCGGCGCGCGCACGATGGCCATGCCGCCGTGGCGGCCGAACGCGTCCTTGCCCTCCAGCACCACCACCACGTTGAGCGACTTGTTGAGGATGCGCGGGAACGGATGCACCGGGTCCAGGCCCAGCGGCGACAGCACCGGCAGCAGCTCTTCCAGGAAGTACTTGTGCAGCCAGCGCTTCTGCTTGGCGTTCCAGGCCTCGCGGCTGAGGATGCGGATGCCGGCGTCGTTGAGCTCGGGCCGCAGGGTTTCGTTCCAGTACTGGTACTGCTCCTGCACCAGGGCCGCGGCCTTGTCGTGGATCAGTTCCAGCGCGCGCGTGGGCGCGATGCCGTCGGGGGGCAGCGGGCCGCCGAACTGCTGGGCGGTGCGCACGGTGGCGGCGCGGATCTCGAAGAACTCGTCGAGGTTGGTGCACGAGATGCACAGGTATTTCAGCCGCTCGAGCAGCGGCACGCGCGGGTCGCGGGCCTGGGCCAGCACGCGGAAGTTGAACTCCAGCTGCGACAGCTCGCGGTTGAGGTACAGGTCGGGCGCGAGCAGGTCGACGCTTTCGGGGAGGTCTGTGGTCATGGTCCCTGCGGTCGGTTCGTGGGGGGCGGTGGCACACGCCGTTGTTGGGTTCAGTTTACGCCGGTCCGGCCGGCGGGGCCCGGTCACGCGCCGCTGCCGTCGCGCGCACGCACCCGGTCCAGGCCGAACACGCAGGCGAAGGTGCTGCCCTTGCCAACCTCGCTTTCCACCTCCAGGCGGCCCTGGTGCAGGCTCAGCACGTGCTTGACGATGGACAGGCCCAGGCCGGTGCCGCCCGATTCGCGCGACCGGCTGGTGGACACGCGGTAGAAGCGCTCGGTGATGCGCGGCAGGTGCTGGGCCGGGATGCCGTAGCCGCTGTCGGTCACCGCCAGGCGGGCGCCGCGGTCGGCGGTGCGTTCGAAGCGGATGGTGATCGTGCCGCCGGTGGGCGTGTAGCGCACGGCGTTGCTGACCAGGTTGGAGAACGCGCTGTGCAGCTCCTTGGTCGAGCCGGTGAGGTCCACGCCGGCCGCGTCTTCCACCCGGATGGCGTGCCGGCCCTGGCTGAGCGCTTCGGCCTCGCGGCGCAGCGTCACCAGCAGCGAGGCCATGGACAGCGGCTCCTCGGGCAGGTGGTCCTGCGCTTCAAGCCGCGACAGGGTCAGCAGGTCCTCCACCAGCTGGGTCATGCGCTGGGACTGCCGGCGCATCTCCTCCACCATCACCGCCAGCTCGGGGTGCTCCTCGGGCTCGATCATGTCCAGGTAGCCATGCACCACGGTGAGCGGCGTGCGCAGTTCGTGCGACACGTTGGCGACGAAGTCGCGGCGCATCTGCTCCAGCCGCATCAGCTTGGTGACGTCGCGCACCACCACCAGCCACTGCGTGGGGGAATAGGGGATCAGGCGCAGGCTGATGCGCACCAGCGGGTCGGACGGGCTGGCCAGGTCGGTCAGCGGTTCGTCGGTGTGCGCGGCGGCCAGCCAGTCGCGCACCCGCGGCTGCCCGGCGAAGCTGTCGAGCAGGGGTTCGCCGAGGCTCTGCGGGTAGCGCAGGCCCAGCAGGTGCCTGGCGGTCTTGTTGAACCAGACCAGCCGCCCGTCCCGGCGCGAGACGATCAGGGCGCCGTCGGGCATGGCCGTGGCCGCCTGGCGGTAGGCGCGCAGCAGGCGCACCAGCCGGCGGCTGCGGCTGCGGTTTTCCGTCTGGCGGCGATGGATCAGGGTTTCCAGCGCGGCCCACAGGCCCTGGCCGTCCACCGTGCGCAGCTGCTTGCGCCAGTCCAGGAAGCGCAGCACGCGGTACAGCCGCCAGTAGGCGCGCGCGGCCAGCAGCGCCGTGGCGATGCCCAGGGCCCACCAGAACTGGCCGGCCAGCAGGCCCACCGCGGCCGCCGTGGCGTAGAACAGCAGCAGCCGGATCAGCGACTGCCGCCACGCCAGCTGCAGCAGCATCGAGACGCTCATGGCAGCGCGGGCGCCGTATTCATGCCGCCGACGCGGAGAAGCGATAGCCCGACCCGCGCACGGTCTGCACCATGTCGTCCAGGCGGAACGGCTCCAGCGCCTTGCGCAGGCGGCGGATGTGCACGTCCACCGTGCGCTCCTCGACGTAGACGTTGCCGCCCCAGACGTGGTCGAGCAGCTGCGTGCGGGTATAGACCCGCTCGGCGTGGGTCATGAAGAAATGCAGCAGGCGGTATTCCGTGGGGCCCACGTGCATCGGCTGGTCGCCGGCGAACACCCGGTGGGCGGCGCCGTCGATGCGCAGGCTGCCGACGGTCACGGAACCGTCATCTTCGTCCTCGCGCGATCGGCGCATCACCGCGCGGATGCGCGCCAGCAGCTCGCGCGCAGAAAAAGGCTTCACCACGTAGTCGTCCACCCCCGACTCGAGGCCGCTGACGCGGTCGTTTTCCTCGCCGCGGGCGGTCAGCATGATGATGGGCACGTCGCGGGTGAGTTCGTCCTTGCGCCAGCGCCGGGCCAGCTCCAGGCCGCTGGCGCCGGGCAACATCCAGTCCAGCAGGATCAGGTCGGGGACTCGTTCGGCGATGGCCGACTGGGCCTCGCGGGCGTCGCCGGCGTGCACCGGTTCGTAGTCGCCCTTGCGCAGGGCATAGGCCACCATCTCGCGGATGGCGGGTTCATCGTCAACGATCAGGATGCGTTTTTGCACAGGGTTACCGTGTCACCGGGAGGGCCATGGCGCAAGTAGATAAAACTTTTGTGACGGGCCAGTGACAGGCCCGCCGACAGGCCCTACTGGCGGTCCGGCTTCTGTTCCTCGGGGCGCACGCCCTGGCGCTGCATTTCCAGCACCACCGGGGTGATGGCGGCCATCCGCGCCTCGATGCGGGCGCGCTGGTAGTAGTCCAGGTCATCGCGCTTCATCAGGCCGGCCAGCTGGTTGAGGGCGTCCACGGCGCGGCCGTTGAGGTAGGCGGTTTCGGCGTAGGCCTCGCCGGCGCGGACGATGTCGCCGGCCAGTTCGCTGGCCCGGGCGAAGTTGCGCTGGAACACCGGGTCCTGCGCGCTGGAGGCCAGCAGCGGCCGCAGCACTTCCTGGGCCCGGCGGCCCGCCGCCGGGGTGGCGGCTTCGCCCAGGGCCTGGGCGTAGGTCAGGCGCACCGGGCGGCTGTCGGGGTGGCGGGCCAGCAGGGCGTCGAAGCGTTCGCTGGCCACGGTCCGGCGGCCGGCCACGGCGGCGGCCTCGGCGCGCGCCAGCTCCAGCCACAGGTGCTGGGGATGGCGCTGCAGCAGTTCGTCCAGCGTGGCTTCGGCTTCGGCCGGGTAGCCGCCGCGCAGCTGGGCCAGGGCCAGGCCGTAGCGCTGGCCGTCGGTCGTGCGCGACCCCGGCGCGCGGGCCATGGCGCGGTATTCGCGCAGGGCCGCGGCCGGGTCCTTGGCGCTGAGCACGCGAAGGCGCTCGCGCACCCAGCCGTAGTTTTCCCCCAGGCCGGCGGCGGACCCGCCGCCCAACCGGTAGATGCCCGGCAGCAGCAGGCTGGCCGGGGTTTGTGCTGCCGCGGCGGCGGCGGGACGCTCGGCGACCAGCTTCTGGGCGCGCTGGCGCGTCTCGCTGATGCGGGTGCTGGTGACCGGATGGCTGCGCAGGTACTCGGGAACCTGGTAGCCGCCGCTGTTGCCACGGTTCGCCTTCTGCATGCGCTCGAAGAAGTCGGCCATGCCGTTGGGTTCGTAGCCGGACCGCGCCAGGGTCTGGATGCCGACGCGGTCGGCTTCGGACTCGTTGGCGCGCGTGTAGTCAATCTGGCGCTGCGCCATCAGCGCCATGGCCCCGGTGATGGCGGCCGCGGTGGCGTTGGAGCTCGAGTCGCTGCTGTCGGCGCTGCTGCTGCCCGCCGCCTGCGAGGCGGCGATGGCGCCGATCATGGCCAGCAGGATGGGTATCTGGTCCTTGCGGGCGCGCTCCACGGCGCGCAACACGTGGCGCTGGCTGACGTGGGCGATCTCGTGCGCCAGCACGCCGGCCACCTCGGCTTCGGTCTCGGCCGTGACCACCAGGCCGGCATTCACGCCGATGTAGCCGCCCAGGGTGGCGAAGGCGTTGATCTGCCGGTCGCGCATCATGAAAAACGTGAATGGCTGCCGCGGCGTTTCGCTGGACGCGGCCAGGCGGTAGCCCATTTCGTGCAGCCAGTCGTCCACCAGCGGGTCGTCCAGCACCAGGCCCAGTCGGCGCAGCTCGTAGAGGGTGTAGGCGCCGTACTGCGCTTCCACCGAAGGGTCGATCAGCTCGCCCGCCGACGATCCGATGTCGGGCAGCACGGACTCTTGCGCGCGCGCACCGCAGGCCAGGCCGAGGGCCAGTGCGAGGGCGGCGGAGGGGAACAGGATGCGCACGGCGACTCCAGGCGGGTGACGATCGAGGATACCGGCTGGGCGCCGTCGTGCGGGTGAATCCCCGGTTAACACCCCCGGCGCCGGCCCCGCAGCGTTGCATCGCCCGGCTGGCAATGCGGCGCCGGCGCCGCCAAACTGCCGGCCTGAACGGAGAATCCACGTGCCTACCATCACGATGTACACCACCGCCATCTGCCCCTACTGCGTGGCGGCCAAGAATTTCCTCAAGTCCCGCGGCGCCAGCTGGCAGGAAGTGCGGGTGGACAACGACCTGGCCGCCCGCGCGAAGATGCTGCACGAGGCCAAGCGCAACTCGGTGCCGCAGATCTTCATCGGCGACCTGCACGTGGGTGGCTACGACGACCTGGTGGCGCTCGACCGTGCCGGTGGCCTCGAGCCGCTGCTCAGGGGCGACGCGTGAGCGGGTCCGGCGAGGACCGGGTGGCGGAGTTCACCGAGTTCCGCAAGCGCATGAACGAGCGCATCCTGGGCCAGGACAACCAGGTGGTGCGGCGCTTCTTCGCGCTCGACACCCAGACCTACAAGGCCGGCGCGCTCGACCTCAAGACCAAGGAGCTGCTGGGCCTGGTCGCGTCCATGGTGCTGCGCTGCGACGACTGCATCAGCTACCACATCGCCCAGTGCAAGGAAGCCGGCGTCAACCGCGACGAGTTCTTCGAGGCCTTCAGCGTCGCCCTGGTGGTGGGCGGGTCCATCGTCATCCCGCACCTGCGCCGCGGCGTGGACTTCCTCGATCAGCTCGAAGGGCAGGGCATCCACGCCCCCGCGCAGCCTTCCCACGACCACTGATCCGGGCGTCCGGCCCACCCCGACGAAGGTCCAGTGGGCAGGGAAGGGGCGTGATCTGGCATAATGCGGCGCCTTCGGGAGGCCGTCCGGCCGCCCGTACTTCTCGGAAGAACAAGCACTTATGACCCAGACCATCGCGGTGATCCGTGGCGACGGCATCGGCCCGGAAATCATGGACGCCACCCTGCACGTTCTCGACGCCATGGGCCTCGGGCTGCAGTACGACTTCGTGGAAGCCGGCCTGGCCGCCTACGAAAAGCACGGCGAGCTGCTGCCGGCCGCCACCATCGACGCCATCCACCGCCACCGCGTCGCGCTCAAGAGCCCGCTCACCACGCCGGTGGGCGAAGGCTTCAGCTCGATCAACGTCGAACTGCGCAAGCGCTTCGACCTGTACGCGAACGTGCGCCCGGCCATCAGCTTCCCGAACACCAAGTCGCGCTACGAGAACATCGACCTGATCACGGTGCGCGAGAACACCGAGGGCGCGTACATCGGCGAGGGCCAGAACCTCACCGCCGACGGCGAAACCGCCACCCTGATCCAGCGCGTCACCCGCCGCGGCTCGGAGCGCATCGTGCGCTACGCCTTCGACATGGCCCGCCGCGTGGGTCGCAAGAAGGTCACCGTGGTGCACAAGGCCAACATCCTCAAGTCCACCTCGGGGCTGTTCCTGAAGGTGGCGCGCCAGGTGGCGGCCGAATACCCGGACATCGAGTGCAACGAAATGATCGTGGACAACACTTGCATGCAGCTGGTGATGCGCCCCGAGCAGTTCGACGTCATCGTCACCACCAACCTGTTCGGCGACATCCTGTCCGACCTGTGCGCCGGCCTGGTCGGCGGCCTGGGCCTGGCCCCGGGCGCCAACATCGGCACCGAGGCGGCCATCTTCGAGGCCGTGCACGGCTCGGCGCCGGACATCGCCGGCAAGGGCATCGCCAACCCGGTGGCCCTGCTGCTGGGCAGCATCCAGATGCTCGAGCACCTGGGCAAGGTCGAACAGGCCGCCCGCCTGCGCAAGGCCATCGTGGACACCATGGCGGCCAGGGACAGCCTGACCCCCGACCTGGGCGGCAGCGGCACCACGCAGTCCTTCGCGCAGGCCATCGCGGCGCGCGCGCGGGGCTGACCGCGCCCGGTGCCGGTGGAAGACAAGGGCGCCGTGGGGCGCCCTTGTCGCATCTGGCCGGCAGGAAATACGCGGCATCCCAGGCCTTCACGCCGCCGCCCCCGCGCCGCCTTCACGCGCTGCCAACGGGCCCCGAAAAAAACGTACTTGCCTGTCACGGAATCCGCTTACACTCGGCCGGCGGGGACCGGGCCGGCGACACGTTTGCCTGGCCGGCCCCCAATGTCCCGTTCCATCCCTCGGGGATGGCGTGCAGGGAGTGCACGCGCGGGATCGTCCGCATCATTGGCTCCAGTGATCCGTTTCGGGGGAAGACATGTCCAACATCAAGAAGTGGAGCGCGGCTCTCGCGTTCGTGGCACTCATCGCGGCGGCCAGTCCGGCCTCCTACCGGTACTTCGCGGACGGCCAGCAGGGCAAGGGCCGCTCCGGCGGTTCGGCCGAAGGTCGCTCCGAGCGCATGGCGGCCGATAACCGCGCCGCGGCGCGCGTGGCGCGCGACGGCAAGGCCGGCGGCAGCGCCGCCGGCCGCAACCAGGCCTCCGGCGGCAAGCAGGCCGGCGCCCGCCTGGGCGTGATGCCGGGCAACCGCCTGCCCGGCGGCGGCTTCCACTACGACGAATCGCTCAACGTCGGCGCCTACATCGAGCGCCCCGCGGGTCCGGTGCAGAGCAGCGACAGCAATGTCCCCGGCACCTTCATCGTGCTGTTCGAAGAGCCGGCGCTGGCGCTTTACCAGGGCGGCGTGGCCAGCCTCGCGGCCCCGGCCCGCCACGTCGGCAAGTCCGGCAAGGCCCGCCTCGACGTGCAGAGCCTCGAAGCCCAGAACTACCTCGGCTACCTCCAGGGCCGCCAGCTGCAGATGGAACAGCAGATGGCCGTTGCCGCCGGGCGCGAGCTCGAGGTGCGCCATCGCATGCAGCATGCGGTGAACGGCATCGTGGTGGACATGACCTCGGCGGAATCGCGCCGCGTCGCCGCCCTGCAGGGCGTGCGCCTGGTCGAGGCCTACCGCGAATACGTGGCCGACACCGACGTCGGCCCGACCCTGGTCGGTGCCCCGGTCGCGTGGGCCGGCAGCGCCAGCGAGCCGGGCGGCGCCAACCCCGTGCAGGGGCAGGGCATCATCTTCGGCATCATTGACTCGGGCATCAACTTCGGCAGCCCGTCGTTCGCCGCGGTGGATCCGGTGGACGGCTACGTGCACGCCAATCCGTTCGGCGCCGGCGTCTACCTCGGCACCTGCGCCGCCGGTGGCGACGACCTGGGCCGCTGCAACGACAAGCTGGTCGGCGGCTACGACTTCGTCTGCGGCGCGCCCGGCAACCAGTGCGGCGTCGCCAACGTGCGCGAGGAGCCGGGCTTCGGCGACACCAACGGCCACGGCACCCACACCGCCTCCACGGCCGGCGGCAACCGTCGCGACGTGACCTTCAACGGCGCGGCGCTCCGCATTTCCGGCGTCGCTCCGCGCGCCAACATCATTGCCTACGACGCCTGCTACACCAACACCAGCACCGGCCAGGGCCTGTGCCCGAACGTCGCGACCACGGCCTCGATCAACCAGGCCATCGCCGACGGCGTTGACGTCATCAACTACTCCATCGGCGGCGGCACCTCGCCCTGGTCCGAGTCCACCTCGCTGGCCTTCCTGGCCGCGACCGACGCCGGCGTGTACGTCGCCACGTCGGCGGGCAACAGCGGCCCGGGCGCCAACACGCTGGGCCATCTCGAGCCCTGGACGGCCGCCACGGCGGCCTCCCAGCACGGTCGCGGCGGCTTCGGCACGCTGATGCAGGTGACCGGTCCGGCCCCGGTGCCGGCGAACCTGCAGCCGGTGGTGCTGAGCAACGGCAGCGGCGGCGTGCCGTTCGCCGCCACCATCCCGGGCACCACGCCGCTGCGGATCAGTGCGGGCATCGCCACCACCAACGACGGCTGCAGCCCGTCGCCGTACGCGGCGGGTTCGCTGACGGGCGCGGTCGTCGTGATCCGTCGCGGCACCTGCGGCTTCTCCGAGAAGGTGAACAACGCCACGGCCGCCGGCGCCCTCGCGGTCGTCATCGCCAACAACCAGGCGGGCATCATCCTGCCGTCGGTGCCGGGCACCACCATCCCGGTGTTCAGCGTCGTCCAGACTGACGGCGATGCGCTGGCGGCGTTCGGCAACGCCAATCCGACCACCACCACGGCGCAGATCTCCTTCCCGTCCGTGGGCCTGCCCAACGTGGCCGACGCCCTGGCGGCGTTCAGCTCGCGCGGCCCGGCCGGCTCGTTCAACCTGATCAAGCCCGACATCACGGCGCCCGGCGTGTCTGTCCTGGCCGCAGTGTCCGGCACGGCGCTGACGGGCTCCGAAGGCGCCATTGACGTCTACAGCGGCACCTCGATGGCGTCGCCGCACAACGCCGGCGCGGCTGCCCTGATCCGCCAGGCGCGTCCCACCTGGACCCCGGCCGAAATCAAGTCGGCCCTGATGATGACCGCCACCACGCAGGTGTACCTGGAAGACCAGGTGTCGCCGGCCAATCCGTTGGCGCGCGGCGCGGGTCGCATCCGGATCGAGCGCGCCATCCGGGCCGGCCTGGTGCTCAACGAAACCACCGCCAACTACAGTGCCGCCAACCCCGGCACCGGCGGCCAGGTGCACACGCTGAACCTGCCCAGCATGGCCCGCCTGAACTGCGTCGCCAGCTGCCAGTTCGTCCGCACGTTCCGCAACCCCGGCACGTCGGGCGGCCTGTGGTCGCTCAGCGTCACCGGCCTGACCGGCACCCTGGACAGCTCGCTGATCTGGGTTCCGGCCGGCGGCAGCCGCACGGTCACCGTGACCATCGACAGCTCGGCGGTGACGGCGGACAACGCCTGGAACTTCGGCCAGCTGGTCCTGACGCAGCGCCTGAGCGGCGGCCAGACGGCCAGCAACAGCACCCTGTCGCTGCCCATTGGCATCACCGTGGCGCCGCCGGTGGTTTCGGTGCCGCCGTCCGTGTCGGCCAGCGTCGCCGCCGGCAACAACGGCTCGGCCGGCTTCAACATCGGCAACACCGGTGGTGCGTCGCTGGTCTACACGGCCGCCACCACGGGTTCGGGTTCGACCAGCGTTTACCGTGCCGACCGCGGTGCCATTGGTTCGGGCTTCCGCAACACCACCTACACCGATCCGGCGACGGCGGGTAACAACGCGCAGTACTCGGCCGACAACTTCCTGGTCAACGAACCCACCCAGATCACCGGCCTGAGCGCCGAGGGCTTCGTGGTCAGCGGGGCGGCGTTCCCGGGTGCGGCGGCGGACCTCACCTGGTCCATCTACCCGGATGCGGCCGGCGTGCCTGCCGGCAACCCCCTGAGCAACCCGGGTGCGGCGGTGTGGACCTTCACGGCTTCGCCCACGGCTCCGGGCGTCAGCACGGCCGGCGGCTTCCTGTCGCTCAACCTGGCCGCTGCCGGCCAGAACCTGGTGCTCCCGGCCGGCACGTACTGGCTGGTGGTCAACACGCGCGGCAGCTTCGCCAACCGTTGGGCGCAGTTCGGTTCGGCCACGGGTGACGGCACGTTCATGTCGCTCACGCTCAGCCTGGCCAATGCCGGTGTCTGGACGTCCAACAACGCCTTCGCGGGCCTGAACATGCGGGTGACGGGCCAGGTGGCCTGCGGCGCACCGTGGCTCGGCACCATTGCCCCGGCCTCGGGCACGGTGGCGGGCGGCGGCAGCCAGGCCACCAACGTGGCGCTCAACTCGTCGGCCCTGGCGGCTTCGAGCTACAGCGGCTTCGTCTGCGTGAACAGCAATGACCCGGTGTCGCCGAACGTGGCGGTGCGGGTGCAGCTGACCGTCACGCCGTAACCGGCGGTTCCAGCAAACCGAAAAGGCCCGGACTTGTCCGGGCCTTTTCTTTTGTCCTTCTTCCCGGTGCGCTCGCTCTTGGGGGTTTCGGCGCCGGCCGCACCGCGGAGGCGAGGGTCACTTCCTGCTCACGGCAGAGCCTTTTAGTTCGCAGGAAGTGACCCTCGCCTCCGCGCCGCGTCCGGTGGCAATTCCTCTTTGGTTTGGAAGGAAGGCTCGTCACTGCGTGCTTCGGTGCTTGCGCGAATCGATCCGGACCAAGGCGGGGCATTGTTCTCGCTGA
>DAORUD010000017.1:0-29755 GCA_035433005.1 Arenimonas sp. | reverse complement strand
GGGATTTCGCCGCGCAGGCGCAGGTAGCGCAGCACCACGTCCACGGTGACGTCGGTGCGCACCGTGATGACGTCGGGGTTCATCAGGCGGCCGGCGGTGTCTTCGCCGTAGCTCAGGACCTGTTCGAGGCGCTCGCGGTTCTCGCGGTCCATCGACTTCAGGACTTCCTCGATGACGGTGTCGGGGAGGTCTTCGGCCAGTTCGGCCAGGTCGTCGATGTCCAGGTCTTCGACCGCGGCGATGATTTCGTCGGGGTCCATCTCGGCCAGCAGGCTCTCGCGCACGTCGTCGCCGACGTGCACCAGCACCTCGCCGTCGTCCTCCGGATCCACCAGGCCCCAGACGATGCCGCGCTTGGCCGCAGGCAGGGATTCGAGCAGGTTGCCGATCTCGGCCGGGGAAAGCGTGTTCACCAGGCGGCGCACCGGGCCCAGGCGGCCGGCGTCGAGCGCGTCCGACAGCATGCGCAGCTGGCGCGCGGTCTTGTCGTGGCGGACGGCTTCGGCCATCAGGCGGCTCCCGGGAATGCCGCCGTATTATGCGGGGCCTTGCGGCGGCCGCCTACCGCCGCGTGGTCGCGCGGGCTTCAGGCCTTGCCCTGTTCGACCAGCGTGAGTGCGACCTTGTCGCGCAGGTAGGCGGGTTCGAGCTGGTCGGGCGGCACGGCTTCGCCGCGGGCGAAGGCCTCGGCGGCCAGCCAGGCCAGGTCGGCGGCGTGCGGCAGCGCCGCGGCGTCGAAGCCCGCCAGCGTGTCGCCCAGGCGCTGCACCAGCGCACCCGATTCGGCGGAGAAGCCCGTGCCCACGCCGAACGCGGGCAGCGCGGGCAGCGCGGGAAGCGGCGCCGACGCGGGCGCGATGATGATCTCCGGGCCGGCGGCCAGCACGCGGCCGTCGCCGGCGCGGGTGAATTGCCCGAGGTAGACCTCGCCCATGCGCGCATCAATGGCCGCCAGCACGCGATCGCCGCGGCCCTGCCGCGCCAGCACGGCCAGCGTGGACACCGGCAGCACCGGGCGATCCAGCGCCAGCGCCAGGCCCTGCACCAGGGCGATGGCCAGGCGCACGCCGGTGAACGCGCCGGGGCCGCGCCCGACGGCAATGGCGTCGAGCTGCGACTTGCGCAGTCCGGCCTGAGCCAGCAGTTCGTCGGCCCAGGGCAGCACGAGCTGGGTGTGGCGACGGGGAGCCAGTTCGTGGCGCGCCATCACTTCGCCGTCCACGTACACCGCCACCGAACAGGCCTCGGTGCTGGTTTCGATGGCCAGCAGCTTCGCGCGGGGCGCCTGCGGTGCCGTCATGGCAGGTCTTCCTGGGGGTCGTGGGCGGGCGCTGATTGTGTCGCAAAGAAGTCCTGCACGTCCTCGATCAAGCGCGTGCGCGGGAACGGCGGCAGGCTGTCCAGGAACAGGCGGCCGTAGGACTTGCCCACCAGGCGCGGGTCGCACAGCACCAGCACGCCGCGGTCCAGGTGGCTGCGGACCAGGCGGCCCACGCCCTGCTTGAGGGCAATCACGGCCTGCGGCAGCTGTTCGTCGCGGAAGGGATTGCCGCCGTCGCGGCGCACGGCGTCGAGCTTGGCCTCCAGCACCGGGTCGTCCGGCGCGGCGAACGGCAGGCGGTCGATCACCACCACGCTCAACGCTTCGCCGGCCACGTCCACGCCCTCCCAGAAGCTGGCGGCGCCCAGCAGCACGCCGCTGCCCGAGGCGCGGAACTGCTCCAGCAGCGTGTTGCGCGGCGCACTGCCCTGCACGAACAGCGGCCAGGGGCCGTCGCGCAGCTGCTCGGCCGCCTCGCGCAGCGCACGGTGCGACGTGAACAGCAGGAAGGCGCGGCCCTTCGACGCTTCCAGCACCGGCCACACGGCGTCGAGCATCGCGCCCAGGTAGTCGCGGCTGTTGGGCTCGGGCAGGCCGCGCGGCAGGTAGCACAGGGCCTGGTTCGGCCAGTCGAAGGGGCTGGGCTGCAGCAGCTCGCGCGGCTCGTCCAGGCCAAGCCGCTTGCAGATGTGCCTGAAGTCCCCCGCCACCGAAAGCGTGGCCGAAGTGAAGATCCAGGCGGCGCGGCTTTGCTCGCGATAGCGACGCAGCGGCCCCGACACATCCAGCGGCGTGCGCTGCAATACGAACCCGCGCTGCGTCAGCTCGTACCAGCGCACGGAAGTGGCGGCAAGAACGGGGTCAGATGAACTTCCCGAGGGAGCGGCATCGTCATGCGAACTGGCGTCGGGAAGTTCATCTGACCCCGTTCCTGCTGCTGTTCCGCGCCAGGTGCGGAGGCGGTGGACGAGGTCGGCGGCGCGGTTGGCGCAGGTGCCGAAGCCGGGCGAGGCGTCGGCCAGCGGTGAGAGGCTGCGGGCGAGTTCGACCAGGGCGTGCTCGAGCTGGTCCAGCGCGGCCACGGCCGGGGCGTGGGGCAGCAGGCGCGACTGCGCCGCGCGCTGGGGCAGCGGCTCCATGGCCAGGCGAAGTTCGCGCGTGGCGTGTTCCAGGCTGCGCGCCGGCGCCATCACGCTGGCCAGCGACGCGGTGACGTGCTGGCACTCGGCCAGGCTGTCGCGCGCGAGGTCCAGCAGCTGGCGCGAGCCCAAGCCTTCGCCGAAGAACTGCGCGGCCAGCTCGGGCAGCTGGTGCGCCTCGTCCAGCACGAAGGCCGCGGCGCCGGGCAGGATTTCACCGAAGCCCTCCTGCTTGATCGCCAGGTCGGCCAGCAGCAGGTGGTGGTTCACCACCACCAGGTCGGCGGCCTGCGCCTGCTGGCGCGCCTTGGCCACGAAGCATTCGCTCCAGAACGGGCACTCGCCGCCCAGGCAGTTCTCGGCCGTGGACGACACCATCGGCCACAGCGGTGAATCCTCGGGCAGGTCGGCCAGCTCGGCCAGGTCGCCGCGCAGCGTGCGGCCGGACCAGGCCAGCACGCGCTGGAACTGCGCCGCCACGTCGCGCGAGGCGAACTTCTCGCCCTTGGCCTGCTCCATGCGGTACTGGCACAGATAGTTCGAACGACCCTTGAGCAGCGCCGTGCGCAGGCCCGCGCCCAGCGCCTCGCGCACGCGCGGCAGGTCGCGATGGTAGAGCTGGTCCTGCAGCGCGCGCGTGCCGGTGGAAATGATCACGCGCTGGCCCGACAGCAGCGCCGGCACCAGGTAGGCGTAGGTCTTGCCGGTGCCGGTGCCCGCTTCGGCGACGAGTGTGGAGCGGCTGTCCATCGCCTCGGCAATGGCCTGGGCCAGCTGCGCCTGCGCCGCGCGCGGCGCGTAGCCCTCCAGGCGGACGTCCAGCGGGCCGCCCTCGGCGAGCGCCGCGCGGGTGCGTTGCGCCAGGTCGTCCACCTACATGCGGACCGGCGGCGCCACCGTGCAGGAGTCCACCTGCGCGCGCGCCACCGAGGCGCCCGCGGCGTCGCCGCGGCCTTCGCGGGCGAAGGCGATCGTGGTCCAGTTGCGGCGGCACAGCCCACCCAGCTTCGGGCCCTTCTGGTACGAGTCGTTGGCCAGCTGCTCGGCGGCCATCCACGCACGGCCCAGCAGCGCCAGTTCGGCCTTCCACTGCAGCAGGTCGGGGTCGCCCGGGCTCAGCGCCAGCGCGCGGTCGAGGGTGGCGTTGGCCTGCTTGAGCTGCCTCCGCGCTTCCTGCGCCTCGGCCTGCGCGCGCAGGTCCTCGACCTGCGGATCGCGCAGCGGCTGCACTTCCAGTTCGTTGCCGTTGACGCCGGCCGCGCGCACCGCGGCCACCTGGGTGGCCACGTCGGGCTTGGCCGCGGCACGACCGTGTTTGGCGGGCGGCGCACCGCTGCCGCAGGCCGCCAGGGCCAGGGCCATCGCGGCCACGATCAGATGCCTCATTGTTCGGTGTCCTCTTCTTCGGGCCGTTCACCGGCATCGTCGCCGCCGAAGCGGAACCAGTCCAGCCAGCTGCGCTCGACGCAGCTGACGTGTTCGGGCGGCAGGTAGCCCGCCACGAAGGCGTACTGGCGCGCACCCTCGCAGTTTTCCTCGGTGGTGGCGAACGTGGCCGCATCCACCCAGCCGTACTCCAGGCCCGCGCTGCCGACGTTGAGCGGCGCGCTGGGCAGCTTGGTGAACAGCGCCGACCACACGCGCATCGCGCCGGTGGAACCGTACAGGCCGGTGGGTTCGTTCTGGTCGTTGCCCACCCACACCACCGCCAGGTGGTCGCCCGTGTAGCCGGCGAACCAGCTGTCGCGGCTGTCGTTGCTGGTGCCGGTCTTGCCGGCCACGCGCAGCGGACCCAGGCCCGCCGACAGCAGGGAACGGCCGGTGCCGCGCGACACCGCGTCCTGCAGCGCCAGCGTGACCAGGCGCGCGGCGATGGCGTCGCCCTCCTTCGCCGGCTCGGCGCTGAAGTCGTAGCGGCTGATGGCCTTGCCCTGGGGATCGAGCACGCCGCGCACGGCGCGCAGCGGCTGGATTTCGCCGCCCGAGGCGAGGAACTGGTAGACCTGCGCCATCGCGAACGGGCTCAGGTCCACCGAGCCCAGGATCAGCGACGGGTTGGCCGGCGCGCGCAGCCCCGCCAGCACCTTGAGTAGTTCGGCCAGGCGGTCCGGGCCCACGTCCATGCCCACGCGCACCGTGGCCTGGTTGTAGGACTGCGCCAGTGCGTCGGCCAGGCTGACGCGGCCGTGGCTGCGGCCGTCGGAGTTTTCCGGGCGCCAGGACCGGCCGTTGGGCAGCGTGATGTCCAGCGGCGCATCGTCCACCTGCGTGGCCAGCGACCAGCGGTCGGGCTGGGCCAGCGCCAGCAGGTACACCATGGGCTTGAGCAGCGAACCCACCGGCCGCTGCGCCTCGAGCGCGCGGTTGAAGCCGGGCTGGTCGGTGTCGCGGTTGCCCACCATCGCCAGCAGTTCGCCGGTGTGTGCATCGGTGACCACCATGCCCGACTGCAGCGCCGGGCCGTCCTTGCGCTGCACCTGGGCCAGCGTGCCGCTGACGGCTTTTTCCGACAGCAGCTGCGCCGACGGCGACAGCGTGGTGAGCACGCTCAGGCCGGCGCCGCGCAGCGCATCGGCCGGATAGTCGCGCGCCAGCTGGCGCCGCACCAGGTCCATGAAGGCCGGGTTGCGGTTGCTGGCCACGCCCGGCTTCGCGCTCACGCCCAAGGGGGCGGCTTTCGCGCGCTTGGCTTCGGCGGCGTCAATGAGTTCGAGTTCCTGCCACACCGACAGCACCAGGTCACGCCGCGCCTTGGCCGCTTCGGGCTTGCGCCGCGGCTCGTAGATGGACGGGCCCTGGATCATGCCCACCAGCAGCGCCATGTCCTCGGTGCGCAGGCTGCCCAGTTCGCGCCCGAACCAGAATTCCGACGCCGCCGCCACGCCGTGCACCGACTGGTTGCCCTGCTGGCCCAGGTAGACCTGGTTGAGGTAGGCCTCGAGGATGCGGCGCTTGTCGTAGCGCGCCTCGATGATGAGCGAATAGGCGGCTTCCTTGAACTTGCGCGTGAAGCGCTTCTCGCGCGTCAGGAACAGGCTGCGCACCAGCTGCTGGGTGAGCGTGCTGGCGCCCTGCTCGAGTTCGCCTTCGCGCACGTTCACCCACATCGCGCGCAGCACGCCCCAGGGGTCGATGCCGTGATGGTGCTTGAAGTTGCGGTCTTCCACCGCCTGCAGGCCCATCACCAGCAGCGGCGGCACTTCGGTTAGCTGCACCAGGCGGCGCTCTTCCTGCACGTTGCCGCCGTACAGGGTGGCGATGCGGGCGGGGTCGATGCGGGCCGCGTCGAGCTTGCCGGCGCGGCGGTCGGCCACCGACGACACCCGGCCGCCGGACAGCACCACCTCGAGACTGGCCGCCGGCACCGGGCCGTCGAGGTCGGTGAAGCTGCGCGTGCCTATGCGGAAGCGGCCGCCGTCGCGCTGGTAGCTGCCCGGCACGTCGCCGCCGCCGTCCTTGCTGTAGCCGGCCGCGGCCAGCTCCAGTTCGAGCGTGGCGGCGTCCAGCCTCACGCCCGGCTTGATCAGCAGCGGCCGGGCATAGACGCGGGTGGGCACCTGCCAGGCCAGCTGATCGAACTCGGCGCGCACCTGCTTGTCGAGCACCCACGCCATCGGCAGGCCGATGACCAGCAGCAGGGCCAGGCCGGCCAGGGCGCCGCGCAACAGCCAGCGGCGCCAGCGCGGGCGGGCGGAATCGGGGCCGGGTTTTCTGGGGGGCGCGTTACGATGCACGGACATGGATAATCCGAAGGTGCGGCGAGTCTATCAGGCAGCCGCGCCCGCACCCCCACCCGAGACTGAACAAGCCGCATGGATGCACACCCTCTTCCGGTCCTGAGCCTGTGGACCGCCGCCGGCACCCACGGCGACGCGGCCGCGGGCGTGCCGGACGCCATGGCGCGCGTCCCGGGCACGGCCGACGGTCCGGACCAGGCGCTGGCGCGCGCCGTGGCGCAGTTCCCCGGCCGCGACGTGCTGCTGATGCGCAGCGACGCCACGCTGCCCGACGGCGCCTGGCGAACGCTGGTGGACGCCTGCCACCAGGGCGCTTGGGACGTGCTGTCGCCGCTGGATGGCCGCTGGACGGTGTTCCCGGACGCCGCCGGGGATGCGCTGCGCAGCGCGCTGGCGTGGGACCTGGCCGAACACGCGAGCTTCGCGCACCGCGAGTGGTCGGAGGCGTGTTCGGTCTGGCGCGCCGCGGCCGCGGCCAGTCGCGATGCCCGCGGCGCACGGCGCTGCGGCCTGCTGCCCTGCGTGTACGTGGCCTCGGGCGTGACGCCCCGCGACAGTGAACTGCCGCTGCCGCTGGCCACGCTCAAGGCACGCATCGCGGAAGCCACCGCGGCACCCCACGCGACCGCGTCGGCGCCCGCGCTGCTGCACGTACTGCACGACTGGGGCGGCGGCGTCGAACGATTCGCGCGCGACCTGGCCGCCGCCGACCGCGGCCGCCGGCACCTGCTGCTGGTGGCGCGCGGCGACGAGCACCGCCAGCCCTACGGCCGCCGGCTGCACCTGCACCTGGACCTGGATTCGCCGGCCGTCCGCACCTGGCCACTGGCCAACCCGGTGGACACCACCGCCCTGCAGTCGCCCGAAGTGGCGGCCATCCTGGCCACGATCATCGCCGAGTGGGGCGTGGGTTCGGTGCTGGTGTCGTCGCTGATCGGCCACTCGCTGGACGTGCTGCGCACCGGCCTGCCCACCGCGCTGTGCGTGCACGACAACTACCCGGCCTGGCCGCTGCTGCACGATGCGCGCGACCCGGACACGCAGCCCTTCGACCGCCACGCGCTGGAGCGCGGCCTGGCCGAGGCCGGTCCGGATTACGTGCTTGCCGGCACCGGCGCGGATGACTGGTGGGCGCTGCGCGACGCCTTCGTGGCCGCACTGAAGGACGCCGGCGCCACCCTGGTGGCACCGAGCGCGTTCGCGCGCCGCCGCCTGTGTGCCATCGCGCCCGAACTGTCGCCGCTGCCGTGGCGCATCGTGCCGCACGGCCTGGCCCCGCTGCCGTCACCGGCCGCGGCCCCGCGCCGGCAGGACGCCGGCCAGCCGCTGCGCGTGCTCGTGCCCGGGCGCCTGGCCGGCGGCAAGGGCGAACACCTGCTGGCGCCCATGCTGGCGACGCTGCCGCCCGGCATCGAACTGCTGCTGCTGGGCAGCGGCAATGCCGGCGCCCGCTTCGAAGGCAAACCCTCGGTGATCGTGCAGCGCGAGTACGCGCGCGACCAGCTGCCGGCGCTGGTGCAGTCGCTGGCGCCCGACCTGGCGCTGCTGCCGTCCACCGCACCGGAAACCTTCGGCTACACCCTGTCGGAAATGCAGGCGCTGCGCGTGCCGGTGCTGTGCGCGTCGCCCGGCGCGCCGGCCGAACGGCTGCTGGCGGAGGGCGGAGGCTGGGTGGTGCCGCCCGACCCGGACACCGTGAACGGCAGGCTGGCGCACCTGGCCGCGCATCGCGATGACATCGCGGCAGTCGCCGCGGCGCCCGCGCCGGTGCCGGCCACGCTGGAGGCCATGGCCGCCGGCTGGCGCGACGTGCTGCCGCACGCGGCCGCCGTGCCGCGGCTGCGCGCCGCATCGCCTGCGCTGCTGTCGGGGCTGGGCATGAAGCGGGCAGCAGACCGCCTGCAGCAGCGACTCGCCCGGCGCGAGAGCGAACTGGCCGAAGCCAGCGCCGAACTGCAGCGCCGCGCCGACTGGGCCCACGGCCTGCAGGACCAGCTGGACCAGGCACAGCAGCAGGCCCAGCGCCGCGACAACGAGCACCGCGCGGGCATCGCCCGCCTTGAACAGGACCTGCAGCAGGAGCGCGCCCGCTTCGAAAGCCATCTCGAGCAACAGCGCACCCGCTTCGAACACGACCTCGCGCAGGCGCACGGCGCCAGCGCCCGGCTGGAGGAATACATCCACGAACTCGACCACCAGCTGGCCGAGGCCCATGGCTACTACCAGCGCGACAGCACCGACCTGGCCCGGCAGCGTGACGTCGCCCTGCGCCAGCGCGACGAAATGCAGTCCCAGCTCGACGCCATCCGCGGCAGCCTGGCCTGGCGCGCCACCGCGCTGCCGCGCCACGTCATTCGCTGGCTGCGCAACCTCGGCCTGGCCCAGGCCTACCGGGCGCGCCACGTCAGCCAGCTGGCATCGCGCGGGCTTTCCAGCCTGCGCAGCCGCGGGCTGGCCGGCACGTGGCGCCGGTTCCAGCAGCTGCGCGCCACTCCCCGGGAAGCGCCGCACGCGCCCCTCGCGCCGCTGCCCGAGCGCGCCGACAGTGCGCTGCGCCTGCCGCGGCCCAAGGCGCCGCGGGCCAGCATCATCGTGCCGGTGTACAACCAGCTGCACTACACCCTGGCCTGCCTGCGCGCGCTGAGCGACTGCGGCGACGCCACCGCCTTCGAGGTGATCGTGGTGGACGACGCGTCCACCGACGCCTCGTCGCGCGTGCTGCCCAGCATCCCGGGCCTGCGCTACCACCGCAACGCCCGCAACCTGGGCTTCATCGGCGCCTGCAATGCCGGCGCCGAACTGGCGGCGGGCGAGTTCGTGGTGTTCCTCAACAACGACACCACCGTTTCGCCGGGCTGGCTGGACGCGCTGCTGGACACGTTCGCGCGCCACCCCGACACGGGGCTGGCCGGCAGCAAGCTGGTGTACCCCGACGGGCGCCTGCAGGAAGCGGGCGGCATCGTCTTCGCCGACGGCTCGGGCTGGAACTACGGGCGCTTCGAAGACCCGGCGCACCCGCGCTTCAACTTCGTGCGCGAAGTGGACTACTGCTCGGGTGCGTCCATCGCGCTGCGGCGCGAGCTGTTCATGCAGCTGGGCGGCTTCGACAGCCACTACGCGCCGGCCTACTACGAAGACACCGACCTGGCCATGCGCATCCGTGCCGCCGGCCTGAAGGTGCGCTACCAGCCGGCGTCGGTGGTGGTGCACCACGAAGGCATCAGCTCGGGCACCGACGTGCGCACCGGCGTGAAGGCCTACCAGGTGGCCAACCACGCCAAGTTCCTGGAGCGCTGGCGCAGCGTGCTGGCGCAGTCGCACCGGCCCGCCGGCAGCGACCCCGAGGTGGCCAGCGAGCGTGGCCGCAGGCACCGCGTGCTGGTGATGGACGCCTGCACGCCCACGCCCGACCGCGATTCGGGATCCCTGCGCATGCTGGCGCTGATGCGGGCGATGCGCGACGAGGGCTGTTCGGTGGTGTTCTTCGCCGAGAACCGCGCGCACGACGGCGCCTACACGCAGGCGCTGCAGCAGATCGGCGTGGAGGCCTGGTGGCATCCGTACCTGGCGGACGTGCCGGCGTGGCTGGCCCGGCACGGCGAGCGCTTCGACCTGGTGGTGGGCAGCCGGCACTACGTGCTGTCGCCGGTAATGGCGCTGCTGCGCACGCACGCGCCGCGGGCGCACGTGGTGTTCGACACGGTGGACCTGCACCACCTGCGCGAGCTGCGCGAAGCCGAAGTCAGCGGCGACGCCGGACAGCTGCGCAAGGCCGCGCGCACGCGCCGCATCGAATTGGGCCTGATGGCGCAGTGCGACACCACCTGGGTGGTCAGCGGCGCCGAACAGGCCCTCCTGGCGCAGGAACTGCCCGGCGCCCGGGTGGACGTGGTGTCGAACATCCACGACGTGCACGGCCCCGGCCAGCCCTGGGACGAACGCCGCGACCTGCTGTTCGTGGGCGGCTACCGGCATCCGCCGAACGTGGACGCCGCCGTGTGGATGGCGCGCGACATTTTCCCGCTCGTGCGCGCCCGCCTGCCGGACGTGGTGCTGCACCTGGTGGGCTCGGAAGCGCCGCCCGAGGTGGTGGCGCTGGGCGAGCTGCCCGGCGTGCACCTGCACGGCTTCGTGCCCGACCTCACGCCGCTGCTGGAAGGCGCGCGCGTGGGCGTGGCGCCGCTGCGCTACGGCGCGGGCGTCAAGGGCAAGGTGAACCACAGCCTGGCGCACGGCCAGCCGATGGTGGCCACGCTGTGCGCGGTCGAAGGCATGCACCTGGCGGACGGCGTGGACGTGCTGGTGGCCGACGACGCCGAAGGCTTCGCCGCGGCCGTGGTGCGCCTGTACCAGGACCGCGCGCTGTGGCAAACGCTGTCGGCAGGCGGCCTGGAAAACACCCGCCGGCACTTCTCGCCGGCCGCGGTGCGGGCCACCCTGCACACGCTGCTCGAGTCCCTGCCCGCGCGCTAGCCGCCGGCGCGCGCCAGCCGTTCGGCGATGGCCGCCAGGCCCGGGTGCGCCGGGTCGAGCGACTGCGCCGAGTTCAGCGCGCGGCGCGCCAGCGCCAGCTCATTGGCGCCCAGGCGTTCATCGGCGAAGGCCAGCCAGCGGTCGGCCAGGCGGCGACGGTCGGCCAACAGCGCAGCGCTGCCGGCGTCGCGCGCGGCGCGCGCGTCCAGGCACGACTGCGCGCGCGAAAGCCGGTTGCCGGCCAGTTCGTCCTCGAAGCAGGCCAGCGCGCGACGGTCGTATTCGGCAAGGGCACTGCGCACTTCCGCCGAGCCCGGCGCGATGGCCGAGGCCTGGCGCAGGAAATCCCAGGACGACGCGCCCGGCGGGTCAATCAGGTCGCCCTGGCGCATGGCCGCGCGCGCCTGCGCCAGCAGGCCCGCAAGACGCTCGGGATCGGCTGCCGGCAGCTGGCCCTGCGCCGACCGCGCCTGGGCCAGGCGGCGCTCGGCCACGGCGATCGCCGGCGCGGCCGGCTGCCATTCGCGCGCCCGCTGCAGCGAGGCTTCGGCGGCCGGGAAGTCGAAGTCGGCGGCCTCGCGGCCGGCGCGCAGCGCCATCGCCGCCGCGGTGTCGTCCAGGCCGCGGCGCGCGTCCGCTGCTTCCGGATCGGCGGCCAGCAGCGACAGATAGGCTTCGGCCGCGGCGTCCAGGCGGCCGGCGCGCCGTGCCTCGGCGGCGTCGGCCAGCAGCGCGTCGCGCTCACGCTGGCGCCGCTGCTGCGCTTCGCCCAGCCGCGCCTTCAGGGCCGGCAGCTCGAGGTGGCTGGGGTCGGCCTGCTCCACGCGCGCGGCCAGCGCCTGCGCCTGTTCGATGCCGCCGCCGGCCAGCGCCTGCTGCGCCTGGGCCAGCAGGCCCGAGAGGATTTCGCTGCGGCCGCTCAGCGCCAGCGCATTGTCGGGCTGCTGCTGCAGCACCTGCAGGTACAGCGCCAGCGCGCCGTCGGGCACCTGCTCCAGGCGGCCAGCGGCCTGCGCGTCGCGCGCGCGCCCGAGCAGCGCGGCGATGTCGGCACCGGTGGTTTCGATGCGCTGCAGGTCCTGTTCCAGCGGCACCAGGCCGGAGGCGGGCGCCGCCATGGCGCGCGCCATCTCGATGCGGGCGCGGGCGGTGCCGGCGTCGCCGGCGTTGATGGCGGCACGCGCCTGGGCCAGGGCGGCGTCGCGCACGGCGACCAGGCCGGCACGGGCCGCCAGGTGGTCGGGGTCGCGCGCCAGTACGGCCTGGAAGCGTTCGCGCGCACCGCTGCCGTCGGCCAGGCTCAGCTCACCGCGGGCCAGGGCCTGCTGCGCCGCTTCGATCTGCAGGTTGATGGCGGACTCGGGCACCAGCCGCTCGCCGATCTGTTCGCGCCAGTGGCCCAGCAGCAGGGCCAGCACGGCCAGTGCCGCAGCGGCGGCCAGCAGCCACGCTGGACGCAGACGACGCCGCGCGGGCACGGGCGCAGCCGGCCGCGCCGGACGCGAGAGGTCCATGGGGTCCATGGGCCCCAGGTCGGGCGTGCCGCCGGGCTCGATGCGTCGCTGGGTCATGCCGAGGTGTCCGTCATGGCGCGAGGATACCAGCGCCCCATGAACGCCGGCCGCGCGATTCAGCTGATGCGCCGCGCTTCCTGCACGCCGGGCACCGCGCTCAGGCGGCCCAGCAGGTCGCTGAGCTGGCCGAAGTCCGCCACGCGCACGGCCAGCCGGAGCTCGGCGATGCCCTGGCCCTCGTCCACCCGCGACTGCACGCCCAGGATGTTCACGCCCATCTGCGCGATCACGTTGGTGAGGTCCTTGAGCAGCCACTTGCGGTCGAAGGCGCGCAGCGTGATGTCCACTTCGTAGCTGGACGCGTGCTTGCGGCCCCACTCCACCGGCAGCCGGCGGTCGGGCTCGCGCGCCAGCAGCCGCAGCGCGCTGGGGCAGCTGGCGCGGTGGATGCTGACGCCGCGGCCGCGGGTGAGGTAGCCGACGATGTCGTCGCCCGGCACGGGCTGGCAGCAGCGGGCGATCTGGCTGAGCAGGTTGCCCACGCCTTCCACCGTGAACGGCGCCTTCGAGGCCGGCGCGTGCGGGCGCCGCGCCACCATGGACGCCGGCTCGGCCGGCGCCTTCGACGCCTGCGCGTGGTCGTGCAGGGTGCGGCTGACCTGGCTGGGGCCCAGGTCGCCCAGGGCGATGGCCAGGTGCAGGTCGTCGAGCGATTCGAAGCGGAACTTCGCCAGCACCGGCGCCAGGTCGGCGTGCAGCAGGGCGACCTTGCGCAGCTCCTTCTCCAGCAGCTCGCGGCCGGCCTGGACGTTGCGCGCGCGGTCGATGCGGTGGAACCAGGCGCGCACCTTGTCGCGCGCGCGGCCGGTGGCCAGGAAGCCGTTGCTGGCCAGCAGCCAGTCGCGCCGCGGTTCGGAGGTCTTGGCGGTGAGGATCTCGATGCGGTCGCCGGTGGCCGGGCGATGGTCCAGCGGCACGATGCGGCCGTTGACCTTGGCGCCGCGGCAGCGATGGCCCACTTCGGTGTGCACGGCGTAGGCGAAGTCGAGCACGGTGCCGTTGCGCGGCAGGTCCACCACTTCGCCGCGCGGCGTCAGCACGTACACCCGGTCTTCCACCAGTTCGGTGGAGAAGCCGGCCATCAGCGCGTCCTCGCCCTCGTCGCGGGCCTCCAGCAGCTGGCGCATCCAGGCCACCTTGCGCTCGAAGCTGGCGTCGGCGCCGCCGCCTTCCTTGTAGCGCCAGTGCGCGGCCACGCCCAGTTCGGCGTGTTCGTGCATCTGGTGGGTGCGTATCTGCACTTCCAGCGTCTGCCCGCCCGGGCCGATCACGGCGGTGTGCAGCGAGCGGTAGTCGTTGCCCTTGGGATGGGCGATGTAGTCGTCGAACTCCGAGGGAATGGACGGGAACAGCTGGTGCACCAGGCCCAGCACCGCGTAGCAGGTGGGGATGTCGTCCACCAGCACGCGCACCGCGCGGATGTCGTACAGCTCGCTGAAGGGCACGCCCTTGCGCTGCATCTTCTTCCAGATGCTGTAGATGTGCTTGGGCCGGCCGGCCACGTCGGCGGCGATGCCGGCCTCGGCCAGGGCGCGGCGGATGCGCTGCATGGCCTGTTCGATGACGCGCTCGCGGTCGGCGCGCTTCTCGTCCAGCAGCCGCGCGATGCGCTGGTAGGTGTCGGGCTGCAGCCAGCGGAAGGCCAGGTCTTCGATTTCCCACTTCAGCTGCCAGATGCCCAGCCGGTTCGCCAGCGGCGCATGGATGTCGGCGCTGAGCTCGGCCAGGGCGCGGCGTTCGTCGGCCGGCAGGCTGCCGGCTTCGCGCAGCCGCACCAGCTGCACCGCCAGCAGCACCAGCACCGCGCGCAGGTCGCGCACCAGGGCCAGCAGCAGCCGGCGCAGGCCCTCGGCGCTGCCCTTGCCCTGGCGCTGGTGGTGCAGCGCGCTGACCTGTTCGGACGCGGCCAGGCCTTCGAGCAGCGGCGCCAGGCGCGGCGACGCCGACAGGGCCGCCGCCGGCAGCGCGGCGCGCAGCTCGGGCCACAGGTGCAGGGCCGCGGCGGCCAGCACCTCGGGGTCGGCGCGCAGCGGCTGCAGGGCGGCCAGCACGCGCACGGCCAACTTCTCGGCGGCGCAGGGGGCCAGCGTGGCCGCGGCCGCCGCCAGCTGCGCCAGCAGGGGCGTGGCCGGCCCGTGGGCGGGCAGCCAGTGGTCCAGGCGCGGCGGCGCGGTGTTGGGCATCAAGTGGCGCCTTCGTTCCCCGGGCATGTAGACTGGCACACGAATACTGGCCAGTTTAACCAGTCCGGAATGCCTGCCATGCGTCGATTGATGATTGTTGCCCTCGTGCTGTTCTCCCTGGCCGCCGGTGCCGCTTCGGCCCAGCAGTTCTCCACGCTGGAAGAACGCATGACCTACGCCGAGTTCAAGGCCGCGGGCCTGGAAAAACTCACGCCCGAGGAACTGGCCGCGCTCAACAGCTGGCTGGCCGGCAAGTCCTCCGGCGCCGTCGCCGCCACCCCGGCGGTGGACAACCGCGGCTTCGAAGGCCGCACGGGCGCTGGCGGTGCGGTGGTGTCCACCGTCGCTGGTCCGTTCAAGGGCTGGAAGGGCAAGGGCGACCGCATCACGCTGGCCAACGGCCAGGTGTGGGAAGTCAGCGACAGCGGTACGCGCCTGAGCGTCTCGCTTGAAAACCCGACCGTCACCATCGAGCGCGGCATGCTCGACGCCTGGTTCCTGCGCGTGGACGGCTACAACGCCCGCGCCCGGGTCAAGCGCATCAAGTAAGCGTTTCCAGCTGGCGGGCCAGGCGCTTGGCCGAGACCTGGCGCCGCGTCCCCAGCTCCTGCGCGAACATCGACACGCGCAGCTCCTCCAGGTCCCATCGCAGCGCCTGCCAGGCCGGGTCCATCGCCCGGCCGCTGCGCCTTGCGTTCGCCAGCGCGTCGGTGAAGGGCTTGAGTTCGAGCATGCGCGCCTGGTCGCGCACCGGGTCGCGCAGCGCGCGGTCGGCGCGCAGCGACAGCGCCTTGAGATAGCGCGGATACTCGGCCAGCGCGTCGGCCGGCGTGTCGCGCAGGAAACCCGGCGGCACCAGGCCGGCCAGCTGCGCCTTGAGGTCGTCGAGGTTGCCGCTGGCCCAGCCCAGCAGCTTCGATTCCAGCCGCGGCTTGATCTCGGCCACCAGGCCCAGGATGGCCTCGGCCAGCTGCAGCCGCGCCATGGCTTCGGCGAACAGGCGCCGTCCGGCCTCGTCCACGCGCTGCTGGAACGCCGCCGCGTCGCGCACGTTGGTGAACGGTGCGGACAGCACGGCGTTCAGCGCGGCCTGGGCCAGGTCGGTGCGCAGGTGTTCGTGCGCCGGCGGTGCGCCGGGGGCCTGGGCGAAGCCTTCGATGGCGGCGTACAGCAGGGCCAGCTTGGGCGACACCGGCAGCTGCTTGCGGGCCTGGCGCAATTTCTCCGCCAGCGCGAACGTGGCGAGGCGGCGCACGCCGGCGTCGTGTTCGCGGGCGGCTTCGGCGGCGTCGGCGAACACGCTCAGGGCCACGGCCTCGCGCTGGTCCACCAGCGCCGGGTAGGCCGGCACGCCGGCCGCGCCGGCCACCTGCGCCGGGATGGGCGCGTCGGGGAATTTCAGCAGGCCTTCGCGGGCCAGGTCCTCGCCGGCGCGCTCGGCGAACGCGCGCTCGGCCTGTTCACCGAAGCGGCGGCGCAGCTCGTCCAGGTCGCGCGACAGGGCCAGCACCCGGCCGTCGCGCTCGGCCAGCCGCAGGTTGATGCGCAGGTGCGCCTCCAGCCCGGCTTCGTCGAAGTCCAGCGCGGCCACCGGCGAACCGGTGGCCTTGGTGAGGAAGCGCGCCAGCGTGCCCGGCAGGCTGTCGGCCTCGGGCCGGGGGAAGGCCTCGGCGAAGGCGCGCGCGAAGTCCGGCGCCGGCACGTAGTTGCGGCGCAGCGCCTTGGGCAGGGCGCGGATCAGCGCCGTGGCCTTTTCCTCCACCAGGCCCGGCACCAGCCAGCCCAGGCGCGGACCGTCCAGGGCCTTGAGCAGGTGCAGCGGCACGTCCAGCGTGACGCCGTCCTCGGGGTGGCCGGGCTCGAAGCGGTAGTGCAGCGCCAGGCGGGCGTCGCCCAGCGGGAAGTACTTCGGGAAGCGCTCGGCCTCGCTGCCCTCGCCCGGCAGCAGGTCGGCCAGCGACCACTCCAGCGCGCGCTTGAGCTCCGGCGTCCACTTCGCCAGCGTGCTGTCGAGCGCGGCGACGCTGTTGATGTCGGCGGGCAGGCGGTCGAGGTACCAGCGCGCCTGCCAGTCCTCGTCGGCCACCAGGCCGGCGCGGCGCAGCTTGGCCTCTTCTTCGCGCGCCTTCTCCAGCGTGGCCAGGTTGCGCTTGAGGAAGGCGCTGCGCGTGTCCACCTCGCCCGGCACCAGGCCCTGGCGCACGAAGATCTCGCGTGACTCGGCCGGATACAGGCCGCCGTAGTGCACCGGCTTCCTGGGCGCCAGCACCAGGCCGAACAGGCTGATCTGCTCGCTGCCGATGACGCGGCCCTGCGCGCGCGACCAGTGCGGGTCGAAGTGCTTGCGCGCCAGCAGGTGGCCCAGCTCCGCGATCACCCAGTCGGGCTCGATGCGCGCGGCGGTCATGCCCCACACCCTGGCGGTGTCCATCAGCGTGGCCACCAGCACCCACGCCGGCGGCAGCTTGGCCAGCGACGAGCCGGGGAAGAGCTGGAACTTGCGCTGGCGCGGGGCGTCGTAGAGGCCCTTCTCGGTGCGGTGGCCGATCTGGGCGGGGAGGCCGGCGATGAGGGAGCGGTGGAGGGCGGCGTGGGCTGCGGCCTGCTGCTTGGACGGCGGAGATGGCGTACCAGGTACATTTTTCCGGCCCGAGTCCTGGCCAGCGCGATGGCCCTGCCCGGAAAAATGTACCTGGTACGTGGCTTCGGACGTGGCTCCGGTCGTGGGGTCCCAGCCGGCTTCTTCGCACGACAGCAGCAGCTGGCGGTGCAGCTCGCGCCATTCGCGCATGCGCAGGAAGCCCAGGTAGCGCCGCTCGCACCAGTCGCGCAGCTTCGACTGCGTGAGGTCTTCGTGCGCGGTGCGGTAGGCGTCCCACAGCTTGAGGATGCCGATGAACTCGGAGTTCGGGTCGGCAAACTCGGCGTGCGCGGTGTCGGCTTTCTCGCGCGCGTCGGCCGGGCGCTCGCGCGGGTCCTGGATGCCAAGGAAGGAGGTGATCACCGTCATCGGCGCCAGGCAGCCGTGGCCCTGCGCGGCCACCAGCATGCGCGCCAGCTTCACGTCCACCGGCAGGCGCGACATCTGCCGGCCGATCGGCGTGAGGCGGCGCTCGTCGTCCACGGCGCCCAGTTCGGTCAGCGTCTGCCAGCCGTCGGCGATCGCGCGCGGGTCGGGCGGGTCGATGAAGGGGAAATCCTCCACCCGCCCCAGGCCCAGCGTGAGCATGCGCAGGATGACGCCGGCCAGCGAGGCGCGCAGGATTTCCGGGTCGGTGTAGCGCGGGCGCGCGTTGAAGTCATCTTCGGAATACAGGCGGTAGCAGATGCCCGAGGCGATGCGGCCGCAGCGGCCCTTGCGCTGGTCGGCGCTGGCCTGGCTGATGGGTTCGATGTGCAGGCGGTCGAGCTTGCCGCGCGGGCTGTAGCGCTTCACGCGCGCCGCGCCCGGGTCGATGACGTAGCGGATGCGCGGCACCGTCAGCGAGGTTTCCGCCACGTTGGTGGCCAGCACGATGCGCCGCCCCGGGCCGGGGTTGAACACCTTGTCCTGGTCGCGCACGGACAGCCGCGCGTACAGCGGTATCACTTCCGTCGACCGGTACTTGCGGCGGTTGAGCGCCGCGTGTGCGTCGCGGATCTCGCGCTCGCCCGGCAGGAAGACCAGCACGTCGCCCTGCGGGTCTTCGCGGGTGATTTCGTCGGCGGCCGCCACGATGGCCTCCGCCATCGACGGCGGGGATGACGTACCAGGTACATTTTTCCGGGCCGGATTCCCGCCCGGAGCACGGCCCTCTCCGGAAAAATGTACCTGGTACGCGGCTTCGGACGTAGCTTCCGAAGGCTCATCGGCGGGGCGGTAGCGGACTTCCACGGGAAACCCGCGGCCCTCGACGCTCAGCACCGGCGCGCCGTCGAAATGGCGGGCGAAGCGCTCGGTGTCAATCGTGGCCGAGGTGATGACGAGCTTGAGGTCGGGCCGCGTCTTCACCAGCTGCTTGAGGTAGCCCAGCAGGAAGTCGATGTTCAGGCTGCGCTCGTGCGCCTCGTCCACGATGATGGTGTCGTATCGCGACAGGAACCGGTCGGACTGGATTTCCGCCAGCAGGATGCCGTCGGTCATGAACTTGATGTAGGTGTCGTCGCCGACGTTCTCGGTGAAGCGCACCTGGTAGCCCACCGCGCCGCCCATCGGCACCTGCAGCTCCTCGGCCACGCGGCGCGCCACCGCGCGCGCGGCGATGCGCCGGGGCTGGGTGCAGCCGATCATGCCGGCGCTGCCGCGGCCTGCGGCCAGGCACAGTTTCGGCAGCTGGGTGGTCTTGCCCGAGCCGGTTTCGCCGGCCAGGATCACCACCGGATGCTTGCGGATGAGCGCGATCAGCGTTTCGGCCTCGCGCGCCACCGGCAGGCTGTCGTCAAACGTGGGCCTGGGCGCCTGCGCGGCGCGGCGCTGGCGCGTGGCCGTGGACGCCGCCACCGCCTGGTCCCAGGCCGCGCGCGCGGCGGCATCGCCCGGCGCCTTGCGCAGTGCGCCCAGCAACCGCTTGAGGCGGCCGTGGTCGCGGCTGAGCACGGTGTCGGTGGGAAAGACCGGGACGGGTGCGGGGCGCTGTTCCATTCCACGCCATGGTAACAATCCCGGCCCGTCCGTTTGCGCGCGACGCGTGAGGGGGTACAGTAAAAAGACATTCCCGAGGAGACCCCGACATGGCATCGAAGAAGGCTTCCAGCCCCGCCGCCGCCCCGCAGGGCGCGCCCAAGATCGACATCGGCATCAGCGAAAAGGACCGCCGCAAGATCGCCGACGGCCTGTCGCGCTTCCTCGCCGACAGCTACACGCTGTACCTCAAGACCCACAACTTCCACTGGAACGTCACCGGGCCGATGTTCAACTCGCTGCACGCGATGTTCATGACCCAGTACACCGAACAGTGGACGGCGCTGGACGAGATCGCCGAGCGCATCCGCGCCCTGGGCTTCAACGCGCCGGGCTCCTACGCCCAGTTCGTGAAGCTGGCCAGCATCAAGGAAGAGCCCGGCACCGAGACGCCGGACTGGCAGGAAATGGTGCGCCAGCTGGTGGCCGGCAACGAGGCCGTCTGCCGCACCGGCCGCAAGGTGCTGGAGATCGCCGACGACGCCGACGACGACCCGACCGAGGACCTGCTGACCCAGCGCCTGCAGATCCACGAAAAGTACGCCTGGATGCTTCGCTCCCTGCTGCAGTGACGCCCGGCGGCGCCGCCCGGCCGGCCCGGCCGGAGTTCGCACGGCCGCGCGGGCAAAGCTCCCTCACCGCGTGGCCCGGGCGGCCCGGTAAACTGGCGCCATGACGTCCACCGCCCACGACATCCTCCGCCGCGTTTTCGGCTATCCCGAGTTCCGGGGCGAGCAGGCCGCCGTGGTGGAACACATCGGCGCCGGCCACGACTGCCTGGTGCTGATGCCCACCGGCGCCGGCAAGTCGCTGTGCTACCAGGTGCCGTCGCTGCTGCGCGAAGGCACCGGCATCATCGTCTCGCCGCTGATCGCGCTGATGCAGGACCAGGTGGAGGCGCTGGAGCAGCTGGGCGTGCGCGCCGCCTTCCTCAACTCCTCGCTCAGCGGCGAAGCCGCCGCCGCGGTCGAGGCAAAGCTGCTGGCCGGCGACCTGGACATGCTGTACGTGGCGCCCGAGCGCCTGCTGACCGATCGCTTCCTGCGCCTGCTCGACCGCAGCACCCTCGCCTTGTTCGCCATTGACGAAGCGCACTGCGTGTCGCAGTGGGGCCACGATTTCCGCCCCGAGTACCGCGAACTCAACCTGCTGCACGAGCGCTGGCCGGACGTGCCGCGCATCGCCCTGACCGCCACCGCCGACGCGCCCACCCGGCGCGAGATCGCCGAGCGCCTGGGCCTGGAGGACGCGCGCCAGTTCATCACGTCCTTCGACCGCCCCAACATCCGCTACCGGGTGCTGCAGAAGGACAACGCGCGGCGCCAGCTGCTCGATTTCCTGGGCGCCTTTCGCGGCGACGCCGGCATCGTCTACTGCCTGTCGCGGCGCAAGGTGGAGGAAACCGCCGACTTCCTGGTTGATCAGGGCATTGATGCCCTGCCCTACCACGCCGGCCTGGACGCGTCGGTGCGCGCCGCCAACCAGCGCCGCTTCCTGCGCGAGGACGGCGTGGTGATGGTGGCCACCATCGCCTTCGGCATGGGCATCGATAAACCCGACGTGCGCTTCGTGGCGCACATGGACCTGCCCAAGTCGCTGGAAGGCTACTACCAGGAAACCGGCCGCGCCGGCCGCGACGGCGAACCCGCCCAGGCCTGGCTCTGCTACGGCCTGGGCGACGTGGTGATGCTGCGCCAGATGATTGAAAGCTCCGACGCCGGCGAAGAGCGCCGCTGGCTGGAGCGCCGCAAGCTCGACACCCTGCTGGGCTACTGCGAATCCACCCGCTGCCGCCGCCAGGTGCTGCTGGATGCGTTCGGCGAGTCGTATCCGCAGCCCTGCGGCAACTGCGACAACTGCCTGGAGCCGCCGCGCACCTGGGACGCCACCGTGGCCGCGCAGAAGGCGCTGTCTTGCGTGTACCGAAGCGGCCAGCGCTTCGGCGTCACCCACCTGGTGGACATCCTGCGCGGCGTCGCCAACGAACGCATCAGCCAGCTCGGCCACGACCGGCTCAGCACCTACGGCATCGGCGCCGACCTCGACGCCCGCCAGTGGAAGGGCGTGTTCCGCCAGCTGGTGGCGCTGGGCCTGCTGGAAGTGGACATCGAGGGCCACGGCAGCCTGCGCCTGACCGAGGCCAGCCGGCCCGTGCTCAAGGGCGAACAAACCGTCGCCCTGCGCGAGGAATCCACCCGCACCCGCGAACGCGAGCGCGGCAGCCGCCGCAGCGCCGGCCCCGCGGCCGCGCCGCTGTCCGCCGCCGGCCTGCCCCTGTTCGACGCCCTGCGCGCCCTGCGCGCCAGCCTGGCGCGCGAGCAGTCCGTGCCTGCCTACGTGATCTTCCACGACGCCACCCTGCGCGCGATCGCCGAACGCCGCCCGGAAACCCTGGCCGAACTGGGCAACATCAGCGGCGTCGGCACCGCCAAGCTCGAACGCTACGGCGACCAGGTCCTCACCACCCTGCGCGAATCCGCCGAAGCCTGACCCCACCCCACCCCACCCGCGCCCTCCCGACCCGAAGAACCACCCCAGCAAACCAAGCCATTGCCCAATGCAAAGCCCCCTTGGTAAGGGGGCGCGCCGAAGGCGCGGGGATTGGAGTGATATGAACCGGGGCCCGCGATTCGCGAAGCGCATCGTGGGATTCTTCCAAGCGAATGCTTGGATGAATGGTGGGCCGTGATGGATTCGAACCATCGACCAAAAGATTAAAAGTCTTCTGCTCTACCAACTGAGCTAACGGCCCAACGAAAGCGGTGCTGCCCGGCGCGGTGGCCGCGCGGGCGGCAATTCTAACCCATCAGGCGCGCGGCGCGTAGCGCGTGGGGTCGGCCAGGCCGGCGGCGGCGAAGCCCTCGGCGCGCAGGCGGCAGGCGTCGCAGCGGCCGCAGGCGCGGCCCCCGGCGTCGGCCTGGTAGCACGACACCGTGCGCGAGAAATCCACGCCCAGCCGCGCGCCCTCGCGGGCGATATCGGCCTTGGACATGCGCATCAGCGGCGCATGCAGGCGCAGCGCGTGGCCCTCCACGCCGGCCTTGGTGGCCAGGTTGGCCAGGCGCTCGAAGGCCGCGATGAACTCGGGGCGGCAGTCGGGATAGCCCGAGTAGTCCACGGCGTTCACGCCGCAGAACAGGTCGTCGGCGCCCAGCACCTCGGCCCAGCCCAGCGCGATGGACAGCATGATGGTGTTGCGCGCCGGCACGTAGGTGACCGGGATGCCGGCCGCGGCGGCCTCGGGCACGGCGATGTCGGCGGTCAGCGCCGAGCCGCCGATGCTGCGAAGGTCCACCGTCACCACCTTGTGCTCGGCGCCGTGCAGGGCGGCCAGCTCGGCGGCGGCGGCCAGTTCGGAAGTGTGTCGCTGGCCGTAGGACACGCTCAGCGCATGGCAGGCGAATCCTTGCTCGCGCGCCATCGCCAGCACCACCGCCGAATCCATGCCGCCCGACACCAACACCACTGCCTTTTTCATCTTTGTTCGCGACCTTGGGATTGAGAGCGTTTTTTGCCGCGGATTTGCGCGGATGAACGCGGATAAGAGCTGATCAAGCAATAGCCGGCTTGGGCCGACGCGATCCCGACGCTCTCAACTTCGCTCGCTTTTGACCTTATCCGCGTTCATCCGCGCAAATCCGTGGCCAAAAAAAGCGGTTCAGCGCCCTTGCGCATCGCCCCACAGCTGCTTGTGCAGCTGCATCTGGAAGCGCACCGGCAGCCGGTCGGCGATGATCCACTCGGCCAGCTCGCGCGGCGCCACCTGGTCGAACGACGGCGAGAACAGCACCTCGCAGCGCGCCGCCAGGCCATGTTCGGCCACCATGCCGCGCGCCCACTCGTAGTCGGCGCGGTCGCAGATGACGAACTTCACCTGGTCGTGCGCGGTCAGCAGCGGCAGGTTCGACAGCAGGTTGCGGTGCATTTCCAGCGAGGCGGGCGTCTTGAGGTCCACCACGCGGCTCACGCGCGGGTCCACGCCGGCGACGTCGATGGCGCCCGAGGTTTCCAGCGAAACGTCGTAGCCGGCGTCGCAGAGTTTTTCCAGCAGCACCAGGCAGCGCTTCTGCGCCAGCGGCTCGCCGCCGGTGACGCAGACGTGGCGCACGCCGTGGCGCGCCACTTCGGCCAGGATGGTGTCGATTTCCCACCATTCACCGCCGTGGAAGGCGTAGGCGGTGTCGCAGTACTGGCAGCGCAGCGGGCAGCCGGTGAGGCGCACGAACACCGTGGGCCAGCCCACCGCGCGGGCTTCGCCCTGCACGGACAGGAAGATTTCGGTCAGGCGCAGGCGCTCGGCGGCCGGGGTGTCCATGGCGACGACCGGCGCGGGGCCGGGTTCAGCGGTTTTCGACGGCGAGCGTGCGCAGGCGGCTTTCGGCCTTGCCGGCGGCGTCGGTGCCCGCATGGCGCGCCGAGACTTCGCGCAGGGTGGCTTCGCCGGCGGCGCGCTGGCCCAGGGCGATCTGGCAGTAGCCCAGCTTCAGCAGCGCGTCGGCTTCCTTGCGTGAACCGGGGTGCTGGGACAGCAGGGTCTGGAAGGCTTCCTGCGCCAGGTCGTAGTTCTGGGTGACGTAGTAGCTTTCGCCCAGCCAGTAGTAGGCGTTGGGCACCAGGGCGCTGGACGGGTAGTCGCGCAGGAAGGCCTGGAACAGGCGCGCCGAATCGGCGGCCTCGAAGCGTTCCACCAGGGCGTCGAGCGCGGCCTGGTAGGCGGCCTCTTCGGCGGCCGGATCCACCGGCAGCGCGGGGTCGGCGGACGCGGCGGCGGCAGGCGCCACCGGTTCGACGTCGCTGAAGCCGGTGGCGGCAGGGGCGGCGGGCTTGGCGGCCGCGGCGGGCGCCGTGGCAGCGGGGGATTTGGGGGCGGCGGACGCGGACGGATTGCCCTCGAGGCGGCCCAGGCGGCCGTCCAGGTCGAGGTACTGTTCGCGGTTGCGCTGCTTGAGCTGTTCGATTTCGTTCTGCAGGGTCTCGACCACGTTGCGCAGGGACTGCACTTCGGTCTGGAGCTGCACCATGCGGTTCTGCTGTTCCAGGTTGGACTGGCCGGCAGACTGGTTCTCGACGTTGGCCTGGTTCTCGAGGCGGGTGACCCGTTCGCCCAGGCTCAGGCGCTGCGCCACTGCCGGAGTGGCGGCCACGAGGGCCGCCACCACGGTCACAACGCAAAGGATGCGCTGACGTCCCATCGCTTACTTCGCGGTGTACACGATTTCGACGCGACGGTTCTGCTGCCAGCAGGCCTCGGCGCTGTCGTTGCAGGTCGGACGCTCTTCACCGTAGGACACGACGGTGATCTGGCCGGCCGAACCACCCGCACCCTGCAGGGCGCCGGAGACGGCGTTGCCGCGGCGCTCGCCCAGGCCCAGGTTGTACTCGCGGGTGCCGCGCTCGTCGGCATTGCCTTCCAGCGTGATGCGCGACTCGGAGCGGTCGTTCAGGTACTTGGCGTGGCAGGCCATGATGGCCTGGAACTCCGGACGCAGGGTGTCCTGGTCGAAATCGAAGTACACGGTGCGCTGGCGCAGGCAGGCGTCGGTGTCCAGGTCGGCCGGGGTGTAGCGGCCGTCGGAAACCGGGGCGGTGGTGGCCGGGCCGGTGGTGTCGGCGACGGGGGCCACTTCCTTGACCTTCTTGGTGCAGGCGCCGAGGGCGAGGACGATCGAGGTGGCAAGCAGCACGCGGGTAGCGTTGTTCATGGGGAACCCTTTGTTGGTCTGGTTACAGGTTTGTCGGAAGCAGTATTGGATCTAGTTATGTTTGACGCGTTGACTCAGGCCCGTCCTTGCTTATCTCTGCCGATACGGTGACCAGGCGGGCTCCCGGACGTCACCATCAGCCAAAACCAAACGCTGTCGAACGCGACCGTCGGCCGAAACGGCATACAGCACGCCACGACGACCCTCCTTCGTGGCGTACAGCAGCATGCTGGCGTTGGGGGCAAAGCTGGGCGACTCGTCGAGGTTGCCCGGCGACAGCGTCTGCCAGCGCCCCGCTCCGCCAAAGCTGCGGTCAAGAACGGCAATACGATAAACGTTTCCGCCGCCCTGCGCCATAGCTATCTTCTTGCCGTCAAAGGAAATACTGGCCTTGGCGTTGGAGTCGCCCTGGAAGCTGACCCGGGTGGCCTCGCCGCCGGCGGCCGGCACCTGGTAGACCTGGGGCTTGCCGGCCCGGTCGGACGTGAAGACCAGGTTCTGGCCGTCGGCGGTCCAGACGGCCTCGGTGTCAATGCCGTAGTGGCGGGTGATCTGGGTGAGGTTCCGGCTGGCCAGGTCCATCACGTAGATCTCGGGGTTGCCGGTCCGGGACAGGGTGAGGGCCAGGCGGCGGCCGTCCGGGCTGAAGCTCGGGGCGCCGTTGATGCCGCGGAAGCTGGCCAGCACCTCACGGGCACCGGTGGTGATTTCCTGCACGTAGATGGTCGAATTGCCGCGCTCGAAGCTCACGTAGGCCAGCTTGCGGCCATCCGGGCTCCAGGCCGGGGACAGCAGGGGCTCCTTCGAGCGCACCACGGTCTGGGGGTTGAAGCCGTCGGAGTCGGCGACCATCAGCGCGTACTGGGTGTTGCCGCCCAGGCCGTTGGCGGTGACGTAGGCAATGCGGGTCCAGAAGGCGCCGCGCACCCCGAGGATCTTCTCGTAGATGTGGTCGGCGATCTGGTGGGCCACGTCGCGCATGCCGCGCGCCCGGCCACCCACGGCCTGGCCCAGCAGGCGCTCCTGCTTGGCCACGTCGTAGAGTTCGTATTCGACGCGGTAGCCGCCGTCCGGGTTGTCCAGCACCCGGCCCACCACGATGAAGTCCTGCTTGAGCACGCGCCAGGTGGGGAACTTGATCTCGCTGCCGCGGATGGGCTTTTCGATCACGTCCTGTTCGCTCAGCGCCCGGAACTGGCCCGAGCGGTTGAGGTCGGCGCGGATGACCGCGGCGATGTCGGTGTCCGGGGCCACCGAGGTGCCCAGGTAGGGCATCGGCACCACGGCGATGGGCAGGGCCGCCTCGTTGCCGGTCACCAGGCCGATGTCCAGGCCCTGGGCACGGACCAGCCCCACGGGCAGCAGCAGCGCGAGCGCCAGGAAGGAAAGGAAACGTCTCATCGTGGGCAGGCCTCTTCGGGGTAGCAGAAAGTCAGGTCGATCTGGCGGGCGAACACCGGCTCGAAGCCGGCGTAGGGCATGGGGGAGCGGCGCAGGGCGCGTTCGACCGATTCGCGGGCCTGGGCGTCGAAGCCGCAGGACAGGAAGCTGACGTCAATCACTTCGCCGCCGGGTATCTGGGTGAAGCGGACCTTGCACGGCACCCGCTCGGGCACGGTGGCACGGTTCCAGTTCGATTGCGCGGTCTGGTGCATGGCCACGGCGTAGCGCGCGGCCAGGTCGGTGTCCACGCCGTTGTTGCCGCCGGCCTGCTGCGCCGGCTCGCGCGCCGGCTCGGGCTGGGGCCGCGGCGCGGCCTGGCGGTCGGCCAGCTGCTGCAGGCGCTGTTCTTCCATGCGGGTGCGGCGCTGAGCGTCTTCTTGCTGCTTGCGCACTTCCGCCAGTTGTTCGCGCAGGCGCTGCTTGCGCTCGGCCTCGGCCACGCGCTCGCGTTCGGTGAGGTCGATCTGTTCCTGGCGGATGCGGGCTTCCTGCTCCTCGCGCTCCCTGGCCTGTTCCTGTTCCAGCGCGAGGCGGGCGACGGCTTCCTGGTCGACGGTGTCGGGCTCGGGAACCTGTTCCTGCGGCGTGGGCTGGACTTGTTCGGGGGAAATCTCGGGCTGCGGGGCCGGCAGGGGCTGCGGCGGGGGCGCGGCCTCCTCCACCTCGGGCTTGGGTGCTTCCTGCATGGCCCGCTCGGCGGCGGCGATGTCGGCTTCGGACACCACCAGCGACGCTTCCACCACCGGACCGGCGGCGGACACCACCACGGGCGCCGGCTGCCACCAGCCGGCCAGCAGCAGGATCGCCACCAGGCCCACGTGCAGGCCCAGCGCCATCAGCACCGGCCGCGTCAGGCCTTCGTCACCGTCGTGCTGGCGGAGTGCGTCAGCGTGCATTGCTCGGGGGCTGGGTCATCAGCGCGACCTTGGGCGCGCCGGCCTGCTGCAGCAGCACCATCGTGTCGATCACGGTCTGGTACTCGGTGACGCCGGGCGCGGCCACGAACACCGGGGCGTCCGGGTTCTGGCGCACGAAGGCGGCGATCTTGGCCTTGAGCGTGGTGGCGTCGATCTGCTCGTTCTCGCCGCCCTCCACCTTCAGGTAGTAGCGGCCTTCTTCGTCCACGGAGACGATGACCGGGTCCTTCTGCTGCTGGATCGGCTTGGCCTTGGACTGCGGCAGCTCCACGTCCACGCCCAGGTTCAGCAGCGGCGCGGTGACCATGAAGATGATCAGCAGCACCAGCATGACGTCGATGTAGGGCACGACGTTGATGTCGGCCTTGAGCTTCTTGCGCTTGCGGTGGCGGGTGATGGTGGCGGACATGCGTCAGGTCTCAACGTGTGGTCGAAGGAAACGGGGTTGCCCGCTCACTCTTCGACGTGGGACTGCCGCTGCAGGATGGAGGAGAACTCCTCGGAGAAGCTTTCGTAGCGCACGCTCAGCCGCTCGACCTTGGTGGCGAAGCGGTTGTAGGCCCACACCGCCGGGATGGCCACGAACAGGCCGATGGCGGTGGCGAACAGCGCTTCGGAAATACCCGGGGCGACGGCGGCGATGCTGGCGCTTTCCTGCGAGGCCAGGCCGTGCATGGTCACCATGATGCCGAACACGGTGCCGACCAGGCCCACGTAGGGCGCGGTGGAGCCGATGTTCGCCAGCAGCTCGAGGTTTTCTTCCAGACGGTCCACTTCGCGCGCGAAGGTGGCGCGCATGGCGCGCTGGGCGCCTTCGAGCTGGGTGCGCGAGTCCAGGCCCTTCTTCTGGCGCAGGCGGGCGTATTCGCGGAAGCCGGCTTCGAAGATGGCCTCCAGGCCCGTCACCACGCGGTTGCGGTCGGTGGCCGAGCGGTAGAGCTGGGTGAGGTCGACGCCGGACCAGAAGCGGCCCTCGAACTCGTCGGCGTCGGCCATGGCGGTGCTGTAGATGCGGTTCTTGCGGAAGATGATCACCCAGCTCAGCACCGAACCGAGGATCAGCAGCAGCACGATGCCCTGCACCGGCAGGCTGGCGTGCAGCATCAGCTGCAGGTAGCTCAGGCTGCTGGTGGCTTGCCCGGCGGCGGCGTCGGCGGCGGCCGGGATGAACTCGGCGGGCAGCTCGGACACCGGCGCGGCGGCGGCGAGGATCAGGGCATTGAGGTCGAACATGGATTCGGGGCTCCGGCGATCTTGTAGTTGTCGGTGACGCTTAGGGCCCGGTGGCCAGCCACTCGGGCAGCGGCCGCGGACGGAAACTGGAGGCCACCAGGCAGGCCACGCGAACGCTCGCGCGGACCAGGGCCTGGTCGCCCCGGGAAATCACCTGCCCCAGGAGCAGGCTGGCGTGGCGGCGCTCGGACAGGACGACGCTGACCTGCAGTTGATCGTCGAGCCGGGCGGGTTTGTGGAAGTCGAGCTGCATGTCGCGGACCACCAGCACCAGGTCCTGGCTTTCGCGCAGGGCCTGCTGCCCGTATCCCTGGGCTCGCAGCCATTCGGTGCGCGCGCGCTCAAGGAACCGCACATAGCTGGCGTGGTAAACCACCCCGCCAGCGTCGGTATCCTCCCAGTAAACCCTTATCCCGAAGCTGAACGGAACGGCAGGAACGGGGTCAGATGAACTTCCGCCCGCAGATTCCACGCCTTTCCCCGCGCTCGTCACGGCGGAAGTTCATCTGACCCCGTTCCTGGTTCGAACAGGTCGGGGGCGAGGGGTTTGCGCGGGGGCTTGAGGCCGAGGTGGGTGTAGGCCTTGTGCGTGACCATGCGGCCGCGCGCGGTGCGCACCAGGTAGCCCTGCTGGATCAGGTAGGGCTCGATGACGTCCTCCAGGGTGCCGCGCTCTTCGCTCAGCGCGGCGGCCAGGGACTCGACGCCTACCGGGCCGCCCTCGAAATTCTCGATGATCATGCCCAGCATGCGGCGGTCGAGCTGGTCGAAGCCCTCGGCGTCCACCTTCAGCATCGCCATGGCGTCGTCGGCCACGGTGCGGGTGATCAGGCCGTTGGCGCGCACCTGGGCGAAATCGCGCACGCGGCGCAGCAGGCGGTTGGCGATGCGCGGCGTGCCGCGGGCGCGACGGGCGATTTCGCCGGCGCCATCGGCGGCGCATTCGATGCCCAGGATGGTGGCCGAGCGCCGCACGATGCGGGTCAGTTCCTCCGGGCTGTAGAACTCCAGCCGCTGCACGATGCCGAAGCGGTCGCGCAGCGGGGCGGTCAGCAGCCCGGCGCGGGTGGTGGCGCCAATCAGGGTGAACGGGGGCAGGTCGAGCTTGATCGAGCGGGCCGCGGGGCCCTCGCCAATCATGATGTCGATCTGGAAGTCTTCCATCGCCGGATACAGCACTTCTTCGACCACGGGCGACAGGCGGTGGATTTCGTCCACGAACAGCACGTCGTGCGGCTGCAGGTTGGTCAGCAGGGCGGCCAGGTCGCCGGCGCGTTCGATGACGGGGCCGGAGGTGGTGCGCAGGTTCACGCCCAGTTCGTTGGCGATGACGTGGCTCAGGGTGGTCTTGCCGAGGCCGGGCGGCCCGAAGA
>DAORUD010000016.1:12373-29979 GCA_035433005.1 Arenimonas sp. | reverse complement strand
ACCTGGAAGCCGACTTCCGCCGCTGGCCGGACTTCGACAAGAGCGCGCGCACCGCGGCGCACTCCGACGTGGGCGTGATCGAGCTGATGCCGATTTCCGACGCGCGCGACTTCAGCTTCAAGTACGTCAACGGCCATCCGGGCAACACCCGCCTGGGCCTGAGCACCGTGGTGGCGTTCGGCGTGCTGGCCGACATGGCCACCGGCATGCCCACCCTGGTCAGCGAACTCACGCTGACCACCGCGCTGCGCACCGCCGCCACGTCGGTGATGGCCGCCAAAGTGCTGGCGCGCAAGGACTCGCGCACCATGGCCCTGATCGGCAACGGCGCGCAGAGCGAGTTCCAGGCGCTGGCCTTCCACCACCTGATGGGCATCCAGGAAGTGCGCGTGTACGACGTCGACCCCGCCGCCACCGACAAGCTGGTGCGCAACCTGGCCAACGCCGCCCCGGCCCTGCGCGTGGTGCGCAGCGCCAGCATCGCCCAGGCCGTGCGCGGCGCCGACATCGTCACCACCGTGACCGCCGACAAGGCCAACGCCGACATCCTCACGGCCGACATGATCGAGCCCGGCATGCACATCAACGGCGTCGGCGGCGACTGCCCGGGCAAGACCGAACTGGCCACGGAGGTGGTGCAGATGGCGTCGGTGTTCGTGGAGTTCGAGCCGCAGTCGCGCATCGAGGGCGAGGTGCAGCAGATGCCCGCCGGCTTCCCGGTGACCGAACTGTGGCGCGTGCTGACCGTGCAGGCCGCGGGCCGCCGCAACGCCGCCGAAGTCACGCTGTTCGATTCGGTGGGCTTCGCGCTGGAAGACTACTCGGCGCTGCGCATGGTGCGCGACTGCGCCATCGAACTGGGCCTCGGCCACGAGGCGGGCCTCATTCCGTCGCTGCGCGACCCGAAGGATCTGTTTGGTGAGCTGGCGGCGCCATCCCTGTCGCGATTGCAGGCGGCCTGAGTTCCCGTCGGGGAAGCGATGAACGACCGGGCTTTCCCATCGCCGGCTTCGCTCACGGCGACGCCTCCATCGGCTGCTCGACCTGCGCCAGCAGTGCGAACAGCCGCTTGTTGATGTAGTAGTTGCTGCGGCCGATCTTCCGCTTCCCCAGGAATCCACCTGCCACCAGGGCGTCGAGGTACTTCGTCGCCGTGAGCCTGCCCACGCCGAGGTCGCGCTGGATGAACTCGATCTTCGTGTACGGGTGGCTGAAGAGGTTGTTGATCAGGTCCTGGCTGTAGAAGCGGTAGTTGCCGCGGATTTCCCTCTTGGCGTCCAACAGCAGATCGCGGATCGCGGTCACGGTCCTGATGGTTTGCCTGGCGGTGGTTTCGACCGCTTCCAGCATGTAGAGGACCCACGCTTCCCATGCGTCGTCCTCGCGGACCGCCTGCAGCAGCCGGTAGTAGTCCGGCTTGGTGCGCACGATGTGCCGGCTCAGGTAGAGCACCGGGATGTCCAGCAGGCCTTCCTTCACCAGATACAGCACGTTGATGATCCGGCCGGTGCGTCCGTTGCCGTCGTAGAACGGGTGGATGCTTTCGAACTGATGGTGCACCAGGGCCATCTTGATCAGCGGATCGACGTCGAACGGCGGCTCGTCGTGCATGAACCGATCCAGCTCGCCCATCAGCGCGACGATCTGGCGCGCGTCCTGCGGCGGCGTGTAAACAATCCGGCCTGCGCCATCCTTGAGCGCCGTGCCGGGAACCTTGCGCATGCCCGCCCGGTTCGACTCCAGCTCAGCCTGGATCGCAAGCACGGTGTTCAGGGTGAGCAGGCCGTGCGTGCGCACCTGGTCGAAACCCGTGCGCAGCGCCTGGCGGTATCTCAAAACCTCTTTGGTGGCGGTGTTGCCACCGGCGCTGCTCGCGTCGTCGTCCTGGAACAGCTCGTCGTGGGTGGTGACGATGTTTTCAATCTCGGAGCTGTCCTTCGCCTCCTGCAGCGTCAGCGTGTTGATCAGGATGCTCTGGTTCGGGATGCTCGCGGCCACGCCCTTGAGCTCGGCCAGGCTGCGGCTGGCCGCGGAGAGTCTCCGCAGGATGGCGGGGGTGTCGAAGCGGGCGGGATTGAGTTCGGACAGCGGCGGAATGGCCATCGCGCTCGATCAATCTGTATATGGATTCACAGTTTTATATACACGTTTCCGCGACGTGTCTACGGTTTCGCCATTTTTGATCACCACGGGCGGGCCGTGCCCGCCCCGACCCTCTCCCGCCAGGCGGGAGAAGGCGTGGAAGCTTTACCAGACCACCTCGGCCATCGAGCAGTTCAGCCCCGAGCCGATGCCCAGCAGGGCCACGCGGTCGCCCTTCTTCAGGCGGCCCATGTCGCGCAGCTTGCTCAGCACGATCGGCACCGAGGCCGGGCCGATGTTGCCGTGCTCGTTGAAGATGGTGAGCACCTTCTTGGGGTCGATGCCGAAGGCCTTGATCATGGCCTGGGTGTGGACCTGGCTGACCTGGTGCACGACGAATTCGTCCAGCTCGTCCACCACCCAGCCCAGCGCCTGGCGGGCCGAGGCGAAGGTGAGCGTGGCCAGCTTCAGGCCTTCGATCAGCAGCATGCGGGTGTCGGTGACCATGCGGTCGAGGTTGCCGCGGCACAGGGTGTTCCACTGCGTGGCGGCCTTGGTGACGCCGCCGCGGTAGCGCGGGGCGTCGGGGGTGAGTTCGCTGCGCGACAGCACCATGGCCGCGGCGCCGCAGCCCAGGGTGAGGGTGGCGAGTTCGTTGCGGAACTGTTCCTCGGTGACGTCCGGGGCCTTCATCCGGTCGAGCGTCTTCTTGTAGGCCAGGTTGGCGGTTTCGCCGTCCACCACCAGCGCGTACTCGATTTCGCCGCGTTCGATCATGCGGCTGGCGATGTCCATGCCGTTGAGGAAGGCCAGGCAGGCGTTGGCGACGTCGAAGTTCTGGCAGTTCTCGCCCATGCCCAGGTTGCCGGCCACGATGGAGGCGGTGGACGGCTCCAGGAAATCCCGGCTGACGGAGGTGTTCACCAGCAGGCCGATCTTGCTGCGGTCCACGCCGGCGTCGGCGAGGGCCTTCTCGGCGGCCAGGGTGGCGGCGTCGCTGGCCTGGGTTTCGTCGTCCCAGAGGCGGCGGGCCATGATGCCGGCGATGTCCTGCAGCACGTCGGTCTTGATGCCCAGCCGGTCCATGGTGGGCTTGAGCTGGGTGTTGATGTCCGCCGAGCTCAGGCGATGCGGGGCATCGATGTGCGCAAGGCCGGCAATGGAAACGTGCTGGAACAGCATGGACGGGTTCGCCTGAGGGGAAACCCGTCAAAGTTACTCGTTTCGCGCCCCCGCCTCAACTTTGGCGGGGCCTGGACGTGAAGAAACGGGGCCTGGGCCTTACTCTTCGATGGGATAGGTCTCGGCGGTGCCTTCGTCCGCGGGCTTGGCCACGGGGGCCCGGCCGACGGTGGCGCCGGCGCCGCAGCGGTAGGCCAGGAAGCGCTGTTCGCCGCCTGAAGGCTCGCCCTTGGGCTGCACGGTGTCGGCCTGCAGGCTGGGGGCTTCGTTGCGGGCCAGGGTCTCGAGTTCGTCGCGGACCCGCAGGTCGTTTCGCTCGTAGGGGCCCAGGCTGTCCTTCACCGACACCGACACCTCACCGCGCTTCTCGCAGGCGGTGAGCGCCTCGGTGGCAGCCGCCACGCGCACCTGCTTGGCGCCCTCGGCCATCTTCACGAAGGTGCAGCCGCCCAGCGAGGCGACGACGACGGCACAAAGCAGCAGCTGGCGCATGGGGCTTCCTTCAAAAAGAACACGGGCGGGATTGTCGCCCCGCCCGTGCTGAACCGGCAATGAGCGCGGAGGCTTACTGCGCGCTGGCCACCGGCTTGGCGGCGACGGGCTTGCCGTCGGCATCAATCACCTGCACCTCGCCGATGTCGAGGGCGCGGATGCCGGCCTCGATCTTCGACAGGTCGCCCACCACCACCCAGGTCAGGGACTCGGGCTTGAGGGTGCCGGCCGCGGCCTGCACCGCGTCCGGGGTGAGCGCTTCGATTTTGGCGCGGCGCTGGGCGACGTAGTCGTCCGGGCGCTCGAAGCGCACGATGCCGTTGATGGCCGCGATCACCGAACCGGCGGTTTCATACGAACCGGGCAGGCTGCGGATTTCGGTGGCCTGGATCTTGGCCACTTCGGCCGCGGTGGCCGGCGTCTTGCCGCTGGCGTATTCGCTGATTTCGCGCTGCATTTCCACCAGCGACTCGGCGGTCTTGTCGATCTGCACCGCCGCGAACGCCAGCCACGGACGCTGCGCCTTCGCGCCCTGCAGGAAGCTGTAGGAACCGTAGGCCCACTGCTTGTTCTCGCGCAGGTTCATGTTCAGGCGCGAGCTGAACTCGCCGCCCAGCACCGAGTTGGCGATTTCCAGTTCGGTGGCCTTGGCGTCCATGCTCGAGGGCACGGCCTGGCCAACGAAGATGTTGGCCTGGATGGCGCCCGGCTGGTCCACCAGGAACACGCGCGGCTTGGACGGCAGCGCGACGGCGGGCACGGCCACCGGCTTGGCGGCGGCGCCTTCCACCTTCCAGGTGCCCAGGTGCTTCTCGAGCACCGGCACGATCTCGGCCAGCGTGGTGTCGCCGGTGACGATCAGCGTGGCGCCTTCCGGCCGCACCCAGGCGCGGTGGTAGGCCACCAGGTCGTCGCGGGTGAGCGAAGCGATGCTGGCTTCGTCGCCGGTGCCGCTGAACGGGATGGCGTAGGGATGGCCCTGGCCGTAGATCAGCGGCGGCAGCAGGCGCTGGGCGGCCGAGTTCGGGCGGGCCTTTTCCTGCTTGATGCCGGCGATCCAGCTCTGGCGCACGCGTTCGATTTCATTGGCGTCGAAGCGCGGGCTGCGCAGCATCTGCGCGAACAGTTCCACCGACGGGTCCAGCTTTTCCTTCAGGGCCGACAGCGCCGCGGCGCCGCCGTCGAGGCTGGCGCCGGCGGAGAGGTTGGCGCCCAGCGCTTCGGCGCGGTCGGCGAAGGCCAGCGCGTCGAGGTTGCCGGCGCCTTCGTCCAGCATGCCCAGGGTGAAGCTGGACGTGCCGAGCTTGCCGCCGGTGTCGGCCACGTAGCCGCCTTCCATCAGCAGGTTCATCTGCACCACCGGCACGTCATGGCGCTCGGCCACGATCACCTTGATGCCGTTGCTGAGCTCGCCGCGCTGCATGGCCGGGAACTTCAGGCCCGGGAACTCGGTGGTCTGCGGCACGCCCTTGCTGCGGTCCACGTCGGTGGCGACGGTGGTGTACTTCGGGTCGGCGGCGGGCACCGGGGCCATGTCGGGGTGCGTCTTGGATTCTTCCTCGACGGTGGCCACGCGCTCGCCCGGGGTGATGACGATGGTGTGGTCGCCGCGCGAGAGCCACTTCTTGCCGGCCGCGGTGACGTCGGCGGCGGTGGCGGTTTCGATCACGTCCAGGCTTTCGCGGAAGCAGCCCGGGTCGCCGGTGTAGACGGCGCATTCGGCCAGCGCGTCGGCCTTGCCGCCGAAGCCGCCGATGCGCTCGATGCCGCGCACGAAGCCGGCCTTGAACACGGTGCGGGCCTGTTCGAGCTCGGCCGCCGTGGGGCCTTCGGCCAGCAGGCGGGCCAGCTCCTCGTCCAGCGCCTTTTCAACGGTGGCCACGTCCACGCCCTGCTTCACGTCCACCTGGATGAAGAACAGGCCGCCCAGCAGGCTCGACCAGGCCGCGGTGGACACGCTGTCGGCCAGCTTGTCCTGGAACACCAGGCGCTTGTCCAGGCGCGAGCTGCGCGAGCCGCCCAGCACCTGCGACAGCAGCTGCAGGCGCTCGACGTCGGCCTGGCCGTACTCGGCGGTGTTCCAGGCGCGGTACACGCGCGCCTGCGGCACCTTGTCGGTCATGGTTTCGCGGGTGGACGCAGTGCGCGGCGCGGGATCCACCTTGGGCTGTTCCATCGTCGGGCCAGCCGGGATGTCGCCGAAGAAGCGGGTGACCTTTTCCTTGGCGGTGGCCACGTCAATGTCGCCGGCCAGCACCAGCACGGCGTTGTTGGGGCCGTACCAGGTCTTGAAGAAGCGCTGCACGTCGTCGAGCGAAGCGGCGTTGAGGTCGCTCATCGAACCGATGGTGGACCAGCTGTACGGGTGGCCCTTGGGATAGCTGGCCTTGAGCAGGCGCTCGTAGAACTGGCCGTAGGGGTTGTTCTCGCCCTGGCGCTTTTCGTTCTGCACCACGCCGCGCTGCTCGTCCAGCAGCTCCTGGGTGACGGCGCCGAGGAAGTGGCCCATGCGGTCCGATTCCATCCACAGCGCCATGTCGAGCGCGGTGGTGGGCACGTTCTGGAAGTAGTTGGTGCGGTCGGAGTTGGTGGTGCCGTTCTGGTCGGTGGTGCCGACGAGCTCGAAGGGTTCGAAGAATTCGCCCTTGTAGTTTTCGCTGCCCTGGAACATCAGGTGTTCGAACAGGTGGGCGAAGCCGGTGCGGCCGGGCAGCTCGTTCTTCGAGCCGACGTTGTACCAGATGTTCACCGAGACGATGGGCGCCTTGCGGTCGGTGTGCACGATCACGCGCAGGCCGTTGGGCAGGGTGAACTGTTCGAAGGCGATGTCGGCGCGGGCGGCCTGTGCGGCCTGTGCCTGTGCCTGTGCGGCCGGGGCGTACAGCGGCGCAAGGCCGGCGAAGGACAGGCCCAGGGCCAGGGCGAGTGCGCTGGCGCGCGGGCGACGGATCGGGGTCATTCGGGTACCTTGCAGTGGCGGCCGGACATGCCGGGGGACCCGAAGGTTAGCCTGCCTTGACGGGTCATACACTAGGCCAAAGGCCATAGTTCAAACATGGACAAGACCTCTTCACAGCGCGTTCTCGCCACCGGGGTACACCGCCGGCCCGCCGGTGCATTCCCGGGCCGCGGCCGAGGGCCGCAGCCGTGGTGACGCGGCTGCTGGTGGCCGCGCTGGCGCTGGCTGCCCTGCCCGCGCACGCGGCGCTGACGTTCGAGGAGGGCGTGGCGCGCGACCCCGGCAGCCGCGCGCTGATGTATCGCGAACACCACCTGGTGCGCCGCGCCGGCGGCCAGCCGACCGAGCGCCTGGTGATCTACCGCTGCGCCGACGGCACGCCCTTTGCCCGCAAGCGGGTGGACTATCGCCGTTCGATGCTGGCGCCGGAGTTCAGCTTCGAAGACGTGCGGATGGGCTACCGGGAAGGCCTGCGCCGCCGGGGCGGCACCGACACCGTGTGGGTGAGCGATGCCCGCGGCGAAGGCGAACGCAGCGCCACGCTGGACGAACCGGCGGCGCGGCTGGTGGCCGACGCCGGCTTCGACGAATTCATCCGCAGCCAATGGCAGCCGCTGCTGGCGGGGCAATCGGTGCCGCTGCGGTTCGCGGTGCCTTCGCGGCTGCAGACGCTGGGCTTCAAGGTGGGACGGCAGGGTTCGACCACCCTGGGGCAGGAGCCGGCGGAAACCTTCCGCCTCAAGCTGGGCGGCGTGCTGGGCTGGATAGCCCCGCACATTGACGTGGCCTACGGGCGCGAGAGCCGGCGCCTGCTGCGCTTCGAAGGCCTGAGCAACCTGCGCAGCGACGACGGCAGCGAACAGCTGGTGGCACGCATCGAGTTCCCGGTGCCGGCCGCGCCGGCGGCCGAAAGCCAGTGGCAGGCGGCCGAGCGGCAGCCGCTGTCGGCCTGCCGCGTGCGGGCCTGAGCGCCGGCGAAGATAATGCGCGGATGATCAACGTCATCCTGTTCGAACCCGAAATCCCGCCCAACACCGGCAACGTCATCCGCCTGTGCGCCAACACCGGCGCCGGGCTGCACCTGGTCGAGCCGCTGGGCTTCGACCTCGACGACGCCAGGCTGCGCCGCGCGGGCCTGGACTACCACGAGTCCGCGCGGGTGCATCGCCACGCGTCCCTGGCCGATTGCCTGGCCTTCCTCGGGCAGCCGCGGGTGTTCGCGTTCAGCGCGCGTTCGGGTAACCGGTTCGACCGCGTGGCGTATGCGCGCAATGACGCGCTGCTGTTCGGGCCCGAGACGCGCGGGCTGCCCGAACCGGTGCTGTCGGGCGTTCCCGAGGCGCAGCGCCTGCAGCTGCCGATGCGGGCCGGACAGCGCAGCCTGAACCTCTCCAACGCCGTGGCGGTGGCGGTGTTCGAGGCCTGGCGCCAGTTCGATTACGACGGCGCCAAGGCATGACTGACGACACGGGGTGGCGAAAAATCGCCGTTCGTTAATCTTGCGTTAGGGTCCGATGGCCATACTGCCGCCTGCCCGGACCAAAGGGCGACCCCACAATAAAAAGGATTCACACCATGAAGCGTTCCCTTCTTGCCCTGGCCCTCGTCGCCCTGCTGCCCCTGTCCGCCCAGGCCGACGACAAGCTGAGCTACTCCTACATCGAAGGCCAGTACGTGAATGTCGACGGCGATGCCGACGGCTTCGGCGTGACCGGCTCGATCGAGTTCGGCGAGTCCAACTTCTACGGCTTCGGCAGCTACAAGATGGTCGAGACCGACGACTTCAACATCGACATCGACTTCACCGACGTCGGCCTGGGCTACGCCCACAGCCTGTCGGACAACGCCGACCTGATCTCCGAGATCGCCTACGTCAACGCCGACGTGGACGGCCTGGGCAACGCCGACGGCTACCGCGCCTCGGTCGGTATCCGCGGCTCGTTCAGCGACAAGTTCGAAGGCCTGGTGAAGGCGAACTACATCGACGGCAATGACGTGGACGGCGACTTCTCCGGCACCGTCGGCGCCCAGTACAAGTTCACCCAGACCTGGGGCGTCACCGGCGAAGTCGAATTCGCCGACGGCGGCGAGACCTACCTGGTCGGCCTGCGCGCCAGCTTCTGATCCATCGCTCCAAGCAAAACAAAGCCCGGCTCCGGCCGGGCTTTTTTGTTCCAGTGAAAATGTACCAGGTACATTTTCATCCTCGCTGAGACCGCGTCTCACTGGCCGAGGAAAATGTACCTGGTACATTTTCTTCGGGGTATTCGGGTTTTTGTTCGCGGGAGAGGAGGAGCTTCAGGCCTTCGACGGGCGTGATGTCCTCGTGCAGCACGCGGCGCACCAGGTCGGAGATGGGCAGTTCGATGCCGTGGCGGTCGGCCAGGCGCATCACTTCGTCGGCCGTCTGCACCGACTCCACCACCTGGCCGATGGCGGCCACGGCTTCCTTGATGGACTGGCCGCGGCCCAGGGCCAGGCCCAGGCGGCGGTTGCGCGACAGGTCGCCGGTGCAGGTGAGCACCAGGTCGCCCAGGCCCGCCAGGCCCATCAGCGTTTCCGCGCGGCCGCCCAAGGCCACGTTCAGGCGCAGCATTTCGTTCAACCCGCGGGTGATCAGGCCAGCGCGCGCGTTGAGGCCCAGCTGCATGCCGTCGGCGACGCCGGTGGCCACGGCCAGCACGTTCTTCATCGCGCCGCCCAGTTCGGCGCCCAGCATGTCGTTGCCGGTGTAGGCGCGGAACGTCGGCCCGTGCAGCGCTTCGGCCACCGAGCCGTTGAAGGCCTCGTCGTCCGAATGCACCGTCACCGCCGTAGGCAGGCCCTGCGCCACTTCCTTCGCGAACGACGGCCCCGTGACCACGGCCAGCGGCACGCCCGCGCCCAGCACTTCGCCGGCCACTTCGTGCAGGAAGCGGCCCGAGCCCGGCTCGAAGCCCTTGGTCGCCCACGCCACGCCCGCGTGCGGGCGGCGGAAGGCGGCCAGCGCGTGCAGGGTTTCGGCAAACGCGTGGCTGGGCGTCACCACCAGCACCAGGTCGGCGCCCGACACCGCCAGCCCCAGGTCGCCGGTGGCAACCAGCGACTCGGGCAGCGGGATGCCCGGCAGGTAGCGGACGTTCTGGTGCGCGGTGTTGATGGACGCGACCTGGTCGGCGTCACGGCCCCAGATCGTGGTCGGATACCCGTTGCGGGCAATCAGGGAGGCCAGCGCCGTGCCCCAGGACCCGGTCCCGAGCACGGCGATGGCAGGCTTGGCGGTGCTCATGGGCGCCGCGGCCGGATCAGGCGTTGCCGATCTCGGCGGCCGCACCCTGCTCGGCGCGGCGGCGCAGGCCCTCGGCGTACAGCGCCTCGAAGTTGATCGGCTGCAGGTAGAACGGCGGGAAGCCGCCCTGCGCCACCAGCTCGCCCAGGAACTGGCGGGCGTACGGGAACAGCACGTTCGGGCAGTAGGTGCCCAGCATCATGTCCAGCGTGCGGTCGTCGAAGCCGGCCAGCGCGAACAGGCCCGCCTGCTGGATCTCGGCCAGGTAGATGGTCTTGTCGCCCAGCTTGCAGGTGAGCGTGACGCCCAGGATGACTTCGAACAGGCCGTCGGCCACGCGGCCGACCTTCTGGTTGAGGTTGAGTTCGAGCTGCGGCTGGCCCGGCTCGTTGAAGACCTGGGGCGCGCCCGGCACTTCGAACGACACGTCCTTGACGTAGATCTTCTGGATCGAGAACTGCGCCTGGTCGGCGCCCATGGCGCCATTGTTCTGCTCGGCCATTACGGCAACTCCGTTGTGGATCGTTGGGATGAGCCGGCGATTATCGCACGCCGGCGCGGGCTCAGGCCTTGCCCTTGGCCAGGGGCAGGGAGGCGGCGGTCCAGGCGCCAATGCCGCCGTCGAGCACGCTGACCTTCTTGAAACCGGCCTTCACCAGCTTCTGCGCCACGCCCGACGCGGTGACGCCGACGGCGCACACCACCACCACCGGCGATTCCTTGGCCTTGGCCAGCAGCTTGCCCTCGGGGTCCACCTGGCTGGGCAGCAGGTGCCGCGAGCCGATGATGTGACCCTTCTCGAAGTCACCCTGGCCGCGCACGTCCACCACCAGGGCGTTCTCGCGGTTGATCAGCTCGGTCAGCTGGGCCGGGCTGACGCCCTTGAAGCCGCGGAACAGGCGCATCACCTCGGTGACCACCAGCGCCAGCGTGATGCCGGCCAGGGCGAGGGACAGCATGAGGTTTTGTTGGGCGAATTCGAGCAGGCGATCCATGGCGGGCGGGCGGTTCCTACGGCGGGGCCGGCATTATGGGCGCCCCCGGGGCCGCGGGCAAAGCCGGCTCAGCGGGCGTCGAGGTCCGGCAGGCCGCTGACCAGCCACCAGCGCTCGGCCTCGGCGTCCCAGCGCCAGGCCTGGCGGTCGGTGATCACGCGCTCGACCTGGGTGTTGCGGTTGACCACGCGCAGCTCCACCACCTGTTCGTATCGGCCTTCGGCCGGCTCGGAGGCCGACTTCACTTCGTAGCCGGACACCTGGTACTGCTTGTAGCGCTCCATGTCGAAGTCGGTGATCGGCCGGGTGCGCAGCACCTCGGGGTCAACGAACGTACGGGCGACTTCGAAATCGCTCCAGCGCACGGCGCTGACGTAGGTGTACAGGGTCTGGTCGCGCGGGTTGCGCTGGGCACCCATCGAACCGCAGGCCGTCACCAGCAGCAGGGCCAGGACCGGGGCGAGCACGCGCAGGAAGGGGCTGTTCATGGCCGCATTATGCACAAACGCGCCGGGCCGGCTCAGGCCGGGCGCAGGGCCGCGAAACGGCCGCTGAGTTCGGCCACGATCACCCCGTCGGGATCGCGCAGGGCGGCCAGCACGGTCGCCCGGGCGCGGCCGCGTTCGCGGAAGCTGCGCAGGAAGGCGTCCCAGTCCAGGCCCGGCTCCAGCCGCGCCTCGCCGTGCAGGTCGGAATACAGCGGCTTGAGGTAGCGCACGTGGCTGTCGGCCACGTACACCTCGGCGGGCAGGCCGGCGGATTCGAGCTTCAGGGTCAGCAGGCCCCAGCCGGCCAGCGTCATCAGCCCCGACAGGCTGCCGCCGAAGGCGCAGCCCTTGTCGTTGACGTTGGCCGCCAGCGGGGCCTGCAGCTGCAGCACGTCGCCGTCGAAGGCCACCGCGCGCACCTGCATGGCCGCCACCGGCGGCATGCCGCGCAGGTGCTGGTTGAGCGCGTCGAGTCCGTCCATGCGGTGCCGTTTCCCCGGGGCGTGTGCCAAGCTGCGCGCCATGGCCAAGCCACAGTCCGCGCCAGTGATGCCGGGATGGTACGTCATCTCGCTCCGCCCTTCGGGAAGCCACGCGCCGGTGCGCCGCGCCGCCGCCGCGCTGGGTGCGCGCGTGTTTCCGCTGTCCACGCTCAAGCTCGTGGCGATGGACGCGGGGCCGGCGCTGCCCGCGGCGCTGGCCTGCCCGGTGGTGGTGTTCACCAGCCCGGCGGCCGTGGCGTTCGCCCATGGCCCGCAGCCGCTGCGCCAACGCGCCGGCCAGCGCTGGCTGGCGGTGGGCAGCGGCACCGCCCGCGCGCTGCGCCGCGCCGGCATTGGCGATGCGGCCGTGCCGGAAGGGCGCGCCGATTCCGAAGGCCTGCTGGCGATGCGCGAACTGCAGGCGCTGCCGGGCGTGGACGTAGGCCTGGTGACGGCGCCCGGCGGCCGCGGCCTGATCGGCGAAACCCTGGCCCAGCGCGGCGCGCGCGTGCACCTGGCCGAGGTCTACCGGCGCGTGGCCGTGGCGCCGTCGCCGGCGCGGCTGCGGCGGCTGGAGCACATGCCCGCGAACTGCGCGCTGCTGGTGAGCAGCGCGGAAGCCTTCGATGGCCTGTGGCTGCGGCTGGACGCCTCCGCCCGCGCGCGTCTGCGCGCGCGCCCGGCCGTGGCCAGCAGCCCCAGGCTGGCGGCCATGCTGGCGTCGCAGGGTTTCGGCGCGATCGTGCTGGCGCAGGGCGCCGCGCCCTCGCATCTGCTGGCCGCGCTGGCCGCGGATGTCGGCTCGGGGCGCTTCCGGTAGGATTGCGGCTGGTTTCGCGTTTTCTTCGGGTAATGCACGCCGTGCTTGACCAATCCCCCGACTCCCCGGCGCCGCGCCGCGCTTTTGGTGCCCTTGGATGGCTGCTGGTGCTGTCCGTCCTGGCCGCCGGCGGCTATGGCGCGTGGCGGGCCTGGCACCTGTTCACACCGGTGGCCGAGGAAGGCCCCGACCTGAGCCCCGAAGCCCTGGACGCGCGCCTGCTGGAAGCCGAACAGGCCATCACCACCCTGCGCCGCACGCAGCAGAACATGGACCAGCGGCTCACCGACACCACCGCCCGCACCGGGCTGCTGCGCGAAGAAGTGCTGGGCGTGGGCCAACGCGCCGCCATCCTGGAAGACAGCCTGCGTGAACTTTCCGCGCAGGCCGGCGAAGGCCGCGAAGCGCTGCGGCTGGACGAGGCCGAACTGCTGCTGAGCCAGGCCCAGTCGCGCCTGGGCATCGGCGGCGACCTGCAGGGCGCCATCCACGCCACCGCGCTGGCGCACGCGGTGCTGGAGCCGATGACCGACCCGCAGTTCATCAGCCTGCGGCAGACCCTGGGCCAGGAGCTGGCGGCCCTGCGCGCCCTGCCCGCGGACCCGCGTGCGCAAGCCGCGGCCGAACTCGACGCGCTCGAAGCCCGGCTGCCCACGCTGGCCAGCCGTGCGCCCGGCGCCCCGGCCACCGCCGGCGGCCCGCGCCCGGGCTGGCAGCGGGTGATGGACGCCGTGGTGCAGGTGCGGCCCAGCAGCGGCCAGGACCTGATTTCGCCGTCCGACCGCGCCACCGGCGAAGCCGCGCTGGGGCTGGACCTGGCCCTGGCCCGCACCGCGCTGGACCGCCGCGACGAGGCCTCGTTCCGCGCCAGCCTGGTCCGCGTGGACTCGTGGCTGCAGCGGCTGTACGCCAACGACGCCACCCTGCGCGAACGCCGCGAACGCCTGGCCGCGCTGGGCAAGCAGGCCCTGGTGCCCGACCTGCCGATGCAGGGCGCCAGCCTGCAGCAGCTGCGCGACCTGCGCCGAAGCCGGACCCCGGGCCCGTGAACCTCTACCGAAGCCTGCTCTGGTGGCTGGCGCTGGCGGCCCTGGGTGCGCTGGGCTGGAGCTGGTTCGCGCAGGACATGGGCGACGTGGTGGTGCGCTTCCGCGGCCTCACCTACACCACCACGCTGGCCTACTTCGTCATGGCTTGGGGCCTGCTGTGGTTTGCGCTCTGGGGCCTGTGGTGGCTGCTGCAGCTGCCGGTGCAGGCCTGGCGCCGCCACGCGCGGCAGCAGGCGCGCAACCGCCTGGTGAGTGGCCTGGAGGCGCTGCACCAGGGCCGCTGGCAGCGCGCCGAATCGCTGCTGGCCAAGGCCGCCGAAGACGACACCGTGCGCACGCCGGCGCTGCTGGCCGCCCGCCGCGCCGCGGCGGCCGCGGGCAATGTCGAAGCCGCGGCCCTGCACCAGGCCGCCCTGCTGGCGCACGACGCGCCCAGCGCGGCGCTGGAACAGGCCACGCAGCTGGCCGACCAGGGCCGCCACGACGACGTGCTGGCCGCACTGGCCACCCTGCCGACGCCGCTGCCGCCGCGCGCGCTGTGGCTGCAGGCGCGCGCGATGGCTGCCACCGGCCGCGCGCAGGACGCCACCGCCCACCTCAACACGCTGCGCCGCGAACAGGCCCTGCCGCCCGAACAGTTGGCCGCGCTCGAACTCGAACTCGCCGCCGCCGCGCTGGAACAGGCGCAGGCCGACACGCTGCTGCAGCGCTGGAACGCGCATCCGCTGCGGCTGCAGCAGGCGCCGCCGGTGGCCGCCGCATTCGCCCGGCGCGCCACGCAGCTGGGCTTCGAAAAACCGGGCGCCGACGCGCTGGCCGACGCCATTGACGCGCAGTGGGACGAGGGCCTGGTGGCGCTGTTCGGCCAGCTGCGCTCGGGCCGCGACACCCCGCGCCTGGCACGCGCCGAGGCCTGGCTGCCGGCGCACGGCAACCGCCCGGCCCTGCTGGTCACGCTGGGCCGCCTGCAGTTCGGGCAGCAGCAGTGGGCGAAGGCCGAAAGCACCCTGCACCGGGCGCTGGCCCAGGGCGCCGGCGCCGACGCGTGGGAAGTCCTCGGCGACACGCTGATGGCGCAGAACGACGCTGCCCGCGCACCCCTGGCCTACGCCAACGCCCTGCGCGTGGCCCGCGGCGAAGCCCCCCTCGCCCTCGACGGCCGCAGCCTGCGCGAACAAATCGCCGACCAGGCCGTCGCCGAACGCCGCAACGAACACGGCATCCCCCAGCTCCGCTAAAACGGGGTCAGATCAACTTATCCCGCGCCGCAAGAACGGCAAGAACGGCAATAACGGGGTCAGATGAACTTATCCCGGGGATAGCCGTGGCAACACGCGCAGAATTTGGCGGGATAAGTTCATCTGACCCCGTTATTGCCGTTCTTGCGGGATAAGTTGATCTGACCCCGTTTTAGCGCTCGACGATGGCGGCGACGCCCATGCCGCCGGCGGTGCAGATGGAGATGAGGGCGCGGCCGGAGCCTTTTTCCTTCAGCAGCTTGGCGGCGGTGGCGACGATGCGCGCGCCGGTGGCGGCGAACGGGTGGCCCAGGGCCAGCGAGCTGCCGACCACGTTGAGCTTGCTGCGGTCAATGCTGCCCAGCGCGCCGTCGGCGCCGAGCTTGGTCTTGCAGAACTCTTCGTCTTCCCAGGCCTTGAGCGTGCACAGCACCTGGGCCGCGAACGCTTCGTGGATTTCGTAGAAGTCGAAATCCTGCAGCGTGAGCTTGTTGCGCTTGAGCAGCTGCGCCACCGCCCAGGCCGGCGCCATCAGCAGGCCTTCGCCGTGCACGAAGTCCACCGCCGCCACCTGCGCGTCCACCAGGTAGGCCTGGATTTCCAGGTCGTGCGCGCGCGCCCAGTCTTCCGAGGCCAGCAGCGCGGCCGACGCGCCGTCGGTGAGCGGCGTGGAGTTGCCCGCGGTCAGCGTGCCCTGGCCCGAGGTCTTGTCGAAGGCGGGCTTGAGCGTGGCGAGTTTTTCCAGCGACGTGTCGGGACGCAGGATGTTGTCGCGCTCCAGGCCGCGGAACGGCGCAACGAGGTCCGCGTAGAAGCCGCGCTCGTAGGCCGCGGCGGCGTTCTTGTGCGAAGCCGCGGCCAGCGCGTCCTGAGCTTCGCGCGGAATCTGCCATTCCTTGGCCATCATCTCGCAGTGCTCACCCATGGACTTGCCGGTGCGCGGCTCGCCCACGCCCGGGAACTCGGGCTTGAATTCCTTGAACGAAAAGCCCTTGAACGCCTTCAGCCGCGCACCGAAGCTGCGCGCCATGTTGGCGTCCAGCAGCCGGCGGCGCAGGCGCTTGTTCACCACGATTGGCACGTCGGACGTGGTGTCGGAACCGCCGCCGATGCCCGCTTCGATCTGCCCCAGGGCAATCTTGTTGGCCACCGTGATCACCGTGTCCAGGCCGGTGCCGCAGGCGCGCTGCAGCGTGATGCCCGGCGTGGCCGGCGACAGGCCCGACGACAGCGCGGCCTCGCGGCCCAGGTTCCAGTCGCTGCTGTGCTTGAGCACGGCGCCCATGGCCACTTCGCCCAGCACTTCGCCGTGCAGCTTGAACTTTTCCACCAGTGCGCCGAGCGTCTTGATCGACATGCCCAGGTTGCCCACGTCGTGGTACGCCGTGTTGTTGCGGCAGAAGGGGATGCGGACGCCGCCAATGATGGCGACTCGACGGGTGGGCAACATCGGCTTCACTCCTTGCGACAGTGGTGCGCGGGTATGATGGGAATCATAACCCGACGCCACCGTATGCCCATGCAAAAACCATCCCTGAGCTGCCTGGGCGCCTTCGCCATCGAACTCTCGCCCGGCGCGGACGTGGGCCGGTCGCGGCTGTCGCCCGAGGCCGCCGGCGCGCTGGCCGGGCTGGTGGCGCGCGACCTGGCCAGGCTCGTGCCCGAGGCCGCGGCGCTGGACCTGGGCCTGGTGGCCGCGCTGTTCGACCCGGTGGAGCTGCTGCGCCCGGGCTACCCGCTGCACGCCGAACTCGAGCGCCTGGTGGCGCGCGCGCCCGGTGCCGCCGGCGGCCGCGTGATCGGTTTCGGCGCAGGCGACGAGGGCCTGCCCGGTGCGCTGCAGCCCGCCGCCGAACACGCCCACGGCCCGCTGCGCCTGCTGCCGCTGCTGGTGCGCGGCGACGCGGCCGACATCGCCGTGGTCGGCGAGCGCATGGAACAGGTGCTGCTGGACACCGGCATGGCCGGCGCCGACACCGCCCTGCTGGCCCAGGAAGGGTTCGCCACCCGCGTCGAACACGCCCGCCTGCTCACGCTCAACGACCTGGCCGCCATGATGGCCCTGCAGTACGAACACGCCGGCCTGGCCCCGCTGTGGCCGCTGGTGGAAACCGCGCTGCTGGCGCCCGACCAGGAACAGTGGCTCGACGCCCCGCCCGAACCCCTGGCCCGCTACGCCCACGGCGAAGTGCGCCTGGCCCTGCTGGACGACGAAGCGTGGATGCAGGGCGGCTTCGCCCCGCCCGGCCTGGACAGCGACCGCCTGTCGCGCGCCTTCGACCATTTCCAGATCCGCCAGCGGCAGATGGCCGCGGTGCTCGAGGCCCACGGCATCCCGGTCACCTTCGACCACTGCCCGGCCGGCCGCGACCCCCGCGACGTGCTGCGCGACTGAACCGCGGCACCGGCGCAGACGCGGCGCGGGTAGTGGGGGCACGGCGCTTGCCCGACAATGCGGCACCCCTGGAGCCCGCCATGCCTGCCGTCCTTCGCCTGATGCTTCCCCTGCTGGCCCTGGCCGCGTGCTGGGCGCCACCTTCGCAGGCCGCCG
>DAORUD010000016.1:0-12273 GCA_035433005.1 Arenimonas sp. | reverse complement strand
ATGCTTCCCCTGCTGGCCCTGGCCGCGTGCTGGGCGCCACCTTCGCAGGCCGCCGCCACCGACACGGCTGCGGCGACCCCCGACACCGGCGCCCAATGCGGCGCGCGCGCCCCCGGCGACACCCGCCCGCGCGTGGGCCTGGTGCTGGGCGGCGGCGGCGCGCGCGGCTTCGCCCACGTGAGCGTGCTCAAGGAGCTCGAACGCCTGCGCGTGCCCGTGGACTGCATCGCCGGCACCAGCATGGGCGCGCTGGTGGGCGGGCTGTATGCGTCGGGCATGACCGCCGCCGACATCGAGCGCGAGATGCGCGCGCTGGACTGGCCGCGCATGTTCAACGACCGCCTGGACCGCCCGCAGCGCACCTACCGCCGCAAGCGTGACGACGACCTGGCCCTGGTCCCTGCCAAGCCCGGCATCGGCAACGACGGCCTGAAGATCGCGCCCGGCGTGCTGTCGGGCGAACGCGTCCTGCTGCTGCTTGAGCGCCTGACCCAGCCGGTGGCGGTGCGCGACGATTTCGACGCCCTGCCCATTCCCTTCCGCGCCGTGGCCACCGACCTCAACACCGGGCAGGCCGTGGTGCTGGGCCGCGGCAACCTGGCCCTGGCCATGCGCGCCAGCATGTCCATCCCCGGCATCTTCAAGCCGGTGGTGATGGACCAGCGCGTGCTGGTGGACGGCGGCCTGGCCAACCAGGTGCCGGTGGACGTGGTGCGCGCGATGGGCGCCGACGTGGTGATCGCGGTGGACGTGGGCACGCCGCTGGCGGCGCTGGACGAAGGCGCCAGCCTGTTCGCCATCGTCGACCAGATCAGCGGCTTCATGACCGTGGGCAGCGCGCGCAGCCAGGTGGAAACCCTGGGCGAAAAAGACTTCCTGATACTGCCGCCGCTGGGCAACCAGGTGTCCACCTCGGCGTTCGAGAAGATCGACCTGGCGATGAAGATCGGCGAGCAAGGCATGGACGCCATCCGCCCGCGCCTGGCCGCGCTGGCCATCGCCCGCGGCGATTTCCGGGAAGTGGTGGCCGCGCGCCCGGCGCCGTCAACGCAGGTGCCGGTGGTGCACTTCGTGCGCCTGGACAACCGCAGCCGCTACTCCGACCAGTTCCTGCTCTCGCGCATAGACATCGCGCCGGGCAAGCCGCTGGACACCCACCGGCTGGAAGACAACCTGCAGCGCATCTACGGCCTGGACACGCTGGACCTGGCCACCTACGACCTGGTGGAAGAAGACGGCAAGACCGGCGTGGTGGTGACCGTGGTGCCGCACAGCTACGGCCCGAACTACCTGGAAAGCGGCCTGAGCGTGTACTCGGACTTCCAGGGCGACTTCTTCGTGAACCTGCGCCTGGGCGTGCTGCGCTCGCCCGTGAACGCCGCCGGCGGCGAGCTGCGCGGCCTGCTGCAGATCGGCGACGAACCGGGACTGCTGCTGGACTACTACCAGCCGCTGGGCACCGACAGCGACTGGTTCACCAACGCGTCGCTGGGCTACGAAAGCCCGAAGTTCGGCCTGTTCGCGCCCGACGGCACGCGCCTGGCCAACTACCGCGCGCCCAGCTGGGGCGGCGAACTGCTGCTGGGCCGCGAGTTCGGCAACTACGGCGCCGCCACGCTGGGCCTGCGCCGCCGCACCGGCAAGGCCGAACTGGACGTGGGCGACCCGGTTTTCGACGGCCTGCGCTATGACATCGGCGAAGCCGAGTTCGCGCTCACCTACGACCGCATCGACAGCAGCTACGTGCCGCGCGCCGGCACGCTGGCCACGCTGAGCCAGGTGGTGTCGCGCCCGTCGCTGGGCGCCGACACCGCGTTCGAACAAACCAACTTCGACGTGCTGCACGCGCGCGCCATCGGCAAGCACTCGGGCTTCGCCGGGCTGCGCTACCACGCCTCCAGCGACGACGTGATCCCGATCCAGAGCCTGTTCCTGATCGGCGGCCTCACCCGCTTCGCCGGCTACCGCCCCACCGAGCGCGCGGTGCCCAACTACGCCCTGGCCTACGGCGGCTACACCTACGAACTCGGGCGCGTGCTCAGCCGGCCCGCGGTGCTGGGCGGCACGCTGGAATACGGCCGCCTGTGGCAGACCGGCCAGGACATGGACGACGGCGAGGACGAACTGCACGCCAGCCTGTACTTCGGCTTCGACTCCTGGCTGGGCCCGCTGCAGCTGGGCTACGGCCTGCGCGAAGGCGGCGACGGCATCTTCCTGCTCGAACTGGGCCGCAAGCGCTGAGCGCTCAGGCGCCGCGGCCCCAGTAGCCCAGCTCGCGGCGGATCTGCAGCCCGCGCACGAAGGCGCCCAGCGGGCGCCGCCGCAGCGGGCCGAACTGGCCGGCCAGCAGCGCGTCGGTGGCGGCGATGACGCGTTCGGACGACCGCCCGTCGCGCTGCGGGTGGATGTGGTCGGCATACGCGGCGATGGCCGACTGCAGCGCGGCGTCGGGCGCGAACGCGCGCGCCAGCAGGGCCGGCAGCGCGGAGGCGTCGTCGAAATCCAACATGTGCGGCTTGGGCGCGCGGTTGCGGAAGGTCACCACCGGCTTGCGCTGCACCACGAACTCCGACACCACCGACGTGGTGTCGGCCAGCAGCACGTCGGCGGCGCGCTGGGCGCTGACCAGCTGTTCGGTTTCGAAGAACGCCGCGTTCGGGCCCGCCAGCGCGCGGTAGCGTTCGAACAGGGACGTGCTGCACTTGGGGTGCAGCGTGAGCAGCCAGTAGCGGTCGCCCCGCGCCACCTCGGCGGCGATGGCATCGAACAGGTGCGGCGCGGCGCTGAGCCGCTCGGTGAAGGTGGACGCGAACATCACGATCGGCCGGCCGTGGGCGGGCGCACGCAGCGCGCGCGTGGCGGCGGCGTCTTCGCCGAACAGCGGGTCGAGCTTGGGCCAGCCGGTTTCCACCACCGCGAAGTGGCCGTGGTGCTGCGCCAGTTCGCGGAACGGCGCGGTGGTGGCCGGGCCCTGCGTGCAGTACAGGTCGAACAGCCCGCGCACGCGGAAATGCCCGCGCGCGTCGCCGCGCTTCTCGACGTTGAAGCCGTGGAAGAGCTGCACCTTGGCGCCGGCGATGAAGGGCGGCACGTCGTTGGCGGCGCTGAACACCGCGCGCGGCCGCAGCGCCACCGCCTGCGCCACGTCCACCGCGCGCACCGGCGCCGGCAGCGCCGCGCCCGCCGCACCGCCCACCAGCAGGGCGTGCACGCCGTGGCCGCTCGCGGCCAGGGCGTCGGCCAGCGGCTGCAGGATGGGCAGCGCGTAGCGTTCGGTGGCATACAGCAGGTAGTCCGCCAAGCCCGCCTCCCGGGTCGCGCGCAGGGCCTCATTATTGCTTCGTGCGCCGGCGTGCGCCTAGCGGCGAAGGGCCTGGCGCAGGCCGCGCCGTTCCCCCTTAGTATGGGCGGACCGTCCGTGGAGCCTGGCCCGGCATGAGTGAACCCCTGCGTCATCCCCCGCTGGGCTACGGACTGGTGGTGGGCGTCACCGGCCACCGCGACCTGCGCGACGACGAACTGCCCGCGCTGCGCGGCCAGGTGCGCGATTTCTTCCTCGGCCTGCGCCGCGACTACCCCGGCCTGCCGCTCACCCTGCTGTCGCCGCTGGCGGCCGGCGCCGACCAGCTGGTCACCGAAGTGGCGCGCGAACTGCAGGTGCGCGTGGTGGCCGTGCTGCCCGTGCCGGCCACGATGTACTACGCCGACTTCGAAGAGCCCGGCGCCAAGGCGCTGTTCGACCAGCAGCTGGCCGACGCCGACGTGATGGAGCTGCCGCTGCGCCCGGCCACCGACGCCGATGCGATCGCGCAGGCCGGCCACGCCCGCGACCTGCAGTACGCGCAGGCCGGCATCTTCGCCTCCAGCCACTGCCACATCCTGCTGGCGCTGTGGGACGGCGAGCCCTCGGGCCTGCTGGGCGGCACGGCGCAGGTGGTGTCGTTCCACCTGCAGGGCAGCATGCCCGAGGCGATAGACCGTCGGCAGTCGGCCGCCATCATGCTGGGCCTGGACGAGGAATCGCTGGTGCACCACATCCCCGTCGGCCGCCGCGGCGGTGCGCCGGCCGCGGGCCCGGCGCGCTGGCTGACGTCGGGCAACCAACTGCAGCAGCACGCGGCCATGCCGCCGGCCTTCGACCTGGTGTTCCGCCGCCACGCCGAGTTCATGGCCGACCGCGCCCGCTACCGCACCGACATTGACGCCGCCGTGGCCAGCGAAGGTTCGGCCTGCCCCATCCAGCGCCAGTTCGTGGCCGCCGACTGGCTGGCCACCACCTACCGGCGCCGCGTCAGCCGCGTGCTGCTGGCCACCTACCTGGTCACCGGCATGATGGGCTTCGCCTTCATCGCCTATTCCGACCTGATTGCCCAGGACCTGATGCTGTACGTCTTCCTGGCGCTGTTCGCGGTGGGCGTGGCGATAAACGCCGTGGCGCAGCGGCGCGAATGGCACCGCAAGTACATTGACTACCGCGCCCTGGCCGAAGGCCTGCGCGTGCAGTCGTTCTGGCGCCGCGCGGGCATCGTGGACAGCAGCCGGCCTTCGTTCGCGCACGACAACTTCCTGCAGAAGCAGGACGTGGAGCTGGGCTGGATCCGCAACGTGATGCGCGGCGCCAGCGTGGACGGCATGCTGGTGCCGCTGCAGCCCGAACGCGACGGCCTGGCGCAGGTGCAGCACGAATGGATAGGCGCACCCGGCGCCTCCGGCCAGCTGGACTATTACGTGCAGACCGCGGCGCGGCGCGCCGTGCAGCACCGGCGCACCGAACTGCTGGCATCGCTGTGCCTGTGGACGGGCATGGGCCTGAGCCTGGTGCTGGCGCTGTTCGCGCGCCTGCTGGACGGCCAGCTGCAGAACGTGATGGTGGCGGCGATGGGCCTGCTGTCGCTCACGGCCGCGGTGCACGAGGCCTACGCCTACAAGAAGGCCGACAAGGAGCTGATCAAGCAGTACCGCTTCATGGCGCGCATCTTCAGCGCCGCGCAGCGCCGGCTTTCGCAGTGCCGCGGCGACGAAGAGCGCCGCCAGGTGCTTCGCACCCTGGGCGAAGCCGCGCTGGCCGAACACGCCGAATGGACGCTGATGCACCGCGAGCGCCCGCTGGAACATTCCCGGCTCTGACGCCATGACCACCCCGGCCGGCTATCGCGCGTTCCTGAGCTACAGCCACCGCGACAAGGCCTGGGCCGACTGGCTGCACCGCCGCCTGGAAACCTACCGCATGCCGGCTGCGCTGGTCGGGCGCGACACTCCGCTCGGCCCTATTCCCGCGCGCCTGGCGCCGGTGTTCCGCGACCGCGACGAGCTGGCGGCCGCCACCGACCTGTCGGCGGAAATCAACGCCGCGCTGGCGCAGTCGCTGTTCCTGGTGGTGGTGTGTTCGCCGGCCGCCGCACAGTCGCGCTGGGTGAACGAGGAGATCGTCGCCTTCAAGCGACGGCATGGCGATGCCCGCGTGCGCGCCATCATCGTCGACGGCGAGCCCTTCTCCGGCGATCCGGCCACCGAGTGCTTCCCCGACGCGCTGCGCCACCGATCCAACGCCGCCGGCGAGATGACCAGCGAAGCCGCCGAACCGATCGCCGCCGATGCGCGGCCGCAGGGCGACGGTCGCCGGTTCGCCCTTTCAAAACTGGTCGCCGGACTGACCGGCGCGCGCCTTGACGAACTGGTGCGGCGCGAACAGCAGCGCCGCAGCGCCCGCCTTGCGGCGCTGGCCGCCGGTTTGGCGGTGGGCGTGGTGGTGCTTTCGGCGTTGACCTGGGACGCACTGCGCCAGCGCAACGCCGCGCGCCTGGCGCAGGCCGAAGCGCAGGTGCAGCGCGCGCAGGCCGAGTTCCAGCGCGACGAAGCCCAGAGCCTCGTGGAGTTCATGCTCACCGACCTGCGCCAGCGCCTGGATGCGGTCGGCCGGCTGGACGTGCTGGAGTCCGTGGGCGAGCGCCTGTCGGAAAGCTACGCCAAGCAGGACCTGGCCCAGCTCGGGCCCGACGCGCTGGGCCGGCGCGCACGCGTGCAGCTGCTGCTGGGCGAGATAGACAACACGCGCGGCAACCTCGACACCGCCCTGGCGCAATACCAGCAGGCCGCCGCCACCACCGGCGAGCTGCTGCGGCGCGACCCCGGCAACGCGCAGCGCATCTACGACCACGCGCAGTCGGTTTTCTGGGTGGGCCAGATCGCCTGGCAGCGCGGCGACGCCGGAACCGCCCAGGCGCGCTTCACCGAGTACCACGACTACGCGCGGCAGCTGGTGGCACAGGACCCTGCGAACGATGACTGGCAGCTGGAGCTGAACTACGGCCTGAGCAACCTGGGCACGCTGGCGATGGACCAGGGCGATGCGGCGGCGGCGCAGCGTCACTTCCAGCAGGCGCTGGACGTGGCCCGGGCGCTGCTGGCCAAGCAGCCCGCGGACGGCGAGCGCATGCTCAACACGGGCACGTCGCTGGCCTGGCTGGCCGATGCGCTGCTGCGGCAGAGCCAGCTGGTGCGGGCGCGCGAACTGCGGCTCGAGGAGATTGCACTCTACGAAGGCTGGCTGGCCTCGCAGGCCAACGATGCCAACGTGCGCAGCCTGCTGGCGGCCGCGCGCTACCGGTTGGCACAGACGCTTCTGGCGGAAGGTGCGCTGGACGCCGCCCGTGACAGCGCGCTGGCGGCCACGGCCATGGCCGACTCGCTGCTGGCTGCCGACGGCGACAACGTGGAATGGGTGGACCGAGGCTCGCTGGCGCACGCCATTGCCGGCGAGGCCTGGCTGCACCTGGGCCAACGCACGCAGGCGCGGCAGTCGCTGCTGCGCTCGATGGCGATCGCCGACGATTTCGCGGCCGGCAAGGGCGGGCTGGAGCGCTCGCGCGCGCTCACCCACAGCCAGCCACGGCTGGTGCTGGCGGCGCTGCTGGTGCGCGAGGGCAAGGCCGACGAAGCCAGGCGGCTGTTCGCCGAAGTGGCGTCCGGCTATCGCGAGACCCTGGCGGCAGGCAAGACCCTGGACCCGGTAAGCCAGCGCCGCTACTGCGCCGCGCTGGCCGGACAGGCCAGGCTGGCGCCGACGCCGGCGCGCTGGGAGGAGATCGCGGCCCAACTGGGCCCGGACCGCCTCCGGCTGTCGCCCGAAGCCGCCACGCTGCTGGCCGAAGCCGAGGCCCGCCGCGGCCGCACGGCCGAAGCCGCCGCCCTGCTGGCTCCGCTGCATTCGGCCGGCTACCGGCATCCGGACTACCTGGCCGTGCTGGATCAGTTTCCTGCGTTGCTAGCTTCGACCCGCCCCGCGAACCGCTAGTCCGAACGGTTGCGGCGAGTCCCGGGGGATTCCCCGGTGACCACCCTCCGCCATCCCGCAGGGAGAACTTCATGCCACGCACCCGCAAGCTATTCATCGCGACCAGCGCCGCGCTGCTGATCGCATCGTGCAGCCGCGATGCCGCACCGCCGGCGGACGCATCGCCTGACGCCGGCGCACCCGTTTCCCAGGCACCCGCCGAGGCCACGCCACCCGTGGTGGACAGCGCGCCGGCACCATTGGCCCTGCCCGCGGCCCTGCCCGAACTGATCGTGACGCCGATGGCGACCGACGACCTGCCGCCCCAGGTGATCGGCGCCGCCAGCGTCACGCTGTCGCTGTCCAACGGCGTGCTGTGGATTTCGGCCGTGGGCGCGGGCTACAACCGGCCGCCTGGCGAAGTGCTCGCCGCCACTCCCACGGCGCCGCCCGTGGTGCGCACCGACGGCGGCGACATCGACCTGACCGGCTTCCCGCCCGGCGACGTGCAGCTGACGGTGTTGATTGACGACAGCGTGTTCAACGGCGGCTACCGCTTCCCGGCCGACGCCTGGCAGGCGGTGGCGCTGGCCGTGGTGCCCGCAGGGCAGGCGGCCGCCACGCCGGTGTTCAACCAGGCGAACTGGCCGGGCAATTTCCTGCCGCCCAGCGTGGCCGCCGACCTGCGCTCGGTGACCTGGATTGATACCGAAAGCGACCAGAACGTCTACGAATATTCCTTCGCGCTGGACGGCCCGGATGGCCGGCTGGTGATCGACCCGAAGATCAAGCCGGGCGGCAGCACCACGCGCTGAAGCGCCCGCTGCACCGGGGCAAGCCCGGTGCAGTGCGGCTCAACCCGGCGTGGGCGCTTCGTACATGCGGTAGCCCGCGTCCACCATGCCCAGCGATTCGTAGGTGCGCTGGGCGGTGGCGTTGTCGCGCTCCACGTACAGGCGCAGGCCGCACACGGCGGGGTCGGCCTTCGCGCCGGCCAGCACGTGCGCGTACAGCGCGGCGTACACGCCCTGGCGCCGGTGCTCGGGCGCCACGTACACGCTCTGGATCCACCACCAGTCGCCGTTGCGCCAGTCGCTCCACTCGTAGGTGAGCATCAGCGTGCCCACCGCTTGCCCGCCGCGTTCGGCCACGAAGTAGGCGCCGCGCCGCGGCTGGTCAATCACGGCGCGGATGCCCTGGTCGACGGTGCGCGGGTCGAGCACTTTGTGCTCGGTCTCCAGCGCCATCGCACAGGCCCAGTCGCGCAGCTGCGGCACGTCGTACACATTGGCCGCGCGGATGGTCCAGGCGGGGTGGGTCACTGCGCCGGATCCGCGCCGGTCGGCGCGGGATTGCCGGCCTCGATCACGCCGCAGGCGATGCGGCCGCCGGCGTTGCCGGTGGGCTGGGTGGTGTAGTCGTCGGCGTCGGCATGCACGATGACGCCGCGGCCGATGATGTCGAACTCGCCGCCGCCGCCAATCTGCAGGCCGTCCAGGCGCTGGTCCACCGCGGCCACGCCGTCGGGGCCGGCGGTCTGGTTGGGGATGTCGCCGGCGTGGTGTTCGCCGCCGCCTTCGCGGTTGCCGTGCGCGGCCGCGGCCGGGTTGAAGTGGCCGCCGGCGCTGGAGCCGTCGGCGGCGGTGCAGTTGCCGATCTCATGGATGTGGAAGGCATGCGTGGCGCCGGGCTTGAGGCCGGTGAACGAACCGGTGACGCGCACGCCGCCGTTGTCCACTTCGAACACCAGGTCGCCACCGACGCCGCTTTCGCCCAGCGGCATCAGCGTGGCGCGGGCCGAGGCGGCGAGCTGGGTGTCGGCGGCCGGGGCGGGGGCCGGTTCGGGGGCGGGGGCCGGGGCTTCGGTGGGCGCGGGGGCGGGCGGGGGCTCGGCCGCGGGGGCCTCGGCGGGCTTGCAGGCGGACAGCGCGAGGGCGGAGCCAAGCAGCAGCAGGGAGCGGAGACGGGTCATGGGCGTTCCTTTCGGCAGGGAGTGCCACAGCTTGGGCCGAAGGCCATTAATAAACCATCAAGACGGCGGCGGCGGTTAACATCGCAGGCCATGACCGACCTGACCGCGATGCTGCGAGAGCGACTGGGCCTTGCGGCCCCGGTGGCGATGGGCTTCGAACGCGGTGAAGTGCGCGAGGACGACGACGGGTTCACGCGCGAACGCATCGAGTACCGCGGGCTGGAAGGCGACGTGATACCGGCCTTCCTGTTCCTGCCTAAGGGTCGCGCGGTGCTGGGCGGCGTGGTGGTCTTCCATCAGCACAACGGCGAGTTCCACTTCGGCAAGAGCGAGGTGGCCGGCGACGTGGGCAGTCCGTTCCAGGCCTTCGGACCCGCGCTGGCGCGCCGCGGCGTGGCGGTGCTGGCGCCCGATGCCCTCACCTTCGAAGACCGGCGCGCCGCCGTGCGCGGCGTGGCGCCGGACCACTACGACTGGCTGCAGCACTACAGCGCCATGAGCTACCGGCTGCTGGACGGCGACACCCTGATGCGCAAGGGCCTGGACGACGCCCAGCGCGCCGTGAGCGTGCTGCTGCAGGCCACCGGGCTGGACGAAGCCCGCGTGGGCGTGGCCGGGCATTCGTACGGCGGCTACACGGCGCTTTACCACGCGGCCGTGGATGTGCGCTGCCGGTTCGCATGCATCAGCGGCGCGGTTTGCAGTTTCGAAACGCGGCGCCGAGAAAGCACCGGCATCACGCTGTTCGAAGCCGTGCCCGGGCTGGCCCGCGACCTGGACACGCACGACGTGCTGGCCGCCATCGCGCCGCGGCCCACGCTGGTGGTGTCGGGCACGCAGGACAAATACTCGCGCGATGCGGACGAGGTGGTGGCCCGCGTGCACCGCGGCTTTGTCACCGAACTGCGCATGGACCGCGGGCACGCGCTGGAGCAGGAGCGCTTTGATGCGATCGTGGCGTGGATTGTCGGACGGGTATCCGACAATCCGGGGCAAGGCGGCGGCTAGCGCGGGGGCGGCCCCGCGCAACCCTCAGGGCTTTTCGTTGGCCAGCGCGAACAGGAACTCGGCGTAGAACAGCGCCTGCCGATCGATGCCCGCAAGCTTGGGGTTCTTGGCGTCAATCAGGTACCACTCGTCGGGCGCGTGCATCTGGCCGCCCTGGCCGATGCCCACGAACACCGCGGGCAGCGACACCGGCGGGTCGGTGAAGCGGTATCCCGGCCACGAACCCGCCAGGCGCGGGTTGATGGTGTAAGGCAGGTCGGCGCCCTCGAGCGCCGTGGCCAGCGCGCCGACGATGGCCGCGTCCTGCGGCGTTTCGGTGGGGCCGTAGATGCCGCCGGTCACGATTTCGATGTCGTTGAAGCCGCGCTTGTCGAGGTGGGCGCGCAGCTTGGCCACCACCTGGTCGGCGCGCATGTCGGGCACCAGGCGGAAATCAATCTTCGCCTCGGCGCGGCTGGGCATGGACGTCTTGCCGCCCGGCCCGGTGTAGCCGCTGACCAGGCCCTGGATGTTCACGGTGGGCTGCGAGGCCAGGCGCACCAGGCTGGTGCGGTAGTCTTCGCCGCCAATCCAGCCCTGAACTTTCAGGCTTTTCTTGAGGCCGGCCTCGGCTTCCGGCCGCAGGCCCGCGTCAATCAGCGCGACCTGTGCCGCGGACAGCGGGCGAACCTCGTCCATCAGGCCGTCAATGGTGGGCGTGACCCCGTCGTCAGCCACCAGCGTGTCCAGCGCCTTGACCAAACGCCAGGCCGGGTTTTCCACGCGCGCCGCGTTCATCGAATGGATTTCCATGCCCGGGCCGCGACCCGAGCGGGCACCGTCGGCCACCAGCTGGATCTCGGCCACGCCCTTGGCGCCCAGGTGGATTTCAACGCCGCCGTCTTCGCCCTGCCAAGCCACCGGCAGGATCACGCCCACCGAACCGGCCAAGGCCTTGGCCACTTCCGGCTCGCTGGTGATCTGGCCGAAATGCTCGGACCCGGTTTCTTCCTCGCCCTCGGCCACCAGCACGATGTTCACCGGCAGCGGCGTGCCCGTGGCCTTGAAGGCCCGCAGCGCCGTGAGGAAGGTGGCTTCCGGACCCTTCTGGTTGATGGCGCCGCGCGCGATGAGCACCGACTTGCCGTCGTCGCGCTCGACGATCTTGCCTTCCAGCGGCGGCTGGCTCCATTCCGCCGGGTCGAACTGCTTCACGTCGTACATGAAGTACACGGCCAGCGTGGTGGGCGCGCCGGCGTCCAGGCGCGCGAAGACGCCGGGGGCGCCGTCGGTGGGGATGATGCGCGCGGTGTCGAAGCCGGCGTCCAGCAGCATGCGCTGCATGAGCTCGGCGCCTTCCTGGCGGTTGAGCTTTTCGGCGTTGATGGAGGGCAGGGCGATCCACTCGCGGAGGCGGGCGATGGCCTGGTCGTGGTCGGCGGCGATGGCGGTGCTGAGCGTGGCGCGCGTTTCGGCCGGGATCGTCGGATCGGCCGGTTGGGCGGTGGCCGTGCCCGTCAGGAAGCAGGCGAGGCTTGCGGCCAGGAAGGGGTGGGATTTGCGCGGCATGGTCGATGCACCTTCGGGAGGGAGTCGAAGGCTGAGTATGCCGGACGATGAATCCACGTTACGAGCCCAGGTACAGCGCCAGCCAAATCTTGCGTTCGCAGCGTCTTGTCCTGGCTCCGAACCACTCGCGACGTAAGATCAGATCGGCGGGTCTGCTCCATGTCAGCTAACGGCCAGAACCAGACGTTGTGTTCAGCCCTGAACTCCAGTCGCTGATCAATTAGCCCTGCGCCGACTGTTGAGTTCCTTCCAACTCAAGCTGAATGGAAGCAATGGCTTCAGCGTTCAGCGACGTGACGCATGAGAAGGCTTTGGACTGCTTCGCCGCCAGCTCTTTGTAGAGATCATCGCAGCGGCCAACGTTTTCGTTTGCGTACTTCCGCCCTTTCAGGGTCTTGATGTTGAGATTGGCGATGAATATTCCGGACATGACACCAGCAATTGCCGCGCTAAGAGCGGCGCCAGAGTCCCC
>DAORUD010000015.1:10359-31211 GCA_035433005.1 Arenimonas sp. | reverse complement strand
TCCAGTACGCCTTCGTGCGCGTGCTGGCCGGCGACACCGGCGAAGTGTTCGTGGTGGGCGACGACGACCAGGCCATCTACGGCTGGCGCGGCGCGAAAGTGGAAAACGTGCAGCGCTTCCTGAAGGACTACCCGGGCGCGCGCACGCTCAAGCTCGAGCAGAACTACCGCTCCACCGGCAACATCCTGGCCGCGGCCAATGCGGTGATCACCCACAACCCCGACCGCCTGGGCAAGCAGCTGTGGACCGCCGACGGCGAGGGCGAACCCATTGACCTGTTCGCCGCCTACAACGAGGTGGACGAAGCGCGCTTCGTCATCGAGCGCGTGCAGGCCTGGATCCGCGACGGCGGCAGCGCCGGCGACAACGCCGTGCTGTACCGCTCCAACGCCCAGTCCCGCGCCATCGAAGAACAGCTGGTGCAGGCCGGCCTGCCCTACCGCGTGTACGGCGGCCAGCGCTTCTTCGAGCGCATGGAAATCAAGGACGCGCTGGCCTACCTGCGCCTGCTCACCAACCGCGCCGACGACGCCGCGTTCGAGCGCGCGGTGAACACGCCGCCGCGCGGCATCGGCGGCAAGACCCTGGACGAAGTGCGCCGCCACGCCCGCGAGAGTGCGGTGCCGCTGTGGGACGCCGCCGTGGCGCTGTCGTCCGGCACCGCGCTGCCGGGGCGCGCCCGCAACGCCCTGCGCGCCTTCGCCGACCTGGTGGACGCGCTGCAGGCCGGCACCGCCGATTCGCCGCTGCACGAACAGTTCGACCACGTGATCGCCAACTCCGGCCTGCGCGCGCACTACGCGGCCGAGTCCAAGGGCCAGCTTGATTCGCGCACCGACAACCTCGACGAACTGGTGTCGGTGGCCAGCCGCTTCGAGCGCCGCGACGACGAGGCCAGCGCGGAGATGAGCGAACTGGTCGCCTTCCTGAGCTACGCCTCGCTGGAGGCCGGCGAAGGCCAGGCCGAAGCCGGCGAGGACGGCGTGCAGCTGATGACCCTGCACAGCGCCAAGGGCCTGGAGTTCCCGCAGGTGTTCCTGGTGGGCATGGAGGAGGGGCTGTTCCCCAGCGGCAAGTCCATCGAGGAATCCGGGCGCCTGGAGGAAGAGCGCCGGCTGGCCTACGTCGGCCTGACCCGCGCGCGCCAGAAGCTGGTGCTGACCTACGCCGAGACGCGCCGCCTGCACGGCATGGAAATGTACGGCACGCCGTCGCGCTTCCTGCGCGAAATCCCGCCGGCGCTGTTGCGCGACGTGCGGCCCAAGGTCAGCGCCAGCCGGCCTTCGTACGGCCCGCCGCGCTCGGCGGCGCTGGTGGACACCGGCGGTGGTCCCGCGCTGCGCCTGGGCCAGCGCGTCATGCACCCCAGCTTCGGCGAGGGCGTGGTGATGGACGCCGAGGGCAGCGGCGCGCACGCCCGCATCCAGGTGAACTTCGAGCGCGGCGGCGCCAAGTGGCTGGTGCTGGGCTACGCCAACCTCCAGCCCCTCTGATCCCTTTCTTCGACGCATAATCGGGCCTTGTCCGAAACGGGTATCGACCATGAAGCGACGTGAACTCCTGCGCGGTGCCAGCCTGGCCGCCGTGGCCACCGGCCTGGCCGCCTGCGGTGCGCGCCCCGAAGGCGCGGCCGGCAAGGCAGCCTCCGGCGAAACCTTCACCTGGAAAATGGTCACGTCCTGGCCCACCAATTTCCCCGGCCTGGGCACCGGCGCCGCGAGCCTGGCCGAGATGATCACGCAGGCCAGCGGCGGCCGCCTCACCGTGAAGGTGTATGGCGCGGGCGAACTGGTGCCGGCCTTCGAAGTGTTCGACGCCGTCAGCCGCGGCACCGCCGAGATGGGCCATTCGGCCAGCTACTACTGGAAGGGCAAGGCGCCGGCCGCGCCGTTCTTCGCCGCCGTTCCCTTCGGACTCAACGCGCAGGAAATGAACAGCTGGCTGTACAACGGCGGCGGCCTGGAGCTGTGGCGTGAACTGTATGCGCCCTTCGGCCTGGTGCCGTTCCCGGCCGGCAACACGGGCGTGCAGATGGCCGGCTGGTTCCGCAAGCCGATCGACTCCATGGCCTCGCTCAAGGGCCTGAAGATGCGCATCCCCGGCCTGGGCGGCGAAGTGATGGCCCGGGTGGGCGCCACGCCGGTGAACCTGCCCGGTGCGGAAATCTTCAGCGCGCTGCAGTCGGGCGCCATTGATGCCGCCGAATGGGTGGGTCCTTACAACGACCTGGCCTTCGGCCTGCATCGCGCCGCCAAGTTCTGCTACTACCCGGGCTGGCAGGAGCCGGGCCCGACGCTGGAGTGCATGGTGAACAAGGCCGCGCTCGACACGCTGCCCAAGGACCTGCAGGAGATCGTGGCGCTGTGCTGCCGGGCCGTGAACGACGCGATGCTGGCCGAGTACACCGCGCGCAACCAGCAGGCGCTCAACGCCTTGGTGCGCGAGCACGGCGTCGAGCTGCGCCAGCTGCCCGCCGACGTGCTGGTGGCGCTGCGCAAGGCCTCGGACAAAGTGCTGGAGGAAGTGGCCGCCAGCGACGCGCTGGCGCGCCGCGCGCTCGATTCGATGCGTGCGTTCCGCTCGCAGGCGAAGGCCTGGCACGCGGTGTCGGAAGAGTCGTACTACGCCAACCGCGGCTGACCCGCGGCGCTGCGCGCGCCCGGCTCAGTCCAGGTGCGCGTCGGGCCGGTAGCGCTCCATGAAGCGCTCCGGCCGGGTGATCGGCTGGAAGTCGTACTTCGCGTACAGCCCGTGCGCATCGCTGGTGGCCAGCAGGAAACGCCGCAGCCCCTGCAGCTCCGGATGCGCCAGGATGGCCGCCATCATCGCCTGCGAGATGCCCTGGCCGCGATGCGCCGGCAGCACGAACACGTCGGCGAGGTAGCCGAAGGTGGCGCGGTCGGTGACCACGCGCGCGAAACCCACCTGCGCGCCGTCGAGCAGCGCGCTGAAGCACAGCGAGTGCCGCGCCGCGCGCTCCACGCGGTCGCGCGTGATGCCGCGGCACCAGTAGGCGTCGCGACTGAGGAAGCCGTGCACCACGTCCAGGTCCACGTCGGCGAAATCGCCGCTGATGCGCAGCTCAGCCATACAGCCACTCCGGCAGTCCGGTGGCCAGCGCCGGGAACAGCGCCACCAGCGCCAGCATCAGCAGCTGCAGGCCGATGAAGGGCACCACGCCGCGGTAGATGTCGCTGGTCAGCACTTCGGGCGGCGCCACGCCGCGCAGGTAGAACAGCGCAAAGCCGAACGGCGGCGTCAGGAACGAGGTCTGCAGGTTGATCGCCATCATCACGCCCAGCCACACCGGGTCCACGCCCAGCGCCAGCAGCACCGGGCCGACGATGGGCACCACCACGAAGATGATCTCGATGAAGTCGATCACGAAGCCCAGCAGGAACATCAGCAGCATCACCGCCACCACCGCGCCCCACTTGCCGCCGGGCAGGGACGTCAGCACTTCGTGCACCAGGTCGTCGCCGCCGTAGCCGCGGAACACCAGCGAAAACAGCGCGGCGCCCACCAGGATGGCGAACACCATCGCCGTCACCTTCACGGTCTCGGTGCCGACTTCGAACAGGCGCTTGAGCCCCAGCCGGCCGTACAGCGCGGCAAACGCGGTGGCGCCCACCGCACCCACCGCGGCGGCTTCGCTGGCCGTGGCGATGCCCGCCAGGATCGAACCCAGCACCAGGCCGATCAGCGCCAGCGCCGGCAGGATGGCCTTGGCGAGGTCGCCGGCCGAACGCCGCGCGGGGTCGCGCAGCGCCGGCGCACGCGCGGGCTGCCGCCACGCCACCCACAGCACGTAGCCCAGGTACAGCGCCACCAGGCCCAGGCCGGGCAGCAGGGCGCCGGCGAACAGGTCGCTCACCGACACGGATTCAGGCGCGAAGATGCCCTGCTTGAGCTGCGACTGCTGGTAGGCGTTGCCCAGCTGGTCGCCCAGCAGCACCAGCACGATGGACGGCGGGATTACCTGGCCCAGCGTGCCCGAGGCGCAGATGGCGCCCGACGCCAGCCGCGGGCAGTAGCCGTTGCGCAGCATGGTGGGCAGCGAAATCAGGCCCATGGCCACCACGGTGGCGCCGACGATGCCGGTGGACGCCGCCAGCAGCGCGCCCACCAGCAGCACCGCCACCACCAGCCCGCCGCGCTTGCGCCCGAACAGCGACGCCACGGCTTCGAGCAGGGATTCGGCAATGCGCGAGCGCTCCAGCATGATGCCCATGAACACGAACAGCGGCACCGCCACCAGCGTCTCGTTGGTCATTACACCGAAGATGCGGTTCGGGAAGGCTTCCAGGAAGCTCGGGTCGAAGTTGCCCAGCGCCATGCCCAGGCCCGCCACCAGCAGCGCCACGCCGCCCAGCACGAAGGCCACCGGGAAGCCGCTGGCCAGGCCGGCGAACAGGCCCAGGAGCAGCAGGCACAGCATCAGCACGTGCTGGTCGTGCAGGCTCATTTGGTTTCGCCCGACAGGGCCGCGCGGGCGGCGCGCAGGGTCTCGGCCAGCGCCTGCAGCATCAGCAGCGCCGCCGACAGAGGCAGCAGCGACTTGAGCAGGTAAACGCCCGGCAGGCCGCCCGAATCACGCGAGCCTTCGCGCGTGGCCCAGCTGGCGCCCACGTACTCCCAGCTCATCGCGATCATGAACACGCACAGCGGCAGCAACAGCAGCAGCATGCCGGCCAGCTCGACGCGTGCGCGCGTGCGCGGCGTCCAGCGCTGCGAGAACACGTCCACGCGCACGTGCGCGCCGTGCCTGAGCGCATAGGCCAGGCCCAGCAGGAACAGCGCGGCATGCAGCCACAGCACGCCCTCCTGCGCGGCCACCGAGCCCAGGCCCAGCGCGTAGCGCGCCACCACCAGTGCGAACGACAGGGCCACCAGCGCGATCGCCAGCAGCCCTGCGAAACGCCCGGCGGCGTCGGTGACGGTGTCGATGGCGCGCAGGGCCGGCGCGAGGCGGCTCAATCCCATTCGTAGATCGTCCAGTGGACCGGCGACACGCGCGGGTCGCGGTCGTCGCGGTTGAGCTTGCCGTTGCCGTCGGTGTCCATCAGGTAATAGGCCGGGCCTCGGCTGGGCGTGACCTTGACCATGTAGATGCGGCCGTTCTGGCGGTATTCCTCGACGCGGTCGCCGTTGGCCTCGTTGCGGATGCTGACGGTGGGCGGCTCGTCCTTGGCCGCTTCGGCCTCGAGCTTGGGCGGGATGGGCGCCTCGGCCACCGGTTCGGCGGGCGCGGGGTCTTGCGCGGTCAGGGCCAGCAGCAGCGGCAGCAACGGGGTCATGGCGCGGTCCTCGGGCGGGGCTTCGAGGATGGCGCAAGCGCCGCGGGCGCTCAAGGGCCGTGCGGGCTTAAAATCACGGCATCGTCCCGCCAGGCCCCGCCATGTCCCGCCTCGTCCTGATCGACGGCTCGTCCTACCTCTACCGCGCCTTCCACGCGCTGCCGCCGCTGACCGCGCCCGACGGCACGCCCACCGGCGCGCTGTTCGGCATCGTCAACATGCTGCGCGCCACGCTCAAGGAGAACCCCGACTTCACCGCCTTCGTGGTGGACGCGTCGGGCCCCACGTTCCGCGACGAGATCTACCCGCAGTACAAGGCCCAGCGCCCGCCGATGCCCGACGACCTGCGGGCCCAGGTGGAGCCGATGATGAAGATCGTCGAGGCCCTGGGCTTTCCCATCCTGCGCGTGTCGGGCGTGGAGGCCGACGACGTGATCGGCACGCTGGCGCTGCAGGCGCACGCGGCCGGCATCCCGGTCACCATTTCCACCGGCGACAAGGACTTCGCCCAGCTGGTGCGGCCGGGCATCACGCTCACCAACACCATGACCGGCAGCGTGCTGGACGATGCCGGCGTGATGGAGAAGTTCGGCGTGCGCCCCGACCAGGTGATTGACCTGCTGTCGCTGATGGGCGACAGCGTGGACAACATCCCCGGCGTGGACAAATGCGGCCCGAAGACGGCGGCGAAGTGGCTGGCCGAATACGGCACGATGGATTCGGTGATCGCCAACGCCGAGAAGATCGGCGGCAAGATCGGCGAGAACCTGCGCGCCGCGCTGGGCCGCCTGCCGCTGAACCAGCGGCTGGTCACCATCAAGACCGACGTGCCGCTGGACCTGGCGCCCACCGACCTGAAGCTGCGCGGCCGCGACGTCGAGGCGCTGCGCGAGCTGTATGCGCGCTACGGCTTCGGCGCCGCACTGCGCGAGATCGAAGGCAAGGCCGCGCCATCCGCCGCCGGCCCGCGCGCCGCCGCTCCCGCCGCCGTGGAAGACGCGCCGCTGGATCCGGCGCTGTCGGCGCCCGGCGAGTACGAATGCGTGCTCGACATGGCGCGCCTGCACGATTGGATCGCCCGGCTGCAGGCGGCGCCACTGGTGTCGTTCGACACCGAGACCGATTCGCTCGACCCGATGCGCGCCAACCTGGTGGGCCTGAGCTTCGCGGTGGAGCCGGGCCAGGCCTGCTACATCCCGGTGGCGCACGACTACCCCGGCGCGCCGGCGCAGCTCGACCGCGCGGCGGTGCTGGAGGCGCTGCGGCCGGTGTTCGAGGACGCCGCCAAGCCCAAGCTCGGCCAGCACGGCAAGTACGACCTGCACGTGCTGCGCCGGCACGGCGTGGCGGTGCAGGGCTATGCCGAAGACACGATGCTGGAGAGCTTCGTGTTCAACGCCGGCGGCCAGCGCCACGACATGGACACGCTGGCGCAGAAGTACCTGGGCTACGCCACCATCAAGTACGAACAGGTGGCGGGCAAGGGCGCCAAGCAGATCCTGTTCTCGCAGGTGGCGCTGGACGACGCCACGAAGTACGCCGCCGAAGACGCCGACGTCACGCTGCGCCTGCACCGCGTGCTGTCGGCGAAGCTGGCGGCGCTGCCTTCGCTGGAATCGGTGTACCGCGACATCGAGATGCCGCTGGTGCCGGTGCTGGAGAAGATGGAGGCCACCGGTGTGCTGGTGGACTGCGCCGAGCTCAAGCGCCAGAGCGCCGACCTGTCCCAGCGCATGATGGCCGCTCAGCAGCGCGCGCACGAGATTGCCGGCCGCGCCTTCAACCTCGATTCGCCCAAGCAGCTGGGCCAGCTGCTGTTCGACGAACTGAAGCTGCCCGCGCTGGTGAAGACGCCCACCGGCGCGCCGTCCACCAACGAAGAAGCGCTGGAAGCCATCGCCGACCAGCACGAACTGCCGCGCCTGATCCTCGACTACCGCGGCCTGGCAAAACTGCGCAACACCTACACCGACAAGCTGCCCGAGATGGTGAACCCGGAGACGGGCCGCGTGCACACCAGCTACCACCAGGCCGGCGCGGCCACGGGCCGCCTGAGCTCGAACGACCCCAACCTGCAGAACATCCCCATCCGCAGCGAGGACGGCCGGCGCATCCGCACCGCCTTCATCGCGCCGCCGGGACGCCGCATCGTCGCCTGCGACTACTCGCAGATCGAGCTGCGCATCATGGCCCACCTCTCGGGCGACCCCGGCCTGGTGGGTGCGTTCGAAAGCGGCCTGGACGTGCACCGCGCCACTGCGGCCGAAGTGTTCGGCGTACCGCTGGACCAGGTGTCGGGCGACCAGCGCCGCGCCGCCAAGGCCATCAACTTCGGGCTGATGTACGGCATGAGCGCCTTCGGCCTGGCCAAGCAGCTGGGCATCGGCCGCGGCGAGGCGCAGGACTACATCGCGCTGTACTTCAACCGCTACCCGGGCGTGCGCGACTACATGGAGCGCGCGCGCCAGCAGGCCCGCGACCACGGCTACGTCGAAACGGTGTTCGGCCGGCGCCTGCAGCTCAACGAAATCCACTCGCGCAACCAGGCCCAGCGCGCCGGCGCCGAGCGTGCCGCCATCAACGCGCCCATGCAGGGCACGGCGGCCGACATCATCAAGCGCGCCATGGTGACGGTGCACCAGTGGCTGGCCGGGCATGCCGACAAGGCGGCGCTGCTGATGCAGGTGCACGACGAACTGGTGTTCGAGGCCGACGCCGGCTTCGTGGACGAGCTGGTGGCCCAGGTGCGCACCCGGATGGAGTCGGCCGCGCAGCTGAAGGTGGCGCTGGTGGTGGACGTGGGCACGGGCTTGAACTGGGACCAGGCGCACTGATTTGTTGTGACGCAAATCACCTTGTTTATCAGCCGGTTGCCGGCGAATGAATGCGTCCTGAATCCAACAATTAATTAACCGACCCGTTCACGAACTTCTCATTGTCCGGGGTGTCTACTAAGCGCGTCGGATGCAAGGTCCGGCGCAGGATCACTCCCTCCCCTGAGTGGATCCAACCCGGAGCCGGGCTCTCCCCAGCCTAAGGCTCCACCTGACCCCGCGGGCTTCCCCTGGCCCGCGGGGTTTTTATTTGCGAGGAAAATGTACCAGGTACATTTTCACGGGACGCCCGGTGTTCGCCGACCGCTGCATGAAAATGTACCTGGTACATTTTCCTCGCTGGCCCGCTCCTACCAGTCCCGCGGCACCAGGTAGTCGGCCAGGCGCGCCTCGGGGCTGCCGGGCTCCGGGGTCCAGGCGTATTCGAAGCGCACCCGCGGCGGCAGGCTCATCAGGATGGATTCGGTGCGGCCGCCGCTCTGCAGGCCGAACAGGGTGCCGCGGTCCCACACCAGGTTGAACTCGACGTAGCGGCCCCGGCGGTAGAGCTGGAACTCGCGCTCGCGCTCGCCGTACGGGGTGTCCTTCCGGCGGTTCACGATCGGCAGGTAGGCGTCCAGGAACGCATCGCCCACGGCGCGCGTGTAGGCGAAGCTCTGTTCGAAGCCGTCCGCATGCAGGTCGTCGTAGAACAGCCCGCCCACGCCGCGCGCCTCGTTGCGGTGCTTGAGGAAGAAGTACTTGTCGCACCAGGCCTTGTGCTCGGCGTAGCGGGTGGCGCCGAAGGGTGCGCAGGCGTCGCGGGCCACCTGGTGCCAGTGCCGCACGTCTTCGTCCACCGGGTAGAAGGGCGTGAGGTCGAAGCCGCCGCCGAACCACCAGATCGGGTCGCGGCCCTCGGGCCGTGCCTCGAAGAAGCGCACGTTCGCGTGCGAGGTCGGCACGTGCGGGTTGCGCGGGTGGATCACCAGCGACACGCCCACGGCCCGCCACGGCGCGCCCGCCAGCTCGGGCCGGTGCGCGGTGGCCGACGGGGGCAGGGTGGCGCCGGACACGTCGGAGAAGCCCACGCCGGCCTGTTCGAACACCGCGCCTTCCTTGAGCACGCGCGAACGGCCACCGCCGCCCTCGGGCCGCTGCCACTCGTCCTGTGCGAACCGCCCCCCGTCCACGGCCTCGAAACCCGCGCACAGGCGGTCCTGGAGCGACTGCAGGTAAGCGTGGACGGCGGCGAAGTCGGTCATGGCGGCGCGCATTGGGGACAGGCCCGCATGATAGCCGCCCGGGCCGCCGGCTATAATCGCGCCCAGAAATGACCTCCCAGCCCCTTTCCCCCGCCCGCCTGCGCGTCGTCCCCGAATCGCACGACGAGGCCCTGATCGCCTTCCAGTTCCGGCCCGTCGAGGCCTCGCCGCTGTCGGTGGACTGTGCCCGCCTGGCCGGCCCGGACGCCGAAAGCTGGCTGGCCGGCAGCGTCGGCGAATCGGCCGAAACCCGCGGCGCGGCCTGGGCCCACGGTCAGCACTACGCCATGGTCGCCCTGGTGGTGGACGAGGCCGCGGCCGACATCGAATCCGCCGCCGCCCTGGCCTACGAGCGCCTGCTGGTGGCCGTGCGTCCGTCGGACCATCCCTACCTGCTGCGCATCTGGAACTACTTCCCCGCCATCAACCGCGGCGAAGGCGACGACGAGCGCTACCGCCGCTTCTGCGTCGGCCGCGCCCGCGCCGTGGACGGCATGTTCAACGACCCGCCGCCGGCCGCCACCGCCATCGGCGCCGACGGTGAACCCGGCCGCCTGCAGGTGGTGGCGCTGTGCTCGCGCGCGCCCGCCGTGGCCCTGGAAAACCCGCGCCAGACCCCGGCCTGGCAGTACCCGCGCGAACACGGCCCGGTGTCGCCGGGTTTCTCGCGCGGCGCGCTGCTGGACGCCGACACCGCCACGCCGCGCCTGCTGGCGTCGGGCACGGCCAGCATCGTCGGCCACGTCTCGCAGCACGTGGGCGACTGCGCCGCGCAGCTGCGCGAATCGCTGGCCAACCTCGACGCCCTGATGGCGCAGGCCGCGGACAAATCCGGCCAGCCCTTCCGCCGCGAAAACTGCGAAGCCCTGCGCATCTACCTGCGCCACGCCGCCGACCTGGCCGCAGCCCAGGCCGTCATGGCCGACAGCGGCATTCCCGCCGCGCGCATCACCTACCTGCGCGGCGACGTCTGCCGCCGCGAACTCGACGTCGAACTCGAAGGCGTATTCGCGGCCGGCTGAACAGCTTTTTGCCGCGGATTTGCGCGGATTGACGCGGATAAAAGCGAAGAGGCTTCAAAACTTCTTGAAGCCGTATCCGCGTTCATCCGCGCAAATCCGCGGCCAACCGCTCTACTCTTTCAGCGTGCGCTCGAACAGCTGCAGGATGCGCCGGTACTGGTCGTACCAGCTTTCCGGGTGCTGGTAGGCGTGGCGCTCCAGCGGGTAGCTGGCCAGCTCCCAGTGGTCCTTCTTCATCTCGATCAGGCGCTGGGCCAGGCGCACCGAGTCCTGGTACAGCACGTTGTCGTCGATCATGCCGTGGCTGATCAGCAGGTGGCCGCGCAGGTTCTGCGCGTACTCGATCGGCGACGACTTCGCGTAGGCCTGCGGGTCGAGCTCGGGCGTGTTGAGGATGTTGGACGTGTATTCGTGGTTGTAGCTGGTCCAGTCGGTGACCGGGCGCAGCGCCGCGCCGGCCACGAAGGCCTCGGGCGCGCGGAACAGCGCCATGAAGCTCATGAAGCCGCCGTAGCTGCCGCCATAGATGCCGACCTTCGCGCGGTCGCCCTGGTGCTGCGAGACCATGTAGTCCACGCCGTCCAGGTAGTCCTCCAGCTCGGGGTGGCCCATCTGCCGGTAGATCGCCGTGCGCCAGTCGCGGCCGTAGCCCTGCGAGGCGCGGTAGTCCATGTCCAGCACGATGAAGCCGCGCTCGACCAGCAGCTGGTGGAACATCTGTTCGCGGAAGTAGGCCGGGTAGCGGTCGCTGACGTTCTGCAGGTAGCCGGCGCCGTGCACGAACATCACCACCGGGTATTTCCTGCCGGCTTCGAGCGTCGCAGGGCGGTAAAGCTTGGCCCACACCTCGCCGGCGCCGTGCTTCGAAGGCACGCGCACCATCTGCGGCGCCAGCCACGTGCGCGCCTTGAACCCGGCGCTGCGCGTGTCGGTGAGCTTCACCGCGTCGCCGCCGGCCACCGCCTGCACCGCCAGCTGCGGCGGCGTGTGGTGGGCCGACCAGCGCAGCAGCAGCTGGCGGCCGTCGGGCGAGAGGCTGAAGTCCTCGACGCCGTCGAGCGCGGTGATCTCGCGCACTTCGCCGCCGTTGCCCGGCACCGCGCACACTTCGTAGTCGCCGGGGCGCTCGCGGTTGCACAGCACGTAGGCGGTGGCGCCATCGGGCGACCACACCGGCGACGAGGCCTCCCAGCGGCCGGAGGTCAGGCGCCGGGAGCCTGCGCCCGGGACCGTCGTGTACAGGTGCGAATAGCCCGACTCCTCGGACAGGAACCACAGCGTGCGGCCCCCGGGCAGCCAGCCGAAATCGTTGAAGTCCCAGTTGATCCAGGCGTCGTCGGTGAGCCGATGCGCGGGCACCAGCTTGCCGCCGGCGAAGTCCACCGTGGCGATCCAGCGGTCCTTGTTGTCCACCGCGCGCGCCATCAGCGCCACCCCGCTGCCGTCAGCGTTCCACTGCATGGCATCCACGCGCACGGTGCGCTCGCCGGCCAGCGGCTCGAGCCTGGCGGCCTTGCGCAGCGCGGCCAGCGGGTCGGTGGTGATGCCGGGCAGGGCCGACAGCGGCAGGTCGCGCACGCTGTTGTCGCGCAGGTCCACCAGCTTGAGCTGGTGGCCCAGCGGCGGGTTGCGGCCGACGCGCACGCGCACGTCCTCGGCTTCTTCGTAGCCCGATTCGGTCACGTACTTGGGCATCTTGCCGACGCGCCCGGTATCGGCGCCCTTGGCGGTGGTGACCACCAGCAGCCAGCGGCCGTCCGGCGACAGCGTGCTGTCGGCGATGTCCACCTTGTCGCCCAGGTACACCGGCGCCGCGGCGCGGGTGGGGTCGCTGCGGCGGTTGGCTTCGGCTTCGTCGCGCAGGGCCTCGCGCTGCTGCTTTTCGCGCGCCAGGGCTGCGCTCAGGCGCAGCTGGTGGTCGCGCAGCGCATCGGGTTCGGGCGCGGCGGCGGGGTCTTTCTCCGCGCGCGGCAGCGCCGCCGGCTGGGCCAGGCGGGTGTCGGGCGACCAGCGGAACCAGTCGTTGCCCACGCGCCAGACCACGCCGCGGCCGTCGGCGGCGAAGCGCGGCGCGGCTTCGGCTTCGGCGCTGCGCGTGAGCTGCTGCAGCGGGCCGCCCACCTGGCGCAGGAACACGTCGCCGTTGCGCACGAACAGCGCGCGCCGGCGGCTGGCGTCGTACACCGGCTGCGCGGCGTCGAGCTCGGCCTGGGCCGCGCCTTCCACGCGCACCGGCTCGCCGCCGGCCACGGGCACGGTCCAGGTGTCGCGCACCGGCGAGCCTTCGCGCTTGAGCGTGTAGTGGGCGCGCGTGCCGTCCAGCGACCACCACGCCGATTCCACCGGCGGACCGATCCAGTCCGGATGCGCCATCGCCTGGTCCAGGGTCAGCGGCGTGTCTTGCGCCACCGCCGGTGTGGCAAGGGCCGCGAGCAGGGCGAGGGCGGTCAGGCGATGGCGCATGGTGGCTCCGGGCGATCAGATGGACGGGCAAGCCTAGCAAAGCCCGCGTGCAGGCCGCCCGTGCGGCTTTTCCCATGCTGCATTTGCGGCGACAATCGCCCGAACCCTGTCGGTACCCCCATGCAAACCTACGTTTACAAGTCCCTGCGCAAGGAAAGCACCTACGTGTACCTGCGCACGCGCGATGATTTCGCGGTGATTCCCGAGGCCGTGCGGGCGCCGCTGGGCGAGCTGGTGTTCGTGCTGGAGGTGGCCCTGACGCCGGACCGCAAGCTGGCCCAGGCCGACCCGGCGGTGGTGCGCGCCAACCTGGCCGCGCACGGCTTCCACCTGCAGTTCCCGCCCACCCTGCTGGATCCGATGGTCGATGGCTGAGTCCGCGCGCAAGGCGTCGGCCTGGGCCTGGCTGGCGCTGGGCGTCGGGCTGTCGCTGCTGCCGCTGTGGGCGCATCCGCTGGCCCTGCTGGGCTCGTGGCTGGCCCAGCCGGCGCTGGCGCTGGGCCTGGGCGGCGTGCGCGGGCTGCGAACGGCCGGGCTGGACGCCGCAGGCCGCCGTGATGCCGTGGCCCTGGCGCTGGTCTGGGCCGCGGGCCTGGCGCTGGTGGCGCTGGCCGTGGGCTGGCCGCTGGCGGCGCTGCGCGACACCGGTTCGCTGGCGGCAAGCCTGGCGCTGAGCGGCATGGCCGGCGCGGCGCTGCTGTGCCTGTGGCGCGCCTGGCCCGCGTTTGGCCTGGCCGGGCGCGAATCGTCCCGCCTGCCGGCGCTGGCCACGGCCGTGGGTTCGGCCGGGCCCGACGAGGCGGGCCGCGGTTTCGTGGTGGCGCTGTCGGTGTTCGTGGTGGCTGCGGGCGCGCTGGTGCTGGCGTGGCCGGGCCTGGTGCCGGACGGGCTTCGCCTGCCGCTGGTGGCCGGGCACCTGGGCGTGGCGCTGCTGGCGCACGCGCTGGTGCAGCGCTACGGCGCGCCGCCGCAGGCGCTGCCGCTGGGCGCGCTGCCCATCTACGGCGACGACGGCGAAGACGAAGCGCCGGCCACGCACGCGGAGGTCGGCGACGAGGATCCCGACGAACAGCTTTACGCCGCCACCCGCGCCGGCCGCATTGATGCCGCGCTCGCGGCGCTGCAGGCCGGCGCCGATCCGTCGGCCGACCCGGCCGAGGGCGAGCGCGACCAGCGCACCCTGCCCATGCTCGCCGCGCTGCTGGGCGACCTGCGCCTGCTTCGCGAACTGATTGCCCGCGGCGCCGACCTCAACGCCGAACACGCCGGCCTGACGCCGCTGCTCGCCGCTACCCGCGACAGCTGGCACGGCCGCCCCGAAGCGGTGATGACCCTGCTGGCCAACGGCGCCGACGCCCGCCGCGCCGACGCCGACGGCAACACGCCCCTGCACCACGCCGCACGCAGCACCGACCCGGCCGTGGCCGCGCTGCTGCTCGACGCCGGCGCCCTGCTCGAAGCGCTCAACCACGACGGCTTCAGCCCGCTGGGCGTGGCCTGCGCGGCCGGCAACTGGCGGCTGGCGCGCTTCCTGATCGAGCGCGGCGCCAAGCCCGAGCCCAAGGAAGGCCAGCCGGCCCTGCTGGCCGCGGTGGTGGGCGACGACGACACCGCCGGCGTGCAGCTGCTGCTGCGGCACAAGGCCAAGGTGGATTCGCGCGGCAGCGGCCAGCGCACGGCGCTGCTGCTGGCCTGCGCGGCCGGCAACGCCGAGATCGTGGGCGAACTGCTGGACGCCGGGGCCGATCGCAACGCGCGCGATGCCGATGGCCTGACGCCGCTGCTGGAAACCGCGCGCGGCGGCCATGCCCCGGTGCTGGCGCGGCTGGCGCTGGCCAAACCCGATGTCGCCGCCGTGGACGAGCGCGGCCGCAATGCGCTGGTGCTTGCGGCCGAAGCCGGCGTCGCGCCCGAGTTCCTGCGCCACCTCATCGCCATGGGCGTCAACCCCGAGCAGCGCGACCAGGACGGCCGCCGCGCGCTGGAACACGCGCTGGGCGCCGGCCGTTGGCCGCTGGTGGCCGTGCTGGATCCGTCCTACCCGCTGCCGGCCAGCGTGGCCGAAGGCCTGTCCGAGGGCCATTTCGAGAAGACGCCGCGCGAGCTGCTGCGCGAATCGCTGCTGGCCCAGCGCCGCGAATCGGCCGAAGCGATGCTGCGCCTGGGCGCCGGCCCGGATGCCGACGGCCTGGCCTCGCTGCTGCTGGAGTTCGCCGGCGAAGGCGACCTGTCGAACTTCGACTGGCTGCTGCGCAACGGCGCCAGCGCCGACGTGCGGCTGGACGGCGACGATGGCGTGCTGTTCCATCTGTTCGACCGCGGCGGCCACGCGCTGGCGGCCATCCAGCGCCTGCTCGAGCGCGGCCAGCCGGTGGGCGGGCGCGGCGGGCTGTCGCGCTGGCTGCAGGCCTGCCTCAAGAGTGAGCACACCACGCGTGGCCATGAGCAGCTTGCGCTGGCCCTGCTTGAACGCGGCGCCGACGTGTTTGGCGGCGCGCCGGCCGACCCGCCGCTGGGCCTGGCCATCCGCCTGGGCTGGCTGCGCCTGGCCGAAGCGCTGCTGGCGGCTGGCGTGGACCCGAACGCGCGCGACGGCCGCGGCCACACCGCGCTGCACTGCGCCGCCACGCTCGGGCGCGAGGGCGCACTGCGCGTACTGATCCGCCACGGCGCGTCACCCGCGCTGTCGGCACCCGACGGCCAGACGCCGCTGGGCCTGGCCCTGGCCGCCGACCGCCGCGAGCTGTCGCACTGGCTCGAATGGCGCCAGTGGCAGCTGCCCGGCCGCGCGCTGCAGCCTTCCGACCTGCCGTCGGCAGCGATGGCGGGCGATGCCGACGCCGTGCTGCGCCTGCTGGAGCTGGGCCTGCCGGTGGACGCCGTGGACGCCCAGGGCTGCAGCGCCCTGCTGCGCGCCGCCGGCGGTGGCCATGACGTGGTGGTGGCCCTGCTGCTGGAACGCGGTGCCGACACCGCGCTGGCGGCGCGCACCGGCGCCACGCCGCTGTCGGCCGCCATCAGCATGCGGCACGTGGGCGTGGTGGACCAGTTGCTTCGCGCCGGGGCCACGCCCGACCTGGCCCTGCCCGGTGACGTGACGCCGCTGATGCTGGCCGCCGCGCTGGGCCAGCCCGAACTGATCTCGCGCCTGCTGGCGCACGGCGCCGACCCCGACGCCCGGGATGCGCAGGGCCTGGGCTCGCTGCACTGCGCGGCGCTGCACGCGTTCTCGTCGCGCGACCGCCAGCGCGTGCTGGCCCTGCTCGACACGCTGCTGCTGGCCGGCATCCCGCCCGACGAAGCCAGCGCCCTGGGCCAGACGCCGCTGCTGCTGATGCTGGGCGCACGCGCCGAACCCGGCACCGCCTGCGACGAGGACGTGCTGCTGGCGGCGCTCGATCGCCTGCTGGCCGAAGACGTCAGCCTGGAAGCGCAGGACCAGCGCGGCTTCGGCGCCCTGCACCTGGCCGCGATGCACGGCCTGCCGCGCGTGGTGCAGCGCCTGCTGCGCGAAGGTGCCAACCGCCAGGCCCGCGACACCCTGGGCCGCACGCCGCACGACATCGCCGTGCTGCGCGGCTTCGTGGACGTGGCGTCGGAGTTCGAACCGTCGCGCAGCGCGCCGTCGCTGGCGCGCTTCCTGCGGGAACCGCGCAGCTAGGGCTCAGCGCCCCGCATCCCCGTCATCCTGCGCCGCATCCGCGGGCATGTCGGCTTCGAACAGGGTCTCGAGCTCGCGCTGGGCTTCACGCGCCGAGGCCACCAGCGCGGCTTCGTCGTCGTAGTACAGGTACTGTTCGCGCAGCAGCGCCTCGTCGTGTTCGCGGAAGCGCTCGGTGTTGCGCGCGGCTTCTTCGGGCGGCACGCCCAGCGCTTCCATCACGCGCCGGCCCAGCACCAGGCTGGAGTGGAAGGTTTCGCGCGTGCTCTGCACGTCCATGTCCATCAGCTTGAAGGCGTGCTGGCGGTTGCGGGCGCGGGCGTACACCTTCAGGTGCGAGAACAGGCGCTTGACCAGGCGCGCGGTGCGGATGTTGGCGTCCGGGTCGTCGGTGGTGAGCACGAACACCTCGGCGCGGTCGGCGTGCGCGGCGCGCAGCAGCTCGGGCCGCGCCGGGTCGCCGAAGTAGACCTTGTTGCCGAACCGGCGCAGGAAGTCCACCTGCTCCACGTTGGTTTCCAGCGCCGTGAACGGGATCTTCTGCGCGCGCAGCATGCGCCCGACGATCTGCCCCATGCGGCCGAAGCCGGCGATGATCACGCGCGGGAACTCTTCGTCGATGCGGTCGGGTGCGCGCACCGGCCTGGCCTCGCCGGGCATGGGCAGGCGCGCCAGCCCCATCAGCAGCAGCGGCGTGGCGGCCATCGAAAGGCCGACGATGACGAACAGCTGGTCGCGCAGGTCGGCATCGATCAGGCCGGCCTTCAAGGCTTCGGCGAACACCACGAAGCCGAACTCGCCGCCCATCGCCAGCACGCCGCCCAGCATCAGCGCGCTGCGCCAGGGCAGCCCGCCGAACAGCCGGCCCACCGCCACCAGCAGCAGCGACTTCACCAGCAGCAGCGCCAGCACGCCGCCGGCGATCAGCGCCGGCTGGTCGGTCACCACGTCCAGGTCGATGCTCATGCCCACGGCCATGAAGAACAGGCCCAGGAACAGGCCCTTGAACGGCTCGATGTGCGATTCCAGTTCGTGCCGGAACTCCGAGTCCGCCAGCAGCAGGCCGGCCAGGAACGCGCCCAGGCCCATCGACAGCCCCGCCCACTGCATCAGCCATGCGGTGCCGGCCACCACCAGCAGGGCGCTGGCGCTGAAAACTTCCACCATCTGCGCCCGCGCCACCACCCGGAACAGCTGCCGCAGCACGAACCGGCCGCCGACCACCACGGCCGCAATCACCACCACCGCATTGAGCACCGACGCCATCGGCGGCGCCGACTGCGCCAGCGCCTTGGCCTCGCCCAACAGCGGGATGGCCGCCAGCAGCGGAATCGCCACCAGGTCCTGGAACAGCAGGATCGCGAACGCCACCCGGCCGTGGTCGCTGCCCAGCTCCTTGCGCTCGGCCAGCAGCTGCAGGCCCACGGCGGTGGACGACAGCGCCAGGCCCAGGCCGATGATCGCCGGCGCCTTCCAGCCGGTGCTGAAGAAGGCAATCACGCCGCCGATGGCCAGCGCCGACAGCAGCACCTGCAGCCCGCCGGTGCCGAACACCTTGCGCCGCAGCACCCACAGCCGCGCCGGCGAGAGTTCCAGGCCGATGATGAAAAGCATCATCACCACGCCGAACTCGGACGCGGCCAGCACGTCCTCGGGGTCGGGCACCAGCTTCAGCCCGTCCGGGCCGATGGCCACGCCGGCCACCAGGTAGCCCAGGATGGCCCCCAGGCCCAGGCGACGGAACAGCGGCACGGCGATCACCGCCGCGACCAGGAAGACCAGGATGATGCCGAGGTAGCCGCCGTTTCCGTGCATGGCGCGAGTATGCGCCGGCATCTGTTGCGGTTGAAATGGCCAAGGCCGGGATGGTGTACTTCGGGCGAACCTCAGGAGCCCCCCGATGAAGACACTCTTGCTGTCCCTGCTGCTCGCCGCGTCGCCCGCGCTTGCCGCCTCGCCAGACGTTCAGATCTACACCGCCCGCGCCGAGGGCAGCCTCACCATCGGCACCGACGGCCGCGTCGTGGACGTCGAACTGACCAGTGACGCCAGCCTGGGCACGGGCGTGCTGGAGGGCTACGAAGAGCGCATCCGCGCCTGGCGCTTCGAGCCCATCGTCGAGAACGGCCAGCCCGTCAACGCCAAGGGCCAGATGCGGCTGTCGCTGGTCGCGATGCGCGAGAAAGGCCAGGACACCGCGTCCTTCGCCATCCGCGGCGTGCAGTTCCTGGATCCGCCGGGTGAGCCGAGCGGCACGCCATGGCCGCGCCTGGCGCCGCCCGCGTATCCCCCGAGCGCCCTGCGTGCCGGCGCCGGCGCCGAAGTGATGCTGCTGCTCAAGCTCGATGCGCAGGGCCGGGTGCAGGCCGCGACCACCGAACACCTCGCGCTGCTGGGCGTGGCAACGCGCCAGTCGCACCAGGCCAACCTGGCCGCGCAGTTCCGGCGCTCCGCCGAGGCGATCGCGAAGGAATGGACCATCCCCGGCCAGCAGGACGGCGGGGTGGTGCGGGTGCCGGTGCACTACTTCACCGACCGCTGGCGCACCGGCTGGGCCCCCACCGTCATGCAGGCGACCGACCTGCCGGAATGGGCGGTGCTGGAACTGGCCGCGGAGCAGGTCACGGAGCTCAGCGCCGGCGGCGTCGCCACGGCCGACCGGTTCAAGCTGCTCACGCCGCTCGACGACGCCTGAGCGCGGCGTATGGCCCACGAAAAAGCCCCGCCGGAGCGGGGCTTTTTCTTTGCGCGAAGGCCAGGCCTCAGCGCTTCATCGAGCTGAAGAACTCGTCGTTGGACTTGGTGTTCTTCATCTTTTCGAGCAGGAACTCCATCGCGGCCAGCTCGTCCATCGGGTGCAGCAGCTTCCGCAGGATCCAGATCTTCTGCAGCATGTCCGGTTCGATCAGCAGCTCTTCGCGGCGGGTGCCGGAGCGGTTGATGTTGATGGCCGGGTAGATGCGCTTCTCGGCGATGCGGCGGTCCAGGTGCACTTCGCTGTTGCCGGTGCCCTTGAACTCTTCGTAGATCACCTCGTCCATCTTCGAGCCGGTTTCCACCAGCGCGGTGGCGATGATGGTGAGCGAACCGCCTTCCTCGACGTTGCGGGCCGCGCCGAAGAAGCGCTTCGGGCGGTGCAGGGCGTTGGCGTCCACGCCGCCGGTCAGCACCTTGCCCGAGCTGGGCACCACGGTGTTGTAGGCGCGGGCCAGGCGGGTGATCGAGTCGAGCATGATCACCACGTCCTTCTTGTGCTCGACCAGGCGCTTGGCGCGCTCGATCACCATCTCGGCCACCTGCACGTGGCGCGCGGCCGGCTCGTCGAAGGTGGACGAAATGACTTCGCCGCGCACGGTGCGCTGCATCTCGGTCACTTCCTCGGGCCGCTCGTCAATCAGCAGCACGATCAGGTGCACGTCCGGGTGGTTGTGGATGATGGCCTGGGCGACGTTCTGCATCAGCATCGTCTTGCCGGCCTTGGGCGGCGAGACGATCAGGGCGCGCTGGCCCTTGCCGATCGGCGACATCAGGTCCATGACGCGGCCGGTGATGTCTTCCGAGGAGCCGTTGCCGCGCTCGAGGCGGAAGCGCTCGCGCGGGAACAGCGGCGTGAGGTTCTCGAACAGCACCTTGCCCTTCGACGCCTCCGGCGGCTCGCCGTTGATGGTGTCGACGATATTGAGCGCGACGTAGCGCTCGCCGTCCTTGGGGCTGCGGATGCGGCCGGAGATCTCGTCGCCGGTGCGCAGGTTGAAGCGGCGGATCTGGCTGGGCGAGATGTAGACGTCGTCCGGGCCGGCGAGATAGCTGGCGTCGTCCGAGCGCAGGAAGCCGAAGCCGTCGGGCAGGATTTCCAGCACGCCGTCGCCGGCCACGCCGGCGGGGTGGCGGGTGAGCACCTTGAGCAGGGCGAAGTTGACGTCCTGCTTGCGCATGCGCGCCACGCCTTCGTGCAGCCCCAGCTTGTCGGCGATTTCCAGCAGCTTGTGCGCCGGCATCCGCTTGAGGTCGTTGAGGCTGTAGGTCGGGAAGTCGGGCGGGAGCTGGGGCATCGGGCGATCGTTGCGTTCGCCACCGCCGCCGGCGTTGCCGCCGTTGCCGCCGCCGGCGTCGTCGGAGTCGCCGTCACGCGGGCGGTCGCGGAAGCGGTCGCGCTTGTCGCGGAAGCGATCGCGCCGGTTGCGGTTGCGGCCTTCGCGGAAGCCGCCTTCGCCGCCTCCACCGCCGCCGCCCTGGCCGCCTTCGCCACCATTGCCGCCGTTGCCACCATTGCCATCGCCGCCGCCGGACTGTCCGCCGCCGGCGTTGCCGCCTTCATGGCCGCCGGACTG
>DAORUD010000015.1:0-10259 GCA_035433005.1 Arenimonas sp. | reverse complement strand
TGGCCGCCGCGCGCCTGGCCGCCCTGCTGGCCGCCGCCCTGCGATTCACCGCCCGACGACGGGCCGGGAGCCGGCGCGCGTTCGGCAACGGGAGCGGAAACGGGGGCCGGTGCGGGCGCCTGCGGGGCGCTGGACTCGGGGTTCTGGGCGGGCGTGGCACGCGGCTTGCGCGGGCGCTTCTCGGCGCTGGGGCCGGATTCGTTTTCGATATCAGACACAGGATTCACCTCGCGAACGCGAGCGTGGGGGAGGGAGGGGTTCTTGCAGAAAGAGGGGGCGCGCGAAGCGCCTCAGTGACGCAACGCTACCACCGGCGGGGCCGCGGCGACAACCCGCGCGGCCACGCAGGCCCCGGCCTGGGCCGGGGCGAAGGGCCTCAGAGGGCCTTGTCCATGAACTGCGCCAGCTGCGCCTTGCCCACGGCGCCGACCTGGGTGGAGTGCACCTTGCCGTCCTTGAACAGCATCAGGGTGGGGATGCCGCGCACCGCGTACTGCCGCGGGGTTTGCGGGTTGTGGTCAATGTTGATCTTCACCACCTTGACCTTGCCCGCGTAGGTGCCGGCCAGTTCGTCCACCATCGGGCCGATCATCTTGCACGGGCCGCACCACTCGGCCCAGAAGTCCACGAGCACCGGGGTGTCGGACTTGAGCACCTGGGCCTCGAAGTCGCTGTCGCCCACGTGCAGCACCTGGTCGCTCATGCCTTCAAACTCCTGATTCAATTGGGGGATGCGGTCCGGTTGGGCCCGCCATTGGGTTAAACTGGGGCGCTGACGACGATAAATCAACCGCCAGCGGCACGCCCCGGATGCGCCGAGTTTGCGACCGCCGGGCACCCCGCGCAAGCGCAGAGACGCGCATCCAGAGAGTCCAATGTCCGACAAGCCCCTGACTGATATCGCTTTTTCCAGCTTCGACCTGCACCCGGCGCTCCAGGCCGGCCTCGAAGCCGCCGGGTTCACCCGCTGCACCCCCATCCAGGCCCTGACCCTGCCCATCGCCCTCGCCGGCCGCGACGTCGCGGGCCAGGCCCAGACCGGCACCGGCAAGACCCTGGCCTTCCTGGTCGCGCTGATGAACCGGCTGCTGACCCGCCCGGCCCTGGCCGACCGCAAGCCCGAGGACCCGCGCGCCCTGATCCTGGCGCCCACCCGCGAGCTGGCCATCCAGATCCACAAGGACGCCGTGAAGTTCGGCGCCGACGTCGGCCTGCGCTTCGCCCTGGTGTACGGCGGCGTGGACTACGACAAGCAGCGCGAACTGCTGCAGCAGGGCGTGGACGTGATCATCGCCACCCCCGGCCGCCTGATCGATTACGTCAAGCAGCACAAGGTGGTGTCCCTGCACGCCTGCGAAGTGTGCGTGCTGGACGAAGCCGACCGCATGTTCGACCTGGGCTTCATCAAGGACATCCGCTTCCTGCTGCGCCGCATGCCCATCCGCACCGAGCGCCAGACCCTGCTGTTCTCGGCCACGCTCAGCCACCGCGTGCTGGAGCTGGCCTACGAGCACATGAACGAGCCCGAGAAGCTGGTGGTCGAGACCGAGTTCATCACCGCCGCCAAGGTGCGCCAGGTGGTGTACTTCCCGGCCGACGAGGAAAAGATCCCGCTGCTGATCGGCCTGCTCACGCGCAGCGAAGGCCACCGCACCATGGTGTTCGTGAACACCAAGGTGTGGGTGGAGCGCGTGGCCAGGGCGCTCGAGCGCGCCGGCTTCCGCGTCGGCGTGCTGTCGGGCGACGTGCCGCAGAAGAAGCGCGAAACGCTGCTGGCGCGCTTCCAGAAGGGCCAGCTCGACATCCTGGTGGCCACCGACGTGGCCGCCCGCGGCCTGCACATCGACGGCGTCTCGCACGTCTACAACTACGACCTGCCGTTCGACGCCGAAGACTACGTGCACCGCATCGGCCGCACCGCGCGCCTGGGCGCCGAGGGCGACGCCATCAGCTTCGCCTGCGAGCGCTACGCCATGTCGCTGCCCGACATCGAGGCCTACATCGAACAGAAGCTGCCGGTGGCCGCGGTCGAGCCCGACCTGCTGATCGCCAGGCCGCGCCCGCCGCGCGCCAAGGTCGAGGGCGAGGACGAAGGCGAGGCCGAAAGCGTCAGCGCCATCTTCCGCGAAGTGCGCGAAGCCAAGGCCGCCGAGGACGAGCGCCGCGGCGTCACCCGCGGTGGCCGCAGCGGTGGCTCCCGCGAAGGCGGCCGCACGGGCGGCGGTTCGCGCGACCGCAGCGGTCCGCGCCCGGGCGCGCAGCGCGAGCGCAAGCCGGCGCAGGCCGAGCTGCTGCCGCCGGCGGTCGAGGCCCCGGTGGATCCGACGCGGCCGGCGCAGCGCCCGGCGCCGTCGTCGCCGATGCAGGTGGATCCCAACGCCCCGGTCCGCAAGCGCCGCCGCCGTCGCGGTGGTCGCCCGGTGGGCGACGGTGTGCCGGCCGAGGCCGGCACGGCGCCGCGCGCGGCAGAACCGGCGGCCAAGGCTCCGGCGGCCGCCGAGAAGCCCTCGCTGCTGGGCCGCATCAAGGCGGGCCTGAAGTCGCTGGTGAAGCGCAACCCGCCCACCGGCCACTGACTCCCTCCGCCCGCATGGCCCTGCTCCGCTTCGACAACGTCACCAAGGCCTACCCGGGCAGCGCCCCGGCCCTGAGCGAAGTCAGCTTCTCGGTGGAGGAAGGCGAGATGCTTTTCGTCACCGGCCACTCGGGCGCGGGCAAGAGCACCCTGCTGCGCCTGGTGCACCTGTCCGAGCGTCCCAGCCGCGGCACGGTGCTGGTGAACGAGCGCAACCTGGCCAAGGTCCGCGGCGGCAAGGTGCCGCTGCACCGGCGGCAGGTGGGCGTGGTGTTCCAGGACCACCGCCTGCTCACCGACCGCAGCGTGTACGACAACGTGGCGCTGCCGCTGCTGATCGCCGGCACGCCCGGCGCCGAAGTGGGCAAGCGCGTGCGGGCGATGCTCGACAAGGTGGGCCTGGGCGAGCGCGAGCGTTCGCTGCCCATGCAGCTGTCCACCGGTGAGCAGCAGCGCGTGGGCATCGCCCGCGCCATCATCGCCCAGCCCCAGCTGCTGGTGGCCGACGAACCCACGGGCAACCTCGACCCGCAGCTGGCCGCCGAAATCATGCAGCTGTTCGCGTCGCTGCCGGCGCTGGGCACCACCGTGGTGGTGGCCAGCCACGACCTGGCGCTGGTCAAGCGCATGCGCCGGCGCGTGCTGGTGCTCGACCACGGCAAGCTGGTGGACGACATCTCGCCCGAGGACCTGGCGGCATGAGCGCCAAACCCGAAGCCCGCGCCAAGCCCGCCGCCGCCGAGCGCCGGAAGTCCGGCGGCCTGGGCAGCCGCGTGCGCGCCTGGCGCGAACAGCACCTGTATTCACTGGTTTCCAGCCTGGGCCGCCTGGCCGCGCGCCCGTTCGCCACCGGCCTGACGGTGGGCGTGATGGCGATCGCGCTGGCGCTGCCGCTGGGCCTGGGCCTGGCGCTGGGCAACATCGAGCGCTTCTCCGGCAGCGTCACCGAATCGCGCGAAATCGGCGTATTCCTCAAGCACGACGTCACCGTGGCCCAGGCCCGCGACCTCGCCACCGGCATCGGTGCCCGGGCGGACGTCGCCGGCGTCAGCGTGCGCACCCCCGACGAAGGCCTGGCCGAGTTCCGCGCCATGAGCGACCTGGCCGGCGCGCTGGACGTGCTCGAGGAAAATCCGCTGCCCACCGTGCTGGTGGTGCAGCCCAAGGGCGACGGCGACTCGCTGGCGGCCGACCTGCGCCAGCTGCCGCAGGCCGAGATCGTCCAGCACGATGCCGCCTGGCGCCAGCGGCTGTCGGCCTGGCTGGCCTTCGGCGAGCGCGTGGTGCAGGTGGTGGCCGTGCTGCTGGGCCTGGGCGTGCTGCTGGTGGTGGGCAACACGGTGCGCCTGGATATCGGCGCGCGCAGCGAGGAAATCGCGGTGCTGCAGCACCTGGGCGCCACCGACGCCTTCGTCCGCCGGCCTTTCCTCTACCTCGGCGCCTGGTACGGGCTGGCGGCGGGCGTGCTGGCCGGCGCACTGCTGCTGGGGGCCGGCCTGCTGATGCAGGGCCGCCTGTCGGCCCTGGTGGCCAGCTACGGCACCCAGTTCGCCCTGTCGGGCCCCGGCCTGCGCGGCAGCCTGATGCTCCTGGCCGGTTCGGCCTTGATGGGGTGGCTGGGCGCGTGGCTCGCAACCGGGCATCATCTACGTCGGACCCGTCCCGTGGACGTGTGACATGAACAACCCCAATTTCCGCAGCTTCGACACCACCACGCCGCGCATCATGGTCGTGGACGGCTCCAAGGTCGTCCGCAAGATGATCGAAGGCGTGCTGCGCCAGCAGCTGCCCGGGCTGGAGTTCGTGGGCTGCGAAACCGGCGAAGAGGCCAAGGCCGCGCTTCAGGCCGGCGCCGTCAACCTGGTCACCACCGCGCTGCGCCTGCCGGACATGGACGGCCTGGACCTGGCCCGCTACCTGCGCGAACACACGCCGCAGGCCTACATCCCCATCATCGTGGTGTCGGGCGACGTGCAGGAGCGGCTGGAAAGCCGCTCGATCAGCGACGACGTCACCGATTACTTCGACAAGGCGCTGGGCTTCAACGCCCTGGCCGCCTTCATCAAGGGCTACGTGGCGCCGGAAGCCGAGGCCGGCGGCGAAGTGCTTTACGTCGAGGACAGCCGCGTGGTGGCCATGGCCACCCGCCGCATGCTCGAGAAGCACAACCTCACCGTCACCCACGCCACCGGCGTCGAGGACGCCATCGCCCACCTGGAAACCATGCGCGCGCAGGGCAAGGTGCCCGGCCCCGACATCGTGCTCACCGACGTGTATCTGAAGGGCGAGCTGACCGGCAAGGACCTGCTGCACTCCATCCGCCACGACTTCGGCTACGCCAAGGGCCTGCTGCCGGTGCTGGTGATGACCGGCGACGCCAACCCGGCCAACCAGAGCGACCTGCTGCGCGCCGGCGCCAACGACCTGGTGCAGAAGCCCATCGAAGAGCGCCTGCTGATCACCAAGCTGCTGTTCCAGCTGCGCGTGGGCCGGATGCTGCGCGAGAAGCTCGGCAAGTAATCCGTGGCCGGCGACAGCGCGGCCGACGAGCACGCACAAGGCAGCGGCGGCATCCGGCTCGAGCCTTCGTGGAAGGCCCGGGTGGGCGACTACCTGCAGCGCCCCGACATGCGCGAACTCGCCGCCTTCCTGCGTCAGGAAAAGGCCCGCGGCAAGCGCATCTTCCCGCCCGGCCCGCGTATCTTCTCGGCGCTCGACGCCACGCCCTTCGACCAGGTGAAGGTGGTGGTGCTGGGCCAGGACCCGTACCACGGGGCGGGCCAGGCCCACGGCCTGTGCTTCTCGGTGCTGCCCGGGGTGCCGGTGCCGCCGTCGCTGCAGAACATCTACAAGGAACTGAAGTCGGACCTGGGCATTCCCCCGGCCGACCACGGTTGCCTGCTGCCCTGGGCCCGGCAGGGCGTGCTGCTGCTCAACGCCGTGCTGACGGTGGAGGAGGGCAAGGCCGGCGCCCACCAGGGCAAGGGCTGGGAAGGCTTCACCGACGCCATCGTGCAGGCGCTGGACCGCGAGCGCGAAGGCCTGGTGTTCATGCTCTGGGGCAGCTACGCCCAGGCCAAGGGCAAGCTGGTGGACCCGCGCCGGCACTGCATGCTGCGGGCCCCGCACCCCTCGCCGCTGTCGGCCCACCGCGGCTTCCTGGGCTGCGGCCACTTCGGCAAGGCCAACCGCTGGCTGGAGGGCGCGCGGCGGGCCCCCATCGACTGGGCGCTGCCGCCCCGGGCCGAGGTGGAGGCAATGCTCGCGGGGGCTTGAACCGGGATCGGCCTGTCCCCAGTTCGGAGAGACGGTCCGCAGGCTGGCTGTTCCATGAATGGAACGGACAGGGAACTTCCGGCCTATTTAGCACTCCAATGACCCGAGTGCTAAACTCAAACCCATGAACGAGGACCGCATGACCACCACTGCCCTGATCGCCAACAACCTGCCGATCCCGAGTGCGCTGGGATCGCTGGATGCCTACATCTCCGCAGTCAACCGCGTGCCCGTGCTCTCCGTCGAGGACGAGCAGGCGCTCGCCCGCAAGTTCCGCGACGAAGAAGACCTGGACGCCGCCAAGGCCCTGGTCGTCTCGCACCTGCGCTTCGTGGTGCACGTGGCCCGCGGCTACCAGGGCTACGGCCTGGGCATGGGCGACCTGATCCAGGAAGGCAACATCGGCCTGATGAAGGCGGTCAAGCGCTTCGACCCCGACCAGGGCGTGCGCCTGGTGAGCTTCGCCGTGCACTGGGTGCGCGCCGAGATGCACGAATTCATCCTGCGCAACTGGCGCATCGTCAAGGTCGCCACCACCAAGGCGCAGCGCAAGCTGTTCTTCAACCTGCGCAAGAGCAAGAAGCGCCTGGGCTGGATGAACGATGCCGAAGTCACGGCCGTGGCCAAGGACCTCAACGTCTCCAAGCGCGAAGTGCTTGAGATGGAGTCGCGCCTGAGCGGTCGCGACGTCGGCTTCGACGCGCCGGACGAAGACAATGACAACGCCCCGCCGTCGCCGGTCGCCTACCTGCGCGACACCAGCGACGACCCGGCCATGGCCTACGAGCGCGAAAGCCACGAGGACGACCAGCTTGAACTGCTGCGCGACGGCCTGGCCGAACTCGACCAGCGTTCGCGCGACATCCTCAAGCGCCGCTTCCTGGGCGAGCCCAAGGCCACGCTGCAGGAGCTGGCCGACGAGTACGGCGTCAGCGCCGAGCGCATCCGCCAGATCGAAGCCACGGCGCTGAAGAAGATGCGGGCGCTGTTCGCGGCCTGATCCCAAGCCCATCCAGCGACACCGGACGGCCCCGCAAGGGGCCGTCCTGCTTTGTGCCGGCCCATGACCGGATGGGCCGACCCGCCCCGTTAGGCTGCCAACGGCCACTCGCGGCCCGCGGAGCATCGAGATGTCGCCCTGGACCCGGAACAGCCTGCTGGTCGCCACCCTCGCCGCACTGGCCCCACAGGCGCGGGCGGACATTTACGACGATGCCTGGGACTGCGCCAGCGCCGTGGTGGACACCGTCGAGCTTGGCCTGACCCTGGGGCCCAAGGCCCTCAAGTTCGTCGCCACCCAACCGTCCTGCGTGGTGCGCCTGGGCACGCCGGCCACGGCCGCGCCGATCGGCGTGGTGGTGGGCCTGGCCAACACGGGGGTGCTGCCGGCGTCGCAGCCGCAGTGCAGCGCCAGGCTCTACGACACTGCGGCCCAACCCCTGGCCCAGGCCCTGGGCGCCAGCCTGGGCGAACTGGGCGTGCTGCCCGACGGCGCCAGCCAGCCACTGGCGGACATCGCCTCGGGCGCCGTGGCCGGCGAGATGCTGACCCAGGTGCCGGGCATGTCCGAGGTGGGCGGGTCGCTCACCTGCGGCTGCGAGCTGGTCGAGGCCGGCCTGAGCATTGAATCGGTCGAGCAGGTGCTCCGGGCCGGCGACGACCTGGGCGATGCCTGCGGTGGCCCGGTCTGGGACGCCGCCAAGGAAGTGGCGGGCGAAGTGGTGGACTTCGCCGGTGACGCCGCCAACGAGGGCATCCGCCAGGTGTCCAACCTGGGCGACGCGCTCGCCGGGCAGACCAAGCACATGCCCTACGAGCAGTACTTCGACCAGCATTGGCTGCCGCGCGTGGAGGACTTCGCTTCCATGGAGTTCAACGACCCGGGCAACTGGCACGACCAGCAGCAGTGGCGGCAGATGTGGGAACCCTGCGTGAGCTACTTCGACGGCCACACGCAGTCCGGGGACACCGCGCAATACACCTGCGACAACATGCGTTCGGGCGGGCCGCTGTTCCCGGAGCGCAATTTCGGGCGGCTGATGTTCCGCCGGCTGTTCGACTACGACGTGGCCGTGGCCGTGGGCGAAGCGCGCAGCCAGGCCTTCACCGAATACTCGGCGCTGCCGCTGGACATCGACCTGCCCGGCGAGATGGCGGCCGACGGCGAGGCGATGGCGCAGCTGGAGTCGAGCTGGAACCTCCAGCGCACCGGCAAGCTGTCGCCGCTGATGGACGAACTGTTCGGCGTGCCCACGCGCGAGTCCACGCACGACGGCCTGGCGGTGAGCATGAGCCTGCCGCCGGCGCTGTTCCCGCAGGGCACCGTCGGCGCGCGCGCGCAGGACTTCTTCGCCGACGTGGACGCCAACCAGGCGCGCGCCGACGCCGCGAAGGCCGTCGCGCTGGCGATGGCCGACATGGACGTGCAGGGCCGGTTCGTGGAGGCGGCCCGCGTCATCAAGCGCGATTACTTCCTTGAGCAATACCAGGGCGTGCAGAACATCCGCGACCACCTCAAGGACAAGGACCGCGAGCAGGCGCAGGCCTGGGCCGCGCAGTGCCCGACCCAGGCCTGCCGCGACCAGATCGCCGCCGACTACGACACCTGCCGCGCGGAGGTGGACGAGTGGTACCGGGCGAACGAGACGCTGGTCAACGATGTCGACACGTCGCAGGGCCGGCAGGCGCGCCGGGAGTGGGGCGACCGCACCCAGGCCTGCCTCGACCAGGCCAGGCAGACGTCGGTGGACAACCGCTGGCACGTCAATGATTCGATAGTGGAAGGCGGCGACCTGCAGGACCAGGACGCCACGTCGCGCCGTCGCCTCCCGGAGTCGCGCATTCCGCCGCCGGAGGAGAATGACGGCGAGGGCCGACCGGAGCGCGACCCGCGCAGCGGCTATCGCAGCCGCACATCCTCCGACGATGCAGGCGGCGAGTCGGAGCCGTCGGACGAACCACAGGATGACGCCGACAGCGCACGCCTGCTTCGCCGTCGCGCCGCCCGCGACGACGTCCCGGTCGAGGACGCCCCGGACATCGTCGACTCCCTCGAAGACGAACCGCTGCTGGACTCGAACAGCGACAGCGATGCCCCCGGCGCCGAAGACTTTCCCGGCTGCGCCGCCGTGCGCGGCATGGTGCGCCCGCGGGTGTATGCCTGCGGCAGCGACGAAGCCTACGAAGGCTGCCGCAACCAGGCCCAGGGCCACGCCGAAGTGCAGTGCCAGCGCGCGCGCCGCTGAGCCGGCGTCTTGCGGGCTCCGGACGGGCGCGGGGACCGCGCCCGGACCTCAGTCCGCGTCGTCGGGCGGCCCGCGCCCGACGATGATCCGTGCGTGCCGCTGGTAGGTCCAGTACGACCAGGCCCAGTTCACCAGCACGATGATGCGGTTGCGGAAACCGATCAGGAAGAACAGGTGGGCCACCAGCCAGAACCACCAGGCCAGCAGGCCCGACAGCTGCAGCCGGCCGTAGTGCACCACCGCCGCCATGCGGCCGATGGTGGCCAGGTTGCCGTAGTCGCGGTAGCGGAACGGCGTGGACGCCTGGCCGCGCAGCCGCGCGCGCAATACCTTCGCCACGTGCACGCCCATCTGCTTGGCTGCGGGGGCCACGCCCGGCACGGGCTTGCCGTCCTGCTGCACGCTGGCCAGGTCGCCGATCACGAACACCTCGGGATGCCCGGGCAACGACAGGTCGGGCGCCACCGGCACGCGGCCCGCCCGATCGGTCGCCACGCCCAGCTGCCGCCCGAGCGGCGACGCCGCCACGCCCGCCGCCCACAGCACGGTGCGGCTCTCGATGCGCACCGGGCCCATCGTGACGCCGTCGGCATCGATGGCGGTCACGGCGCTGCCCGTGTGCACCTCCACGCCCAGCGACTCGAGCTGCCGGCGCGTCTTCTCCGACAGCGCCTCGGGCATGGCCGACAGCAGGCGCGGGCCGGCCTCCACCAGGTGCACGCGCGCGCTGCGCACGTCGGCGCGGCGGAACTCGCGCGGCAGGGTGTGGCGGGCGATCTCGGCCAGCGTGCCGGCCAGCTCCACGCCGGTCGGCCCGCCGCCGATCACCACGAACTCGAGCCAGCGCCGCCGCGCATCGGCATCCTGCTCGCGCTCGGCGGCCTCGAAGGCGGACAGCACGCGGCCGCGGATCGCCAGCGCGTCCTCGAGCGTCTTCAGGCCCGGCGCGTGTTCGGCCCAGGCGTCCTGGCCGAAGTAGGCGTGCGTGGCGCCGGTGGCCACCAGCAGGTAGTCGTAGTCCAGCGTGCCCTGCGCCAGCGTGACGCGGCGTGCCGACAGGTCAATGGACAGCGCCTCGTCCAGGCGCACGGTGGCGTTGGCCTGCTTGCGCAGGATGTGCCGCAGCGGCGCCGCGATGTCGGGCGCCGACAGGCCCGCGGTGG